>CAZRLY010000032.1:0-27726 GCA_964601015.1 uncultured bacterium
TGAGAAAAATATCAGACAAAGAGATATTACTATGATGGTATTGATGAATCGAAAATACATGATTTTCCTCCTTCAAAGCAAGCTAATAGCATGCTCTACTGGTTCATTTTTAAATTCATATAGGGTTTCATTAAGGAGTGCAAAAATCAACGGAGTGTATTTTTGCAACAATCAACCGAACAAGCTGGCAGCATGTTCTACTTTGCTAAAATTGGATGCTGAGTAGATTTGCCCGCACCCCTTTAGAAGTAATTTTTAACGCACAGGGATTCGTTCTTACAGGATGGCGCTGATTGCCCATATCTAAAGATACGATGCTGTTGCAGTTGCCTAAAGACACGGTATTTGTGCTCCGGTTTAGCTCTGCTTGATTTGATTTTTGAGAAGCGCGTTTGGCGTCGAAATTCGCAGTGCTAAAGCCGCCTGCGGCAAGCCCAAGGATTCCCCCTGCCGTAAGGACGGCAAAAGCGCTCTCTTCATCGTCAGGTTCCATTATTATTAGCAACCCGCCGGCGACGATAGTTCCGACGATGCCGCTCAAGTTAATCAAACTTGCTCGTGCTAAACTGATGTCAATTTTCGGGGAAAGCGCTGCCATCGCCGCCGCACCCAAATTGCCTCCTACCAGTACCAAAGCTAAGAGTTCTTCATCGTCGTTAACATCGGCTACGATGCCCGTGCAAAGGGATAGCCAGGTACCCCAAAGCCCACCGTAATTGATTATGCCAGCATCGCCCAAACTCAGGTCAATTCGCCTTGTGAGCGCGGATGTGGTCAAAAGGCCTAAAAGTCCGCCTGCCATTGCGCCACCAACTAAGGGTTTTTCGTCGTCATTGTCGTCCAGCACTATAGCCCAACCGAGTCCCTGCCACGTCCCCCAATATCCGCTGAAGTTTATCAGAGCAGCTTGTCCCTTAGTCAACTTAGCGTTTTGAGTCAGTTTTAGAGAGGTAAAAAGCCCCACCGGAGCACCTATCATCATGCCCGCGGCTACAACTTTTTCCGGGTTTTCTGAGTGCCCTGAACTCAATAATATCGGAGTTCCGATACCCAACCATGTCGAATATAATGTGCTGAAAACCACGGATTCTACTCTGCCGCTCTGGTCAATCTTTTTGCGTCTTATGCTCGGCAGATTCAATTTTTCCAATCGTTGCTTCCGATTTTCAGCAAGTCGGGCGTAAGCAGTGCCCGGGTATTTGGCGATTATTTCGTCGAGCTTATCGTATGCTTTGCCGTAATCGCCTTCTACTATGGACTTGAAAGCAGATTCGTAAAGTTTCTCGGCTGAGTCCTTTTCAGCCGAAACTACGCTTGTTTGAAGACACAACGCGCAGAATATGAAAATAGTTATTAAAGTTGTGCTAACGTTTTTATCACTCATTGTCTTGCTCCTTGTATTTAAGTTATCTCATAATCCTTGCTTTTCTATACTGAGTAAGTCGTTTCTATTTTATAAAGGTCAAATCTTCCACGCGGTCGAGAATGTGCCCTGTATCACTATAGACCGTCAAGCTGACCTTCTCGCCATTGACCGTGAAAAGACATGTTTTGATGATGCAAAAGATTCGACCTTTTTCGCCCACGGGACTGATTTATCCTGAATATAGTATGGTGCGCCGCACCCTCCGCTAATAATTTGCCATACAGGAAACTGGTAATCGGGATGAATCGTGGAGTCAATGCGCGTCCGATTGTAATTGTGTTCATCGCCACATAAGACGGTTGGTCAAATCGCCGTTTGGACATCCTGGTGGAATATGAATGAAATCCCACCCGGATTAGTTCATGTCAAAATCTCACATTCACCAAACGGACAATTCGATTTGTTTCGATGAGCCCGTTTGGTAGCTGAGTAGTTTGCAGTTGTATACCAGGAGCAGCTAGCCGGATATTATCATTTTCTATTGTGATAGCAGCCGAATCTTTTTGTTCTTTCCCTTTTGTCAGATTAAAACCAATTGTCGCGCCTGCTGCGGGCAAAAGGAGGAAAGAGGGGCCAACAACAAAACTACCTAAAACGTCCATCTTTGATAAAATGCCCATCTCATCTAGTACATACATCTCTAATAGAAAAATAGCTTCTCCCAGAGCGCTTCCTATAAGAGTCGCCCAATGAGAACCTGTCTCGCCTGAAGAGCGCCCATACAAATAGACTCCCGAGGCAGTTCCAATGATGCTGCCCCCTAAGAGGCCCAAAACCGGTCCCGTTGAGGGACGAGCGCAGAAACGTTTATTAGATGCGATGTCGCGGACATAACTGCGACAGGGGTCAACTACAGAAACAATTTTCCAGCCAATGACACCCCCTAAAAGACCTGCTAATGAACCAGCAAGGAATTTACTCGTTGGCAAGCCACAGCCGGCACTTTCAAAAGCTTCTCCAGAAACTTTTCTATCCCTGCTAACTTTGAAATAGGCAATTATCGATGCGGTATGTTTTTCAGCACCATTAGGATTGAATGAACCGACTGGCTTTAAACTCTCCCCTAAATTGCTGCACTGAACAACACTTACGCTAAACCGGCGATGTCGCTCTCGAATATCCACGGTTGATGTGGGAATAAGTGGTGACGACTTCCAACCAAAGGCGCCTGCCTGTTTGGGCGAGCCATTCTTTGCTTCAGCCGTCCCTCCCCAAAAGACAAATGCTGCAATGGCAATCAAAAAAACTTTGGTTAAAGATTGTTTGGTGTACATTTTAATTTTCCTTGACAATACAAAGATTGGAAAATCAGGAAATGCTTCTCATTGTTACTCTGATATCGGCAGACGTTTTTTGCGGCATGGATGTTTGTAACATACTATATCGACGACGGATGACATGGCTTGCTTTTCCCGCAAATGCAGTATCTTGCTGAACGCTGATGTAAAGGCTGATTCACCAACTTGCGATAATGCAAACCGGTCAGCTTTTTTTTCAAAGTATCGCGAAGCCGAACTTCGAATAATCCTAACGGGTAACCCCAGAACCATCCACCAAAATGCTAACAGGGGAAACGCTGCAATCTGTTCAGGGTTCAAAAACCCATAGACGGGAAGGGTTACGCTATAGATGAGGTTCGCCAGATAGAGTCGGAAAAATATCAGGATGGATTGCAGAAGAGATTCCTTTTGCATCGCACGCATCTTGATATGCCCCAATTCATGGGCAAATACAGCCTCTATCTCGGAAATAGAGAGTCTCTGCAGCATGGCGCTGCTAATCTGAATTCGCTTTGGAAACAGCACCCCTGACACTCCTGCAAATTTATCCATCAATGGGTTATCTGCCAAATCTATCTGGCGGATGCACCTCACTTTTACATTGTTTCGTTTGATGAGTTCTTCCAAGCGTTCGGTCAACGTTGGATTTTCCAGCGGTTTCTCTTTTGGGCTTCGCCAATAGTTCACAAATTCACGGCAGAAAATGCTAAAGAACACACTCAGTACCGCTATTGGTACCCACCAGTTGGTGTGGAATCTCTGCATCGCGGCATATACGAAAACGGCGATTGGCACAAATTTCAGTGATATTACGAAATTGAGGAGCAGCCCGGAAGCAAGCCCCACGAGCTTTGTTGACCTCAGTTCCTTGCCTGCAATCTTATTAGCCATCATGCCGGCCATCCTACCGAACAACAAACCGGAGATGGGCGTTTGAATCGCGCTGATAATAGTAACGTAAACCACCAGCGCCAAAGGGGGAAATGATATTCTGCTCGCAAAGGATGCGATGCTATCCGCTGCCCCCGCCAACAAAACAAACTGGAGATAGGTGATTATGAAAATTCCTCGCCCAACGCAAAATCCGCACACAGAGATAAACCGTTCTTGAGTTGCAGGTATGCTTTCAAGCAGTTTGTTCCACAGCTTGTTATCCGGTTGGGCTTGATTCCTCCTTTCGTATTCTGCACGCGCTTCAGCATGTCGTCCGCGACTCTTCATCAGTTCGATGTAGTCATCGTGGGCCGCTTCGTAAGATGGGTTGAGCTTGATGGCTTTCCGAAAGCTATCAATTGCTTGTTCAAATTCCCATTTCTCCGCCAAAGCTAAAGCCAAAAGATAATATCCGCGCGCGTCGTTTGCGTCCACCTTGAGTTTTTGCTCTGTTTCCTCTATGAGTTCATCTAATTTTCCCGCTTTGAAGTATGCACTCCGCAGGTCCTTGTAAAGTCTTGCGTCATCGGGGGTAAGCTCAATGGTTCTCTTCCACTCCCCGATGGCTTCGTCGAACATATCTTTATCGAAATACGCATGCCCCAAAAAATGATGGGCATTTGCATGATTAGGATTCGAGCGAATAGCTTCCTTGTATGCTGCGATAGCATCGTGCAACATCCCCTTGTGCCGATATGCGTCTCCCAAATTGCAATGTGCATTTGCGTGATTGGGATTGATGCTGATGGCGATTTTCCACTCAGCGATTGCTTCGTCAAGTTTGCCTTGCCTTTTGTCGGCAATTCCCAGATTGTTATGCGCGCTTGCGTAGTTAGGATTGATGCTGATGGCAACTTTATATTCAGCAATCGCTTCATCAAGTTCGCCCTGTTCTCTGTAAACATTCCCCAGATTGTAATGCGCTAATGCATAGTTAGGATTGATGCTGATGGCGGTTTTATATTCAGCAATTGCATCTTCGATTTTACCTTGTTTTCTGTAGGTAACTCCCGAATTGAGATGTGTTTGAGCATCTGCCATGACGGATTCCTCCTTTTCACTTTTGGTATATTCCAGTTCCGTATTCCGCATCCCGGCTTACCTACTCAAGTCTATAACCTTTCCATCGACTAAAATATTCTTGATAACGCCCTGATAAGAACCATTCACGGCGACTTCAGCGCTAATTTTCCCTCTGGGGAGACGGTACCCTTCGGGAATGAAATAGCTTTCTATTCCGTAATCAATCCCAATCCTATCCTTCATGATACTTTTTATCCTGCCTTTTAACGCTACCACTCCGGATGGAATGCGGTTTCTGTATCTGAAACCGTTTACAGCCTCCCAAAATTCCCCTCTCTTTTCAAGGGTAACATAAATCCTGTCGCCTTTTCGGACATCCGTGCCGTCCGTTACTAACTTATACTTTTCAATGGTTGAAATCTTATAGTTTATTATAAGATAATCCCCCCTCATCAGACTCCTCGGGTCAATTGGAAGCACTTCCAAAGTAACTACCTGCCCCCTGCGTAAGGTATATTCCCGAGAAATGACCAATGCGAGTAAGGCAAGTAACTGAAATCCGATTATAATGGAATAAATCACCTTGTGTTTCAATTTCCCCCCCCCCTTATTCGATTCATTAAAATTCTACGTCTTTTTTCAAGGTAGATGCCCAATACCAGCAGCAACACCCCGCCTACCATAAAGAAGATACCGCGTGGCATTAGTTTCCAAAACATTTCAAAATACCGGGCTATCAATTGAAACCCGATAAACACTAATCCTATGGTAACCAAATATCCCTTTCTCGTATACAGCCCATAGACGACGATTCCCAAGCACTCTCCAAATAAGAGCAGATTGAAGAAAATCACTCTGAATACATCCGATTCTGCGAAGAATACGAAGGAACACAATAAAATGGCACCGAGTATGAGAAGTTCGTAATGAAGCGTTCCTTCCTTTAGCTTTACCCACAAGGCTTGCGCTATGAGAAAGCCCAATACGCCGCCAATTACTAAGAGAATGAGTGAGCTTTCCCACGGAAGGTTTTCCATACCTCCAAAGGAAAAGATAAAGGTAACCGGGATGACAAGACAATATCCGACTATTTTGTAAACCTCCGCATAAAGGACGGTTTTTGAAAAGCGTTCGTGTAATTGGCCGAACCCGTGGAGGAACAGTCCAATGATAAAATAGAGTGCAAAGAGCCATTCCTCCCGGAACCAGGGAATTCGGAGGGACAATTCTGTGCCTGCCCATACCAGAAAGCCTACGAGTGCTGCCCACAGGATAGGGCGCGACCTAACAGCGTAAGCTAACGGTATGACACCCACTAACCATAGCAGAATGCCATTGGGATAATGGACGTTTATATGGTAAATCTGAGCCACCAAGGCTATGCCAGAACCGTACAGGATGCACCCTAAGAAAATTAAAGCGTTTCCTGTCTTAGGGTAGTTCCCTTTCACAAATTGAAGGATGTATCCTGCGGCATAACTGGCACCAATTGCGCTGAAAATGATGAGCAATTTCCCAACTTTCGGGATTGCCTGCCAATTGGCTGCGAAATACAGAATCACACCTATTCCCAATAGCAAACTCCCTATGGTTACGATAATTTTGATTATTTTTGATGAACTGTCTTCTAAGACGACTCCTGACTCGTATCGCTCTTCTAAAGTCTTTTGCTGCTGGGGCGTAATGACGCCCTCTTCAACCCAGTTTTGGATTTCTTGCATCAATATTGACTTAAATTTTTTCGATTTCATAACTTTCACCACCAGATATTCATGACTGTTTCTGCCTTTATGGTTTCAAGCATCTTTCGCGGCATGGATGCGAATCTGTCTACCAAAGTCAAGGTAGAGCATACCGCTGGCTTGTTCGCAAGCAGGATGTTGCACTACAGGAACAAGCTGGCAGCATGTTCTACTTTGTTCACAAGCGCAAAACTTGAATAGTATTTCAACCTCAATGCTGTTTATTTGTGCCTAATCCTACTGCTTATTGTTCTTCGTTAAGCAGCCTATCTATTACTGAAATGGTAGTCACATAATTACTAAACACATAAACAAATCTGCCATCAGGTGTTATTAATATCCCATTAAGGTCGTATCCTATGGTGATTGTTTTGATTACCTTGTTAGATGATGTATCTATTACCGAGACAGTACCGTCGCCCCAGTTCGCTACATAGACAAATCTGTTGTCAGGTGTTACTGCTGATACATATGGCTCTTTCCCCACAGATATTGCCTTTATTATCTCGTTAGATGATGTGTCTATCACTGAAACAGTATCATCACGAGGAACCGTTATATAAACATATTTGCTGTCAGGTGTTACTGCTGGAAACATACCATCCACAGATATTGTCTTTATTATCTCGTTAGATGACGTATCTATTACCGAAACAGGGCCGTTCCCAAATACAGCCAGATAAACATATTTGCTATCAGGTGTTACTGCTGGAACAAACAATTCGAAAGAAATTGTCTTGACTACCCTATTAGATGATATGTCGATTATGTAAACTGTATCGCTATTAACATAGGGTACTGTATAAGCATACCTACCATCGGGTGTTATTATTATAGCTATGGTAGTTCCTTTTTCCACAGGGATAGTCTGGACTACTTCATTGGATGAGGTATCTATTACGGAGATAGCTTTACCGCCTGCTACATATGCAAATCTACCATCAGGCGTTACTGATATTCCCCAAGCCCATCCTGGTCCAGTAATTGCTTTCACAACCTCATTACGTGATGTGTCTATGACGGAGATAGTGTTGTTGTTGTTAATGCTGGCATAAACATACCTGCTATCGGGTGTCGTAGCTATAGCACCCGACAGGTTCTTGAGTATAGGTTTACGCCCAGCAAGAGTGATTGTTTTGACTACCTCGTTTGATGATGTGTCTATCACCGAAACAGCGTTGCTGGCGTGATTCATCACATAGAGGAATCTGCCATTAGGTGTTATCACAGCCGTTCCTTCGTGTTTTTCAGGTTCATACGGTAATGAGATTGTAGTCACTAAAACCCCAGGCCCAAACTTGGTGGTTTGTGGCCCTGTGGTGTCATCTTCCCCACAGCCGGTGAGGAAAACAATAGCTAATACTCCTAATAGAAATTTTACAAACGGTTTCATTGGAAATACCTCCTTTTAGAGTAGCTTCCATGCGTGTAAATTTTGCTCCTGAACCGGTGATTCCTCTATCTGTTCGGTCTGAGCGATTGCAACAATGGACCAACAGATCAGAATGGTCACCAGAATAATGCTCAAGCTAAACATTCTTTTTTGAACAGGAAATGATTTGTTCGAAAACATTTGAACTCCTCCTTTATTTTGTTCGAGATTTTGTAGAACATGACGCTGACTTCTTGGCAAGCAGGATGTAAAAACAAGCTGGCAGCATGTTCTACTTCAGAAATTCCGCTATGTTCTTCTTGAAAAGCAATTTCAAAACAATCTGTATTATTCCCAAAGCCACCATCACGAAAAATATCAGGATAATAGACAACGCCGCCGCCTGAGAAAAGTCGCTGTTTTCGACAAACCCCAGAATGGCTATCGTTATCAATTTCCATTTCACCGATACGACAAAAATCACCGCGCTGATGGCTGTCATACAACGGACGAAGCTGTAAGCCAAACCGGCAAAGAAGGCTGGCGTTATCAGCGGCAGCAAAACCCTTCTGAATGTCGTAAAACTGCCTGCGCCCAAATCGGTAGAAGCGTCGTCGATGGACATATCTATCTGCTCAAGTGCTGCAACTGCGGAGCGAATTCCCACCGGCATGTTCCTGAAGATGAACAACAATATGATGATGGCTGCGGTTCCTTGAAGATGTGTCTGGTTAAAAGCAAGGAGATAGCCGATGCCCACTACCGTACCCGGAGCCGCAAACGTCAGCATAGAAGTTACATCCATCAGCCTGCTTCCAATAAATCTTTTTCTCTTTACAAGGTAGGCGATGAACATTCCAAGCAGGCCTGTGAAGGGCGTTGCTATAGCGGCAAGCAACAGGGTATCTTGAATGTAATCCCAGCCCAATCGGAAGGCCTCGACGTAATTTTGCAATGTGAAAGAGTAATCCACACCCCATAATTTCGTAAACGAACCCACTAACACCAATCCGTAAAACAGCAAGATGAAAACTACAGTGAGCAAGCAGATAGCTAAAACGGGGTATTTGATGTTCCTTTCAACTCCTCTGACTCTGATGCCAGACGCTTTGCCCGTGAGAGTGACAAAGGACTTTTGGCGAAATCTCTTTTCGAGCAAATAATTCTGGAGAAAATAGGCAGCAAGGGATGGAACGAGCAGAACGATAGCAAGTGCGGAACCTCCGGGGAGATTGTCGTTTCCCGTTATCTGTAGGTAAGCCTGTACTGATAGGACGTTGAATCGCCCCGATAAAATCAAAGGGTTTCCGAAATCTGCCATAGATTCGATGAACAACAGTAACATGGAACCCGCTATCCCAGGCAACGCAAGCGGCAAGGTAACGCTTCTGAGCGATTTGCCTCTTGACGCACCGAGTGAATGAGCGGCGTTTTCTAACGCTGGGTCAATTGATGACAACACTCCGACCAACAGCAAAAAGGCTGTGGGAAAATATGCTAACGTCTCTACGATTACTAACCCCGTCAAACCATAGATGTCGAAGCCGGCCGAATACAAGTTGATTCCCAATGCGTCAAGGAATATCTTGCGGGTAACCAAACCGTTTCGTCCGAACAAAAGTATCGCTGACAGCGCAATTACGAAGGGCGGCGAAATTATCGGCAAAGTCGCTGCTGCTTGAAAAAACCTTTTAAACGGAATATTGGTCTTCGTAACTGCGTAAGCGAATATAAAACCGATGAACGTGCCAATGACGGCTACGCACAAACCTAAAATGATGCTATTGTAGAGTGGCTGGCGATTGTACGATTTCGATAGCAACTCTACAAAATATTTTAAAGTTGCGGTAGATGTTCCCGCTTCCTGCACGATGAAAGAGCTTTTGAAAACACAAAACAGCGGGAATAACACAAACAAGATGAGTAATACGCTAATCAAAATTATCGTTATTAAAACGGACGGTTCCCCCCATAGCATTTTTAAATCACTAATTGCTTTTCTTGACTTCAAAATTAACATTTCTTAACTCCTGTTTGTTTTGCGGTTTCTATGTACTAATCATAAACGTTGAAAACAAAAACATTAGCGTCAACAAACTGACGTAGATTATCAAAATGCCGTTGCTCACCGGCTTTTTGATATACCAGAACAGCCATCCTTTCAGATGTTCCATGTTGTTTATATCACTGATGATGTCTTTAAGCAGATGAAGGAACATGCTCAAGATGAGTCCTATTTGAAACGAACTACCGTGTGAAATCAGTGCCAAAAATACGGCGAAAGTTGCCAGAGCAGTAGCAAAGATGGCATTGTGTAGAATCTTTCTGTTAAATTTTTTATGCGAGCCGACTATGTGAAAGATTGCTTCTTTGTATCTTCTTTCACGCCATAGTTTGATGAACTTCTGGCAGGCTTCTTCTTCCAAATGCGTAGACACGTACAACAGGTGGTCAACATCCAAAATATTCATCCCCAATAATCCGCCAATCCAAAAGGGAATAGAAAAATCGCCCCAAAAATACGATACAAACAGCAGATAGCCCACAGTCACACCCAAATGCGACAGGAACTCATACAAAAATTCTCTTTTTCCTTCCATCCTCCCATCCCTCCAACTTTGGAGTGCAATGACCCAATCATTGCAGAAAGCAGCTTTGGAGTTATTCACCTGTTGGGTTTCACTTTCGTTCAACCCAACCTACGTGGGCATTCAAGGAACTTCTCACACACGCTCTTAGTCATTGCAGAAGGCAGCTTTGGAGTGCGATGACTTAGTCATTGCAGAAGGCAACGTTGCGCTCCAAAATGGTTTACTGCGCAGTAATCTCCCGCCACCTTTCAATGAGCCTGCGCTTGTTTTTACCCGCCCAGATTGCGTCGAACTCAATCAGATTCACTTTATCAGCCGTGATGGCCCCTTCAGCTATTTCTGCCCTTGGATGTAGCGGGGTTCTAAACCATTGTTGCATCAGATTTTGTGCTTTGACTGAGAGAATCCAGTCGATGAAGGTTTTGGCTTCAGCTTGATTTGGGCCATCTTTTATCAAGGCGATTGCGCCTATTTCGTATCCCGTCCCCTCCTTTGGGAAACTCAGTACAACAGGAAACCCCTTGTCCGGTCCTTTTTTAACTATGTCATGCGAAAATGCGATTCCAACTCCGATCTCGCCAAACCCCACCTGTGTCACACAAGCTGAACCAGATTTGTTGTAGTGGTGGATGTTCTTGTTCAGGTTTGCGATGTAATCAAACGCTTTTTCCTCGCCCATCAACTGTACCAGTGATGCAAGGATAGTATAGGACGTGCCTGATGTGTAGGCATAAGCCACTCCGATCTCGCCTTTAAATTCAGGCTTCAGCATATCATACCACGATGTTGGCGGCGCAAGTCCTTTTCGATTCATAATTTCAGTGTTGCAAGCGAAACCGAGCGCGCCGAAATAGAAGCCAGTCCAATAGTATTCTTCGTCGAATGTACTGAGCGGCAATTCAAAATCAACGTTCGGCTTGTAAGGCGCGAGCAATCCGTCCTGCTTCGCTGCTATGAATTCCGGGGACGGCCCGCCAAACCAGAGCGCTGCCTGAGGATTGTTCCGCTCGCTCCTCACCCGCACTAAAACTTCTCCAGCGGACATTCGCACCCATCTTACATCTATCCCAGTTTCTTCTTCAAAAGCTCTGATGTAAATTTTCGCTTCATTCGTGTCCAGTGCAGAATAAAGGTGAAGCGTCTTGCCAGTGGCAATGACTGAGTCATTGGACTCCAAAGTTGCAACGGGCTTCTCTTCCCTCACCTTTTCATGTTCATTCGGCGGACTTGAGCCGCAACCGATGAAACACTTCAACAAGATTATAAATGATGTTAATTTTGCCATTTGGTGAACTCCTTTCGAGGCAGAGGCCGAGTTTGTCCGAAAAACTCGGTTTTTATAACCTAATAACGTGAACTCAAGATAAGAAATTGGGGTATGCCAAATAGTGTCATTTCACCGCAGGAGGGTTTACCGATGGTGACTGGTGGAAAGGTACGAGACACAAGACACGAGGTGCGAGGTACCAGACGCAAGGTTTGAGGAAAAAAACACGAGGTATAAAACACCAGACTCAGGGCTTGGGTTTTGTGCCTGGGTGCTCCTATTAATCCAATACCCGCCGATGATATACCCACCATTCAAGAGTCAAAACTACCAAAGCGATGAATACCAACCAGTTCCAAAACTCCTTCTGCGTTGTAACTGAAGTCGTCGCTGTTGCGGTTGCTTTGGAAGATTGTTTTGAGAGTGTCGGCGTGATATTGGATTCCGCTTCGTCTAACAGGTTGACGGCGAATTTTCCGTATAGTACATCGTCAACCCAAACTTCATAAACGCCAGTCAGCAGCGTTTCTGTGAAGGTGATTTCTGCTTTTGCGCTGAATAAATTTTGTGATATGTTCCCATTTGGATATTTGACGGTGACTCGCTCGGCTTCGTCGGGATGGCTAAGGTTAATCGCAACTGGCTCCCCAACTTTAACGGTATCTTTTTCAATCGGGCGAAAAGCCGGCCCGAGCCAATTCAGGCAGTTTGCCATCAAGATGGGGCATTCGTAGCTTAATGGAAATTGCGATATCTCTCGGTTGAAAACATCAAAAGCGAATACGATTATTTTGCGTTTTTTTTGCTCTCCAGCCCAAATTAACGGTGAATCTGTTGTTTCAGCGAGCGGAATTCCCCAATCAGGTAATTCATATTGCAAGTATGAACTAACCTTGAAACCTGTGAGAGAAACCGAATCCATGAGCGGGTGGTTCTCGTTTACGCTGATGATTGAAATCGGCGTATTCTCGGTAACAGCGGACATAAACGGCAAACCTGCCTTTGGGTTGATGAAAATGGTGTTTCCATCGGGGATGTCCTTTGGTACCACGCTATTGAAAATAACTATGTCGTTGTCAGTTGGGCTGAGATATTTTCCCGGTGAGATGGTATTGAGTGACGCATTGGGCTGTGTCTCAATCGCCTTTTCCAGAAACAGATTTTTTTCTTCGCTAACCAAAAGCACTTGCAGTTTTTGTTTCTTGCGCAGGACTGCATACGCCACGTTATCAACTTCCAAGTCGTCTTGTAGTTCCAGTTCCACCTGGAGGATATTCTGGTCAAAATTTCGGTCATCAACATCATCCCAACGGATGGCTTTGCGTTCTCCGGGCGGGAGGTTGACTGCCTCTCCTTGGATGATGTGTCCGTCGATGGAGAGATATGCCATTGGATTTTGTTCAACCTCGCTGAAGTTCATGAGTTCGGTGAAAGGCTGATATTTTACAGAGTCGTTGTGAATCCTCGCCATGCTGAATTTTGTGATAGCCACGTTGTTACAGCGTTTTCCGAAAATGTGAGTTTTTCTCCGGCTGAAGTCAGAAGGATTTATCGGAGAAGATTGCTCGTCCGGCGTGGTATCACTCAATATCACAATCTCAGCCCCTTCAAGTCCTTTTGCGGTAGAAGCCGCCAGTTCCAGAGCCATCTTCATGTCGGAGATTACATCGTAAGCACATAGTTTTTCTACGGCGTCCTTGAGTTTCAGTTTATCCGACGTGAAAGTAACTTTGATGGTGGGAGTCGCGCCTGCTTCAATGAGTAGCATTCTGTCAGACAGATTCAAACTATCCACAAGTTGCATGGCATGAATCTTCGCAGATTCAAATCGGCTGTTTTTTGCGTCAGTCGCTTGCATGCTAAGTGAGTTGTCGATAATCAAAATGGTGTGTTGTCCGAGTTCGGTTTGTCCTTTCCAGGCAGGACGAGCCAACCCTAAAATCGCTAAAAGTAAGAATAAAATCTGCAAAGGCAAAAGCAAATTCTTTCGTAGCCGTGCAAAAGGCACATTCGCCTTCATATCCTCAATAGCTTCAAGCCAGAGAATTACGCTGGAGACGACATGGCGTTTGCGCTTCAGCTTTAGAAAATACAAAAGGACGACGATTGGAATTAAAAATAGTAGATAGAAAGCGATAGGTTTAAGGAAGTTCATGAGAAGGGAATTGCGAGTGTTATACCAATCCACAAAAAAGATTAGGCTAATAGAAACCGAGTTTTTCCGAAAAACTCGGTTTCTATTAGCATTAAACACTGATGAGTAAAGAGTAAACTACTGCATTATTACTCATTACTCTTTACTTATCAAACAATAAGTGATAATAGACGATGTTCTATGCCAACATCGGGGCTTCTTCCACAGTTACTCCCTCCTTGCCGCCTACCTTATCTTCGAGTTTCTGCGACATCTCTTCAGCATCCAACCTCCCCACCTCTCCATATTCGGTCAATTTTTCACATCTCTCCCGCGCTTCGTCGTCTCGTTCCATCTGTATGTACATATTCGCAAGGTTTTTGTGCATCTCTCTGAACACCCCAGGCCAATTTTTTTGCCCCTCATACTCAAGCAGCTTTTTGGCTGCCTCTTCTCCCTCCCTGACAATGTCGTTCATTTGCGCCTTTTTCTTACTATCATAAGCGTCAGGGTTCTTGTTATAACTCTGTAACGCGCCTATCGCCTTGTCACACGATTTGTATGTTTTTTCGATGTTTATAGCGCCTTCAAAAAATTTTAAGAAGAAATTCCATCTCATATAATATCCCCCCTATCGGAAGAAAGATGACGGCGAAGCCGACATCTTTTGGGAAGTCGCCTTCTCGCCTCCTGTTCCCTTTCAATATAACATCGAAAGGGCATTCTGTCAATTTTGATTTTAACAAACACATGGTTTCTGGTGGCACTTTGGACAGCCATCGGCGTAGATGTGCGCAATCTCCTCTAAGTCTATTCCCATCTGACTTGCCAATGTTGTCAGCCACGCTAACACATCAGCGAACTCCTCTTTTAAGCGATTCTCGTCGCCCGAATCAACCAGCGTTTTCTTCATCTCTTTAGTTAGCTCTCCTACCTCTTCGATAAACCATACGAAGTTTGTCGCTAAGTGGCGCTTGCTATCCCGTTCAAAATACGTCTCTTCTATGATATTTTGAAATTCGCTCATTTTCATCTTTGTTTTTTCCAAGTTGTGACAGAGTTATTGACATTGTCAAACTAATTCTGTGATTCTATCAAGTAGAGCATTAGCCACATCAATTTTTTTCATTAATGGAAGTTCCTGCGCATCGTCCTTGCCGAGGATTGTTACGATGTTGGTGTCCGTTTCAAATCCCGCTCCCTCTTGGTTCACGTTATTGACGACAATCAAATCCAGATTTTTCCTCATCAGCTTTTCCTGGGCGTTTTTGAGTTCATCTTCTGTTTCAGCAGCGAACCCGACCAAAATTTGTGTTTCTTTCTTCCTTTTGCCAAGTTCCATCAGAATATCGGGATTGCGTTCAAGTTGGATGATAAGTTCACCTTCGGTTTTCTTGATTTTATGTGTCTTTTCCTCTTTAGGACGGTAATCGGACACTGCCGCCGACATGATGATTATGTCAAAATCAGCCGAAGATAGCACAGTTTCATACATCTGCAACGCAGTTTCAACGTTGACACATTCCACCTGCGGCGGCTTTTTCAGCGCAGTTGGGCCACTTATCAATTTCACAAAAGCGCCGCGTTGAGCAGCCGCCTCTGCTATAGCATAACCCATTTTGCCGCTTGACCGGTTAGTGATAAATCTGATTGGGTCAAAATATTCGCGCGTTGGACCGGCTGTTACCAAAACTTTCTTGCCAGAAAAATCTTTTTTGGGCTGTAAAATATTCTGAATCTGCTCGATAATCTTGCCTATATCTTGAAGTCGTCCCTTCCCTTCGTATCCGCATGCCAACCAACCTTCTTCGGGTTCTGCGATAACAACCCCGCGCTTTTCAACCAACATCCGAAGGTTTTCCTGTACGATAGGGTTAGCGTACATGTGGCAGTTCATCGCCGGCGCGATTAGAATCGGACAATGGACGGCAATCGCGAGCGTCGATAGCATATCATCGGCGATGCCGTGCGCCATCTTGCCGATGATATTCGCTGTCGCCGGGACAATAGCAAATAGGTCAGATTTATCTGCCAGTCCTATATGTTTGGGCTGCCAGTTCTGTCCACAATCAAATAGGTCAAAAAAAACAGGGTGTTGTGAGATTGTTTGAAACTGTAAGGGAGCGACGAGTTTAGTGGCGTTTTCGGTCATCACAACATAAGTAGACGCGCCCTTCTTCACTAATTGACTCACCAAATCAATTGACTTATGAATTGCGACGCTACTCGTTACGCCCACGATGATTGTTTTGTCCATTACATTAACATCCTTATATCCCTTCTTCAGGTTCTTCATCGTCAACGACAAACCCCCTGTCGTCAACATACTCCTCGTCTAATAAGGGTTCTTCCGCCTCGTCAGCATCATCAACTATGAGCGTTGCTTCAAGCCGCATTCGTTCTTCAATCTCTCTTAGTTCTCCTCGATGAAGTATCTGATGCTCCAACTTCTCAGCGAGCAATTCTTCTAAAGCAATGGTGGTTGCTTTAACAGCATTTGTTTTAACAGCAGTGACCGCGCCCTCGTTGAGTAGTCTTGCACGTCGCGCGGCTATGTTGACGGCAAGGTATTTATTGTTAATGACTTTCATTATGTCTTCGAGCATCACTTGGTCAGACATCTGATTTTTACCTCCTGGTTTATTGTTGTGCGAATTCATCTTGCACTTGTGTTAAAATTTCCTCGTTGACACGGCATTTTTCAGTAGCGATGATGGATAGAATATTCTTGACCGCTTGTGTTAGTTGGTTATCGTGGTTAAATACGACATAATCGTAATTTTCTACGCATTGAATCTCCATTTTTGCACTTGAAAGACGCTGCTGAATATCCGCATCACATTCTGTCCTGCGATTTCTTAGCCTCTCTCCCAAAGACGCTAACGAGGGGGGCAGGATGAAGATGAAAACGCCATCTGGATACGATTTTCGCAACTGGGAAGCCCCCTGTACTTCTATCTCTACAAGGATGTCCTTGCCATTTTTAAGGCATTTATCCAAAACCGATTTGAGCGTTCCATAGCGATGGTTGTCATATATTGCCCATTCAGCAAACTCTCCTGCGTCTATCTTTTGTTGGAATTCGTCTTCGCTGAGAAAGTAGTAGTCAATACTGTGAGTCTCTTCTGCCCGTGGTAATCGTGTTGTTGCGGAGACAGAAAATTCCAAACACTGGTCAACTTCAAGGAGCGATTTTCTGATGCTGCTTTTTCCAGAGCCGGATGGGCCAGAAATAACTATAAGCAAACCGCGTCGTGTCAAATTTCGTTTTGCCTCCTTCTATTTTTTCGCCGAAACTTGCTATTTTGCTTCCTCAATGAGTTTCGGCACATCCACCCACGCTTCGCGATGGTATGATTCATACGCTGCGGCACAGGTAGCCATTGTCCAGAGATTGTCAGCGCCGCTGGTTTCTGGCGTTTCGCCCGCTTCAATTTTTTTGCAAACATCATCGAACAAAACCCCAGCCAGGACATTCACCCCTGAATTGGCAGTGGCCTCCGAAGGGGCTAAGAACTGTTCGCCGTTAAGCCGAAAGCCTTCTCGTCCTGAACCGTAGATGACGCCCTTATCGCCTTCAATGCGCCAGATGCCATACCAGTCGGTGTTAAGAGATGCGTCCAAATCTGTCCTCCCTGAACGGCTGCCCCGGTAGTTGATGCGTACACCATTTTCCATCCGCATTATTACCCATGTTGCTGTCTCGCCTTTGACATCAAGCGATTCAGGATGCCAGCTTTCAGAGAAAATCCAAGTGGGGTTGGCGTCAACCACGCTACGGATGAAATCAAAGTGATGTACCGACGATTCGACGAGCATCGGGCTGGGGACATCCTTTAGCCTGTCTGTCCAACCGCGTCTCTGGTGGAAATCGAAGGTGATGTTATCCATTTTCCCCACAGCGCCCTCGCGCAACAACTTGCGTAGTGTACGCGGAACGGGCCCATATCTTAGTTGCTGATTGGCAGCCACCACGCACCCACTTTCCTGCGCTTTCTTTATTACCGTTTTTGCTTCCGCAAGCGTTTCCGTCAATGGCTTTGCCGCCAGCACATGGATGTGTTTTTCAAAGAGCATCGGAAGGTGCGCAGGACGATGTTTGGGTGGAGTGTTGTGAAGGGCGATGTCCGCTTCCACATGCTCAAGCGCCGCCTCCAGATTGTCAAAATGCAACTCGTCAGGCACATTCAAAGCCTTTCCTGCACCCTCTAACGCCGAAGGCACCGGGTCAACTAATCCTACAACTTGGTGTTCAGGACGCTGTGGCAATAGGTTCCACCAATTTCTGCCGAAACCACCTGAACCAACAATTAAAATGCGCATTGTTTTTTCCTCCTGTCAGACGTCCACAATGGACTGAAACGCCCAATATTATGATGGCATATTCCATGCGGTATTGCAAAATATACTATCATTATATATGCTTATAGATGATTTGTTATATATATATCTTACTAATGATTGCAAATTTTCGGCAAAAAGCTATCAGCAGATTATTTCCAGCATCTGTTGACAGCACTCCGCATCCCTGGTTACCGCCTTCCACCTCCACGATTAGAAGGCATTCCCCGTACAGCCTGCTGATACTCATTATGCGCTTCCTCAATTGACCTATCCCTGTCCAGCACAGCCCTTAAAGCCTTAGCCATCAACCTTGGGTCATCTTCTTGGAAGACTGTCCTGCCAAACAAAATTACCTTGCCGCCGTATTCAGTAACATCATGCGCCAGACTTAAAGTTGACTTTGCATTTTGTTTTGGTCCGCCCAACGCGCCGATAATCAAAGTTGGGTCAAAAGACGTCAATTCCTGCCAAATTTCCTTCGTCGTATAAGCAGTTTTGATGAACAACGGCCTCTGCCTTATCCTCAAATAACTCATCGTCCGGTGAATTGAGTCTGCGGTATATTGCCCTCGTTTTTCTGTATCCATACCGGGTATCCTGACATTGGGCAGAAATACCTCCAAGACGTGTTCAAATCCTCTCATTTCGCCTACATCCTTAGCGAATTTCAGGTAAGCGTTCAGCATCCGCTCATCAGCCTCCACATCATTATTCAAGGTAATCGAATACAATCCCAAATTGATATGACACGCCGTAGCGTTATTAACCAGGGAGTCACAATATTGAGCCGCTTCAACCGGGACAGTTTGAAAAGGCAGAGAATGTTGTTGCCTGTATATCCCATGTCGTGGGTTCCAAATACCTGTTTCCGCGTTCATTCTGACAATTGGAGTAACAGGACTGTGGTCAAAAAGTTTTTCTTCCTGCGCCAAAATCTCCGCGTCTGCCGGTGTCATTAAAAGCCCGTCAATGTACGCGTCTTCAATAAATTGCCTTTGCAACTCCAGAAACTCAATACGATTTCTATAATGAGGCGTAGGCTCTTGAACCAGCCCCAATCCCTGAAGGCTCGTAGACGCCATAGCATCAGCCGCAAAAACAAAAATAGGACTCCTTTTTAACTCCTCAAGATTTTCTAACTTTTGAAAAATTCTATCGCCCATAAAAATACCTCCGTTGGAGAAAATTATTACTATCAATTTATCATATACAAGCTCATTTGTCAACGAAAAAATGTAATAACGTGAATTCGGGATAAGAATTTGTTCTAAAGATTAGAACACGAATTACACGAATTGGACGAATTACACAAATTTATGGGACACGGATGAAAAATTATTATTATAAATTAGCAAAAATATCTATAGTTAATAGAGCAAAAAGTTGGGTTGGTCAGAGACAAGGCAATTACCGTATCAAGTTGTTTCTGACCAACCCAACCTACCACTTAAACGTTTGGTGTGAGTTCTCTCAGGTAAGGATGTAATACCAAATTAAATAATTAACGCAATATTATCTTCGGATAAACCCCCGCTGAAAAGCGGCTTACAGCGCTTCATGAGCGGGCCTATTTCAAAAACTATCCGCTAATCTTCGCGAATTTACGCTAATATTTTTTTATTCGTGAAGATTAGCGTGGATTAGCGGATAAAAAAAATGATATTGCATTATTTTCTTAAAACGGTATAATGTAGGACGAAATGGCATTTCGCCCTACAATTCTCGTGTTATTCACACCAAGCGTTTAACAATCACTTGGTGCCTTCACGATAGATGCGCGGGGTGATGAATACTATTAAATCTGTTTTGGTGGTTTTGAGGGCTTTGCTTTTGAACAGTCTGCCAAATATGGGGATATTTCCAAGGAGGGGGATTTTCCTGATTATTTCAGTGGTTTCGTCTTTCATCAATCCGCCGATGACGAGGGTTTGTCCGTCTTTTATCATAACGCGGCAGTGGGCTAATCTTGAACTAATAATGGGAGGGGCGCCGGGTGAGACTTCGCCTTTGAGGGAATCTATTTGTGGGCTGGCTTCCATCAGGATGTAACCATCCTCATTTACATGAGGTATTACCGTCAGGAGGATTCCCACATCTATGTAAGCATAGCCGGTGGTGGTTCCGAGTTCATTTTGGCTGATGATTGGAATGGGAAATCGGTCAGCGACAATAATCTGAGCTAATTCATTATTCAAAGTGGTAGTCCTTGGATTGGCTAACAATCGCGCTTGCCCTTTCTCTTCCAACGCACGCAATATGCCAGTTATGTTCTCAAACGCTTTTGCTGAAAGGGTGCCGATTTGGATTGTGGGCTCAATATTTTCGTCGCTAACCAGATGGGAACTAAATAGGGAGTTGGATGGTTTGTGAACTGCTTGCCAATTGATTCCCAACTCATGAGTTCCATCGAGGGTAACTTCCACGATTTTGGCTTCTATGACTACCTGCTTTGCCATCACATCCAATTTTTCTATCAACTCTTCCACCACCTGTATTACAGATAGAACATCGGTTACAATGAGAGTATTCGACCATTTTTGAGCGTTCCCGCTTTTCTCTTCGGTGCTTACAGCCACTCCGCCTTCTTCGTATCGAGTGTCATCCGATTCTTTTTGCCGAGCGGGTTTGAGCAGTTCCTTTTGTCTCACAAAGGTTTGAAGTTTGCCTTCGGGAGAGAGCATTTCCCCGATGCTTTCCTTAAGGGCGTTGGCGTCTATATAATTCAGGACAAAAACGCGCGTTACCGGTTCGTTTGCCCCTTGCGGTAGCGTTTTTGGCCGGGTTGTTTCTACGTCAAGTTGCTGAACCATCTGTGCGATGGTTTCGATGTTAAAGGCCGAATCTAAGACAATCAATGAGTTTGTACGTTCATCCACGGCAACTTTGCCATTTTCGGACAAAAACTCGTTGATGATGTTCTGCAACTCTGAGGCATCCGCGAATTGCAAGTAAAATATCTGGCTCAGGGGTTGCGAGGTGGAATTTTCTACTTCTACATCCAGCCTTTTTACCATATCTTCTATCTGTCGCACTTTGGTGGGCGTGTCTGCGATTATTATTGAATTCGTGCGTGAATCCATCTGCACGGCTTCTGGGGAGGAAGCCAGGCTGACAAGCACCTCCTTAATATCGCTCGCCTGGGAATAATTAAGCGGTATAACCTTGGTAATCGCAGGTACGTTAGAAGCACCTGGCGCGTAAGCGAGCAGATATTCGTCAAACTTTTCATAAGCGAATCCGTTCGCGAATAGCACATGCGCAATAGCTTGTTCTGGTGGGGTTGTTTTGTTGAGGCTAATGCTTATTCGCCCCTGGACGGATTCGTCTACCACTATGTTTATCCCGCCCTGTTTAGCCAGAAGTCGCAGGGCGTCCCTGATGTCTGTATCTTTCAAGTCAACCGTCCCGATGACGGGTTGGGAAGTTATGTTCTCTTCTGTCAAAGTTGCTTCGGTTAAGCGAGGATTTAACTCCTGTTCCAATGGTTTCAGCAATTTAGGGTTCGTCATCAGTTCGTCTTCGCTTTCCGCTGTATCACCGGGCAGGTTGGATGGTTGCGCGCTATCGCGAAGCGCGCTATCGCGAAGACGGTATGTAATATTTGGGGATACCTTGCGAAACATTGAGTTCAAGAACAGCTTAAACGGGTTTGGTTTTCCATTGTTTGATGTCTCAGGCTGTTCGCCTTGTACCGCATCAACGGGTTCCTGAACATCGGTATCTACCCCTTGAATTTGTTCGCTTTGCGACTCTTCGTTATTCAGGGGATTCCTTCCCCCCTCCCACTTTTCTTCCGAAAGGGGGTTTGGGAAAGTAATCTGAAATTGGCGATTATTTTGAATTTTTATGTCTGGCTTGACAGGTTCGTTTAGATGAAATGCAACGCGGGTGATTGGAGTTATGAGTTGTTGTTTGGTTATCTCCATTTGAGAGACTATTGGATTGGAAAACTTCTGGACAAAATATTCTTCTCCATCTATCACAGGACGAGTATTGCGAATGTCAAGATAGAAAACGGATTTCACACCCGTCGTGTCGATGGGATACATCCCGCGCCCATAGTCCACGCGACTTTTAGCATCCAACTCAATTGAGATATTCAAATGTGGGTTTTCGGAAATAACATTGACACCGGTTATCTGATTCAGGGGAGTTTTGGACGGTGTGCCGGAATTAAAAGAGAAGAGAATTTGGATGTAACCATCTTTAAGTTTAATATCCGGCTTGATGGGTTTGGTTAAATCACAAGCTATCCGCGTAATCGGTGGATTAAGTTTATTTTGGCCGATTCTTATGCCTGACAGTGGCGAATTTGTGAACTCCCTTTTAAAGGTAGCGCCGCCCTTTAGCATGGTATAGCAATTTTGAACGTCCATGTAGAAAACAAATTGCTCTGTCGGGATTTTTCGTAACCTATATAACTCGTGGTTGTAACCCTTCACTTGCTCTTTTATCTTTAGATTTATTGTAATCTGACTCTGAGGGCGCTCTGCATCAACGGAGATGGATGTTATCCGGTTGTCTGAAGCGAAAAGTACGTTGGCGTAGGCTAATATCGTTGATAGTGATAGCAAGATAATTAACCTGGTTGTTTTGTTCTGAGGTAACATTCTCTTGTCCCTTCAATCTCGCGCGCAAATCGAAATCGCATCACTTCGATAAGGTAAGGTTATATTCTTTCCCGTTTTTATCAAGAACGATTCTATCTTCCTGAATCTCTATAACTTTCATGCCCGCCACTACGTCCCCATGCGAAACGATATAGGACGTTCCGTTTATTTCTATGATTGCGGCAGATTGGTTGCTTATGGCTGTTCCTTTGAGTTGGATGGCGGTGGATTTCTGTTTCGCCGCTTTTGATTTGCTCGGGTTGGGCGAACGCATAGGTTCGTTCCTACTTACAGTTGTGGGTTTTGTGGTTAGCGTGGTTCTTCGATTTACTCCCCCCACATCAATGAGGTGGTACTCTGCCATTTCCTTCGGCGGCGCAAATGGGTTAATTTTTCCCACTCCATCTACGTTTTCCGCTATTTCAGACGCTCTACTTATTATATCCGACTTGCTGCGCGTATTCTTCACTGATGTCTTATTTTTATTCGGCGAGGGCGCAACACAATTCTGCCCGAAACGTAAGGGCAACTCCATCTGGTTATCCGAAGGAGCGAATTGCTTTTTCAAGCTATTGATAAGCCTAAAAGCCTTTTTCGATTCTTCGTTAGCTAATAGTGCGCTTTGCTCCATTATCTCAAGGGCGCTGTCTGTTATATTTACTGTTTCTTGTTCTTCTTGAAAGTTCTGCACTTGAAGGCTTTGAAGGGGTTTAATACTCTCCGCTGCTCTGGCGTGTGAATTTTCAGCAGGACTACATCCCATCGTCACTACTAATGGTATCGCCAGTAATACTAACGTTATGGTTAGCGCTACAATGCCATGACTACAAACTATTGGGAGTGGATAATTCCTTATCATTGTCATAGATTGAGTGTAAGTTGAGAGTAATATTGGCTTCAAGTTTATTTGGCTCATCTCTGGAATAAGCAACTTTTAAATCGCTGATGCTTGTCAACTTTTCATTAGTTTCTAATTGCGATAAAATATTTATCAGATTTTCATAGCTACCTTGTATGACTACTTCTATGGATTGGGCGGAGATATTGTCCTTTTCATCATCCGGTTTTTTTTTGTCTGAACTTCGCTCATTGGCGCGGGATTTTGACCTTCGCGCATCGCTACGGATAAGCGTTGTCCCTTTTCGTTTTGTCTCCCTGCGCCGTTTGTAATCAACTGCTAACAATTTACTGTTATTTTCATCCGCATATCGTATGAATTTCTTCATAAGTTCATGTATGTCGGAAAGGCTGAAGAACTGGTTGCGCAATTCATTATTTTCTTCTTTCAAAGCTAATCTTTCTTTCTCAAGTTTGTTTAACAATCTGAGTTTTGCCTTTTTAGCTTCAAGCAGTTGTTCTCGTCCGCTCAACTCAGTTTGTCGCGTACGGATACTATTTAGGTGCGGCTTAATCAAAAAATGATAAAAAGCCGCTACTTCCAGCGCAAGTAAAACTATCCCTACGAGAATTCGTTCCCTTTGTCCAAACTTGCTTAGATTAAATCTCATAACTTGCCCTTAATCTGCCAATTTGCAATTTATTTCAAATTCCACTACATCCCGCCCCATGATGTTAGTTCGTCTTATAGAAATATCGTAGGAAGCGAAATAATCGGACATTTTAATCAGGTCAAAAAGTTTGAAAGGGGATTCTTCGGATAAGCTTTTCCCCCTGAAGATTGTTGTGCTGTTGCCATCAATTATTACTTCAGATAGCCATGCGTCCTCTGGCATTAGATATGAAATTGCCTTTAGTATTTTGTGCCATTCTGTGTGTTGATATGTTTTAAGGTAATCGCTGTAATTTCTAACATCGGTTTTCAGCGATGTTATCTCCTTTTGTATGTCGGCGACTTTACTGATAGATTTTTGGTCAACTATCTTCATTTCCTGCTCAGTAGCGAGCATCCTTGTTTTTAGCGCATCAACTTTTGATTTCACAGAATAGTTGATGCCGACAAGTACCCCCAATATCAAAATTGCACAAGCCGCAAACTTGAATAATTGCCGTTTGAACCGGTTTGTCTCTACAAGTTCAAATGGGAGCAAATTCAGATTTATTTGAAAAAAATGCTTCGCCTTCTGGCAGCGCTTCAGAAAAGCCCCCATTCCTGCGCCTCTCATCGCTAAACCGGTGGCTATTGCGGCAGAAAGCGAATACGAATCCGCTGTTGAGGCATCCGCTTTAATGTGGGCGATGTTCTCGAAAGGATACGCTAATTCCACTGTTGGTATATCCGTTGAATTCTCGGCTATGGACTTGCGTAACCGTTCATTATCATTACCATCGGCGATTAAGATTAACCTCTGGAAATCTATGTCTTTGAAATCCGTTTCGGAGTAGTTGAGACATAGTTGAATCTCACGGACATATTCTGCGATGTGTTCTTCACTTTCATAAAGGTAGATGCTGCCAAAATCAATGGTGTGGACAAAGGAGATAACGCCACTTTTAATTCCAATAACGTAGGTGTTCTCAGCGTCTACAATCAAAAACATCAGATGCTGTGAAGTATCACCGTCGAACATCTCAGTGTTTATAAAAGCTCTTATGGCGGCGATAGGCGCGTGTTCCAAAAATTCTGGCGGGATACCAGCGGAGGTTAAAAGTTTAGCGTAAACGCTGCTGTGGGCTTTTTGCAACGCCCCGAGCAGGACATTCTGCCTGTTGTGCGTATCCTCTTCAACGTCTTCCAACGGTTGGAAATCCATCACCGAATCGCTTCCCACAAGGATTGCATAGCTTTCCACCTCCGCCTTCAACGCCTCGCGTATTTCCGAGCGCGACATTCGCGGCAGAGAGGTTAATAATTGCATTATTACATTTGGACCGGATACGGAGGCGCAACTCTTTTTCAATTTGATATTATTGCTTTTTAAGAAGCCCTCAATCGTGCTTAAAAGTGAATCATTGTCGGTTATCATCCCGTTTGACACTGAATCGGGGGGCGTAGGCGTAAAACAGAGCTTCTCAAGAACAAAGCCCGAACTCGAATTCTTGACTTGGGCTAATGCAATAATATTAGGATTGATGGATATGCCTATGGCTGATTTATTAGTTAGGAGCATTTTTTAGTCTATCGTTGGGTTTCGTTCCTCAACCCAACCTACTGTATTTCGACGGTAGCCGTTACAGTGTGCTGGTATCCCGATGCGAGAGTTGCGGTAGAGGTTATGGTGATTTCTGGGTAACCTGAAATTGTTACCGTGTATATACTGCCTGAATCATCAGGGAATGTCTTATTTGTAAAACCTGCGTTCCAACTGCTGTCCTGTTTCAATTCATATAGGGCGTCTTCTACCCCCGCTTCGGCGATGTAGGTAGCTTCGAGCGCTGAGACTTGGTTTTTGGTTATTTGTAAGTCGGTTGTGAGCGAGCCTAAAAATGCAACTATCAAAACGGAGGATAAAAATAACACGAATAAGCTGATTATTAAAGCAACACCACTCTCTTGTTTTTTCAGTGCGATGAAAGTGAGGCCTCTCGAATACCTAAGTGGGTAAGGGAAGGAAGGGCATGAAAGGAGGGAAGCGCTGTTGACATCGTCGGCTATTTTCCACCCTCTCCATCCATTCCTTGCGCTTTCTTTCGCTTTCTCCATGTCCTCCGTCTCCCTAGCCAGTTTGCTAATGCCATCCTGTTATCACCATCTCGCCAGGGATTAAATCTGTTGTCAAGCCATTGAATACGATTGTAGGGCTTCCGGATATTTCATTTTCAGTTGCCAAACTACAGCTTGTTCCAGCATCACCGGCAATTATCGCTCCTTCTATGTTAGGGCTTCCGGATATGTCAAACTGTTCGCGAGCTAAAACCAGCCCGCAGTTTATGATTTCAGGACTCCCACTCATTTCTATATCCGTTCCTGCGACTAATGAGAAACACGTGAGGGCAGGCTGAATCTTGGGGCTTCCTGACATATCAATAGACTCTTTAGATATGATAGTCACAGTCCACGGGGCTTCCACGGAGCCTGGGCTGCCTGAAATTTTAGCCTTCGTCTCCACATAGTATATCCCGTCGAACTTATCACTATCATTCATCTTCCAATAGCCTCCCTGCCAACTCCAACCATTGAATTCGCCATCACCATCAATAATAATGTTGTTTTGGTCTCGTACTTTTCCATCGTCACACAATTGGTAATAAGCATAAGGCTTGAGGAACGATACCAGATCCACTATTGACGGGGATAATACTACCGGTTCAGCGCCTTGTGTTACTGTTCCTCCAATGGTGGGGCTGGCTTCGATACTAATATATCCGCAAGCTGAAACATCATGCTCTACGGAAATGCTACTCTTAATCTTAATATTATTATTAGAATGAACGTTGCCGTGAGAACCTTCAATTGACGGACTTCCGGTAAACAGTAGCTCTTCTGTCATATTCCCCAAAACAAGTACAGCATGTTCCAAGTCAAACCCCAAATCCGTTGCAATGCCTGTTCCTATCTCTCGGTAAGCTATTGAAGAGAGAGTATATGAGCCGAGCGTACCTCCGTTATCCACTGTCAATGCAATTTCAATTGACCTGACATCTTCCGGGCATGTTGCCTCCGTTACGCCATCCTCTTGATAGAAGATAAATTGAAGTATACCGACGGGCCCTGCCAGCGCTATTGGGGCTGGCTCAGTGGCAGGCTGATAGCCGAGATAGTAATCGTTCCTTTCGGAATCGAAATACCTTAGAAATTTTACTGTAATTCCGAGTTTATCAATTATCTCAATGCCATCGGTTATATCGGTAATTTCTTGAGCTTGCGTTATCTCGCGATTCATCTTGTCTAAACCGACGCGAGCGTTTTGAACAGCGATTGAGCGAGTATCGTTTAACTCCCAGACGTTATAGCTTGCCATGAAATGGGGAGTAACGGCAACTACAACAATTGCTAACACACTTACAGAAAGTAGAGTTTCAAAAAGCGTCATACCTTTCGGATTCATCTCTTCACCACCTTTGTGTCAAGTCGAATGTTGTTTTCGCCGTCATCCAGGATATTAT
>CAZRLY010000033.1:0-27632 GCA_964601015.1 uncultured bacterium
GTGGGGCTAACACTCAAGTGTGGGGCTAGTCGTTCCGAGATAACCCTTTGAGACATCTGTACATCTTCCGCATTGGGGGTTGAAGTCCCTATTTGCGCAGATAGCGTATTTTTTAGCACAAACACCGCAAGGGAAATCAAAGCTACCGCAACTCCAATTTTCCAGCGTTGTGCGTAATATGTTTCTATTTTCATAACTGTCTCCTTTCATTCAAAGGCAATTTTTAGATTATAAGGGACATAAACTCTCTTGTATGCAGGTGTAGCGTCTGGGGCAGCATTTGCCACCCATATTTTCAGTGCAGTTACATCAAACGCTATAGCATGTAGATTACCTGTCCCTAAATTTGTCATGACATCCTTCATAGCCACCGTTTCAGTGATATTTCCATGTTTTTCTGAAAGAACCTTGAACAGCTTTTTATTCCAATCGCTGTCCAATCCCATAGACATATAGACTACGTCATCAAGGTGGTTCGGAAATGGCAGATTCTCATCTGAATAGACGTTGAAGATGTCCTTTGCTGTTGCCAAAGCGCGAGCGTCTTTCGCTTTTCCGTCGCCGATGCAATACAGAAAGGAACTGGTTCTGTGCGCCTTTTTGACAATATTCAGTGCTTCATCCAGAGAATGTGCATTTTGAAGCACATCCCGCATGACAAATATCATCGGTTCTCCCTCTAAAGTCTCGTGTTCTTCGCCAAAGCTAT
Source organism: uncultured bacterium (assembly GCA_964601015.1). Taxonomy (GTDB): domain Bacteria; phylum Poribacteria; class WGA-4E; order DTYX01; family CAZRLY01; genus CAZRLY01. Next base: position 710 of record CAZRLY010000033.1, read on the forward strand.
CTCCAATTTCGCTCATTGCAATTTGCTCGCTGTTAATGCCTGATACGATGCCTATGAATCCAGCCCAGGCAATACTACAAAAAGGTATACCACGAGAAGGCTTCCGGATGATAATCGCAGGGTTGTCTTGGATGTGCGCTTTGGTTTCGTAATCCAAAGCTCTTATCTGTATGAGCCGGTCATTTGGAACAGCTTTACCCCAGGCGGCGAAGAAAGTACAGTGGTATTCTGATATGCCGGGAATCATGTGAAATTGAAGGACTGAATTCAAGGGAACGTCGGCTCCATCAGCTAATCCACGCATCTCCTCCTTGTAATCATCGGGAATATATGATTCAGCTAACTTGTAAGTCTGCTTGAGTAGCACCTGAGCCATTTTTTCGCTAACCTCCAATTCCTTGCACATAGCCGGCACAACCTTGTTCAACAGATGTCTGACTTTATCCTTTGCCAAAACACCATGCGCATAACCCATTTCGTAGGGAGTTCCTTCAACCGTGATAACGTCAATGGCATTAGCACCTTCTCCAATTACCTCAATTTTTCCCTTAACGGGGGTTTTGTTGGGAACTTCAGCTAATGCGATAAATGATGAAAGAAGCACGATAAGTACCGAAATTGCAATGGATTTTGATTTTGAAACTGTACTATTTTGCATAATTTTTTCCGTATATTTCTGTTGAAACAACCAGTATTAGGTTTCTGATTCTAATATTCCGAGCAATATTGAAAATAAATTTTCCAAATCAGCCGGAATAACGTAAGCATTCATATCTTTTTTTAACAGTTTTTCTTCTCTTTGAAGAACTCCGAACCGCCAAATATCTCCTAATGTAACCGCCCCGTACAATACTCTCAAGGTATTTTCCAAATATTTATCCAAAGCTATTAATTCTACCGCAAGTTGATTGAACCCCTTTTCCAAATCCCCTTTTTTTGCATCAATAATTACAATATTGCCGGAGTATTTTATAAAATAATCAACTGTTCCGCTGAGATTTTCCTCTACATCCAAAGGATATTCCACGTTAATTTCTGCATTCACATAGTCCAATATTTCTAACAGCAAAGGCGAGATATAAAACTCTCGTTTGGCAATTTCCGAATTTAAAGAAATAAGAGGTAATTTTTTAACGTAAGTTTCTCTGAGTTTTTCAAGAGATATTATTTCTCTGTTTGTTTCAGGCAGATTTAGCTCCTCAAAATTATACTTGTAGCCGAATTCTTCAAGTATTTCCTTTGTCGGGTTATTAAGCTCGAAATAATCAGAAAATGTATATTTTTTATCTTTTTTAAGGATAGATTTTCTCATCTCAATCACCTTAATTTTCTTATTTCACCTGGCGTACTCCCTGAATTTACTCAGAGTGTGTGAAAAGTTCACTGTACTGTCTTGCAACAACGCCTCCTACAATTACTTGAGCAAGCGTTTCTCCGTAGATAACCTATTTTTGCGTGCCGCTCTTTTTCTTACTTCAAAAATTCCGAAATCAACAAGCCCGATAGAATCACCCTTATCAAGCGTTTCCCCAATGGTATCAAGCAAAGCATCAACAGCAGCTCCTGCTTGCTCTTTGGTCAATTTCGATTTCGCTTCCACGCTGTTGATTAGCTCTTCTTTCGTTAAATCGCAATGTATTTTCTTCCTTAGTTTGAAATAAGCTAAATCAAAAAGCATCTTAGCAGGCAGAAGCCCCACTATAATATACAAAAGTATGAATTGCAACTCAAGCCCTGCCAAATCCATGTAAACAGCTAACGGAACTAACATCAAGGGAATGACGACAAAAAGCCCAATCTTATATATTAAACTGTGGCTTAATTCATACAGGGAATCCCTCATAATTTTAATCATTTTCAGTTTCTCCGTCCCTCTTTTTTATTTCTTCCACTTTTTTGGCGATGATTTCCACAATTGTGAATATGGGAAATATTATTAGCAGAATCACAGAATAAAAGAAGTGAATTGACTCAACTACAGCAAGCTTGCCCGTGGATAAATGGAAATATTTGATATGAAGAATCAAACTAAAAACACCAAGCGACACGACAATACTAATACAAATAATGAAGTCAATGAGAATAATCTTGAGATAGCTTAACACAAAGTGTCTCCAGTTACTTGACGTACTCCCTGAATCTACTCAGTGGAGTACGCCAACAAAAACTACAAGAATGCGGCTACGAAGTTGCTAAAAGCGGCGGTTCACCCTTGTCAAGTAATGCCACAGCTAACTTGTTATCATACGGCAAAAATTCCGTAAAAATTTTCACTTGTCGACACTATGAAGTCGTTAGAATCGGCGGTTCACCCTGTATAGATTCTAACAGTTCCAGTGCGTTTTTTACTATTTCGTCACTGCCGCAGAGCAAAAGTCTCACGCTGCCCTCTGCCCCCAGTACGCCCCCCGATGCCACATGCAATGCCCGCAATCCAGGGAATAACAACTCCAACGCCTCAATCTCCGTTACGATTGTACCTGAAACGGGAAATAGCGTGGGAACTCGGTTTGCTAACTCATCTCCTTCTGCCAGCGTATTCGCTATTTCAAAAATATCATGCGCTACCAGTTTTTCCAAACCGACTGGTATTACTAACGTCGCTCTTCTGCTGATAATTGGTCCAAGCACAGCGCCGATAGTGCCTCCACTGCCTGGTCCGCCGATGGTTATCCCTGCAATTTTCCCCTCGTAATTCAGGGCGTTCGCGCCTTTTATGAACACGTCGCCTGCTTGCAACTGTTCCGCGCCGGAATATCTGTCGAGTTCTTCGACTATCTCACCGTTCCTTAGCACTACGTCCTTCATGCGTTTTGGGAAGTTCGGCTTTTCTTTCATTACCGTGGGCATAGTCCGCCCGGTCAAGTAAGCGGCTTTCTCAATTGCTTCGCCCAGTATTTCTTCCAGCACGTAAGCGTTTGTGCTACCCGTGGAAATGACCAAAAGTCCCGACTCCAATGCGCGTTTTACACAGGGTAAGACTGCGACTCCTTGGGCTATTAGACGTTTGGATTCTGAAACGGTTAAAACAATATTTGCTTGCAAAATAACCTACCCCCTTTCGGAAGTGAGAAGGCGGAAGGATATACGAAGCGCAAATCAAATCTGTGAATTTAGGAGTGAGTAAAGAGTAACAATTTCACAAAGCCCAATCGCGCTCAAGATATATTCCTTCCTCTCCTTCCATCCCCCAATTTACGAATATCGTCCGTATTTCTCCCTCATTTCCAATACCAGCAAATACCTCTCCAGCGGCAACCCCTTAAAAGCCACGTTACTCGTACTGTAAATATATCCCCCGCCGGGCATGCCGTACTTCAGCGCGTATTTGCAGTCTTCAATAATCTCCTCTTCCGTACCAGTTTGCAGCAGCCCACATTGAACACCACCGATGAGGCATACCTTGTCGCCGACCAATTCCTTGATGACTTTCAAGTCCATATCTTGCGCTTGTGTGTCGATGGAATGGATTGCGTGGGGTTTACAACTGACAAGTTGGTCGAGGATTGGCATAATGTTGCCATCCGTATGTTTGATGGCGTAAGCGCCCATGTCTCGATAGCCGCCTATGAGCCTCGCCAGAAACGGCGTTACAAATTCGGCGAACATCTCAGGAGGTAAAAATGGGCCGGTATTGAAGCAATAATCTGCGCAAAGAGCGAATCCATCAATTCCTCCATCTACCAATTTTTTGCCGCGTTCGAGCGCATTCGTAACCATTTGGTCAGCTCGTCGCTTCACCTCATCGGGGTGTTCGTACAATTGTACGACAAAATCGGTCATATTCCCGCCGCCAGGAATGCTGTACGTGGCGTCTCCGTGTACGATAATCATGTAGTCGTCGCCCGCCAATTCCCTTATCAGTTTTGCGGTGCGAATATACCCATCATCGCCGGGAGAGTAGGTGTCCATGATGACGCAGTAATCCAGCCGCTTGGCCACATCAACGAGCAATTGCGCATTCTCGTGAAACATCCTGTCTTGCTCTTTTCCACTAACTTTATCCAAACCTCCACGGTAACTTCTACCGAATAATTCCTCAGTTAGTTGAAATTGTAACTCAAATGTGGGTACTAAACCCTCTGGTTGTCCCAGTTCCAACGCTGTGATAGCTTTCTGTTTTGGTGTCATTTAATTGTATTCCTTTCGCTTAGTGTATGTTAAATTCTGCGTCCAGTTCATCCCAGATGTTTTCTGGCAACTGGTCAAGAACAGATGACACAAGTTCCTCTACCTGTTCCACATTTCTGGTTCCCACCAACACCACCGACACGCGTGGTTCGCGCAAACAATATTGTAACGCTAAACTCATCAATTTGACATTTCGCTCCTGCGCCCATTGAGAAAGTTGACGTGTTCTTTCGGATTCCTCGTCAGAGCGTCTATGTCGTTTGAGTTTTTCTTCAGTGCGGTTGGAAAGCAATCCAAACAGAATGGGCGAACCGAGCACAACCCCTACATCGTGTTTTTCGGCAGCGGGAAATAGTATATCCCTTGCTGTTTGACGTACTAAATTGAAATCTGCATACGTCAGTATTGTGTCAAAATCTCCGTGTTCAATCGCCTGTAACAAAAATTCATGGCTGCGAACGCCAAGTCCGATAGCTCGGATGACTCCCTGCTCCTTTAAATCTTTTAACGCTGAAAGCGCTCCATCCCGCACCAGAGCAGGCTCCAAATCACCCGGATCATGAATTTGCATCAGGTCAATCCAGTCAGTATTGAGCAGTTTCAAGCTGTTCTCTACACTGCGATACGTCCAATCAGTGCCGTAACGCGACCAGTCTGGTTTGGTTCCATCGACGGCTCCTGTACCAGTTTTGGTGGCGAGAAAAAAGTTTTGACGCAATTTGCTGTCATTTTTGAAAGCCAATCCAATCCTTCGTTCGCTTTCGCCGTATCCGGGCGATGTGTCGATGTAAGCGATACCGAGTTCCACTGCGCGGTTGATTGCCGCAACAGCATCATCGTCGGTTGAAGGGGTTGTATACCCATGACTCAACGCCGCACCACCTATGCCCACCGGCGTCACCATTACATTTGTCCTTCCTAATCTCCTGCGTGGTAAATCAGCTATACTTTTTAGACTCATATTCTTATTTGCCATGTTAGTTCGTTTCAATGAGTTGACATTTCTTAAAAATAGTGTTACAATAAAGTAGCACTATTCGGAGAAAAAAGTTGAGATTTTATCTTTGAATAAGGAGTTTCTTATGACTACCATATCGTTACATACTAAACTAAGCTCTTTACCGGAACATTTAAAGAAGGAAGTTGTTGATTTCCTCGAATCTCTCGTGGAAAAAAACGAAAAGGAAAGAAAGAAAAAATCACCAAAATTTGGAAGCTGTAAGGGATTCTTTAAAATGTCACCAGATTTTGATGAGCCTTTGGATGACTTTAAGGAATACATGCAATGAACTTAATTTTAGATACTCATGCTTTTATATGGTTCGTCAATGCTGATAAAAACTTAACAACTAAAGCAAGGGAAGCTATAGAAAACCCTTTCAATTTCAGCCACATAAGTATTGCAAGCCTTTGGGAAATGGCTATTAAAATTAGTCTTGGCAAACTTGAAATAAAATACCCTTTTGAACAAATATTGCCCCAAATATATGAGAACGGATTTGAAATATTACCAATAACATTTGAACACATATCGGTTATTAGCGAATTAGAGTTTCATCATAAGGACCCATTTGACAGACTAATAATTGCTCAAGCAATGGCAGAAAGGATGATGATAATAAGTAAAGATAAACTTTTTGACCATTATAGAGTAACAAGATTATGGTAAAAAGATAAACGAAATCATATCATAGTTTAGAGTAAATATCAAGATTTCTGTCCATCAGGGCATTTCCTAAAAACCTTGCTAAGGGGACATCGAAATCCCGGAACAACGTCACCGCCGTCTACCTCATCTTCTTCTGTTAGTATTTGTATATTGTCAAATGAACGATAGACGGTGACAGTTCTCGTATTCGCATCAACAACCCATACCATCCTCGTTCCCGCTTCCAAATACTCCGCAACCTTTTCCAAAACCTTACTTGCTCGGTCAGAAGGAGATAGCACTTCAACCGCCAAATCAGGGGCAAGTTCCCAGTATTCCTCCGGGACGCCATCGGCTGGGATTCTATCTTGTGAAATAAACGAAACGTCTGGAGCCCTGACAGTATCGGAAATCTCTGAAAGTACAAATCCTGTTTCTGCCGCGCAAACATACCCTAAGCTGTGTTCCTCCACAAATGTACCGATATATCGGTCTAAACGACTTGCAATTATTCCGTGTTTTCCACCAGTTGGAGGCATCTTTTTAAGTTCCCCTTTGACAAGTTCTGCTTTTTGGTCATTTTGAGGCATTTCGAATACCTCTTTTGCTGTCAGTCTGACATTACTTAATGCTTCCATTTTTCTCAATACCTCGCATTTAACTCAATCTTATTACCTCGCACATTCCCCAACTAAAATCGAACACAAATCCTCTTTGCTTATCTTCCGGCACACAGATGATGCAGATTTTCCCATCGCGAGCGAATTTGTCGGTGATGGAAACCAGATTTAAGTTGTAAGGGTAGATGATTTCGATGGCATCCAGCACCAGTATATCGTGTCTTTTAAAATGCTCGCCGATTGCCTCTTCGAGAATCGCTTGCATCATCGAACGCGTTTTCGCTTTTGTCAGCGCGAAGGCAGATAAACTCCCCCTTTTTTTGAGTTGTTCCAAAAGATAGAGGTTTACGTTAAGATAGTAGTTGGGCAACCACATCGGGTTGTCCCTATATGGACGACCAACAGGGGCATCCAACGGATAACCAGATGGGGTTGTCTCTGCGTATCTGTCGGCTAAGAATCGTTTTATCAGGACGGTTTTGCCCGACAGAAAATCTCCGACAAGACAAATAGTTCCCTTCAGCGCACCCTTGTCCAATCTTTCCTGCAATGCGCTGTATGTTGTTTTCTGTGGGAAGCGGTTACTTTGTGAACCGCCGTCATTAAGTTTTAATTCAGGGGTGTTATAACAGGCTGGTGGCATGTTTTACCCGTTGCAATTCTTTCGTCATCATCCGCAAATACCGATTGCGCGGTTGATATTGCAGTGCTTCCGTCAACGTAGTTTGCGCTTTTTCATGTTCATTTAGGTTTAAATATGTTTTGACGAGCGCCGCCGCCACCAATGCGTCTTTGGAGCGGATTTTATAAATCGGTTCCAATAATTCGCGTGTTTTAGCGTACTCGCCGTTTTTGGAGTAGCAAAAAGCCAGGTGTTTGCGAAAATACACGGAGTTTGGGTTCAATTTGACGGCTGTTTGAAATTCATCTATGGCTTCCTCGTAACGCTTCAAATTTTTGAGTTGGAACGCTAATAAGGCGTGCAAATGGGCGTTTTGGCTTCTCGAAGGGATTGATAATACCTTTTTGAGTTGGGCGACGGCGTCTTCTGGATTGTCCCTTTTTATCTGGCATGCCAACCATCTATTGAAAGCGTACTGGTCAGTTGGGTTCAGGTCAATTGCCCGCTGATAGGACGCCATCGCCTGTTCATATTGTCTCTGGTTAGTGTAAACATCGCCCAACGACGAATGAAGTCGGTAATTTTCAGGCGCAATCTCCAATCCCTGTTTCAAGGTTGCCAGTGCGACATCTAACTTCCTCTGCTTGCGGTATACCATGCCGAGGTTGATGTACGCGTAAGTGGCGTTTGGGTTCAGGGCGAGTTCCTCTTGATATGCGGTTTCTGCACCGCTCAAATCTCCCGATTTCGCTAAAATATCGCCGAGGATGCCGCAAGCAAACCAATTCTTAGGGTTGGCTTTGCGCGCCTTCTCAACAAAATATAGCGATTGTTCCATGTCATTCTGGATGAAATGAATGTGAGCAAGGTTGGATAATGCAAAACTATCGTTGGGACGCGGTTCTAAAGCCTTCTCAAATTCAACGATTGATTCAGCGAACCGCCCCTCTTTTTTTAGTGCAAAGCCACGCTCGTTGTAGTGCCGCGCATCGGAAGGTTCTGCGGTATGCAGGCTGACTTCATCAATGTCGGGTTTCATTTCGGGTTTAGCTCTTTGTTCCTAAAATGCTTTTGCGGCAGCGCTAACTCCCGCGCCGGGTTTAACCTTATAACCTCCATCGGACAAAAGTTTCTCCAGGACGCTCAATAGCAATAACACGTTGCTTTGGGTGGAAGATTCTCCCATCAGTCCGATTCTCCATGCCTTGCCTTTGAAGTCGCCCAAACCTCCGCCGATTTCGATTCCGTAGGAAGCTATCAAACGCTTTCTTATGTCCACGTCAGAGATGCCAGTTGGAATCGCTACTGTCGTCAACATCGGTGCTCGGTATCCTTCTTGAGCGATTAGCTCCAAACCCATCGCCGTAAGTCCGGCTTTCAAGGCGTCGGCATTGCGCTGGTGTCGCTCATATCGGGCTTCCAGTCCCTCTTCGAGTACCACTCTAAGCGCTTCCCGCAAAGCGTATACCATCGTCATGGATACAGTGTGATGGTATCCACGTTGTTCGCCTGTCCAGTATTTTTCAAGTAGCGTCATGTCGAAGTAGAAACTCTGTACTTTGGTCTTTCTGTTTTTTATCTTCTCAACAGCGGCTTCACTGAAACTGATAGGCGATAATCCGGGCGGAGCGCCCAGACACTTTTGCGTACCGCTGTAGGCAATGTCGATGTTGCGTTCATCTAAATTGACGGGTTGCCCGCCTAAAGAAGTGACGCAATCCACAAGGAATAGTGCGCCGTGGTTTTTGGCGATTTTGCCGATTTCATCAAGCGGTTGCAGGATGCCCGTCGAAGTTTCCCCGTGAACGATTGCTACCAACTTCGCATCTGCATTTTGCAACGCATATTCCACCTTCTCCGGCGGCACAATCGTTGCCCAGTCGGATTCGACGACGGTTACCTTGCCGCCGCATCGTTCGGCAATGTCCTTGATTCTGCCACCGAAGTAGCCTTTGATACAGATGATAACCTCGTCGCCCGGCTCAATGATATTGCAGAGCGCGGCTTCCATTCCGGCCGTACCTGTCCCGGATACAGGGATAGTCAAGGTATTCTTTGTTCCGAATACCTCGCGGAGCATCTCAACAGTTTCGTCCATGATGTTGACAAATTCTGCATCAAGATACCCTAACATGGGCGTCGTCATTGCCTTATAAACCCTTGGATTTACATTGCTCGGTCCAGGGCCTAATAGAATTCGCCCGGACGGTTTGAGTTCACCATGAATTTTCGTCATAATTCCTCCTTATCATAATTTGACTTTGGTAGATTAAAAACAAATTCAACTGTAGGGGCTACCCTGTGCGGTAGCCGCTTGACAACCACATCGGGTTGTCGCTACAAAGGGCTTTCCTTTGCTACATCCGATTTACCAAAGTCAAGATAATATTCTTCGGGAAAACGCCACTGAAATATAGAGTGCGCTATTTCAAGTGCCTCTTTCGCGTCTGAAGCCCTCACTTAATGGTTTGTTCCAGAAGTTTTAGAGACTTTCCAAGGGATTACTTTTCCCAGTGTTTGCGCTGATTTGACCAAGTATTAAGTAAGTAGTATCGAGTATTGGGCTGGGAGTTTAATCCCCGAATACTTATTACTTCATTACTTTAATACTCCTCAAAGTGCGAAAAACCTGATGAATTTAAAAACATTAAAACGTGAAACAGATTTATGGAACACACCACTTAATCACTACAATTAAGTCTTCGAGTTTCTGATAGGTTTTCTCGCCAATCCCGCGTACTTCTTCAATCTCTTGTATATCGTAAAATTTCCCGTAAGTATTACGATATTCAATGATACGTTCAGCCATAGCTGGTCCAATGCCGGGAAGGGTTTCCAATTCCTTTGCTGTGGCGGAATTAATATCAATTTTACCCGATGAATTTGCATTGGCAGGTGTAACGAACTGACCGGTCGATTCACCTTTGGCGCCGGTCTTTTTTTGTCCGTTTTCCACATCCAGTTCAGGTTCACCCATAAACAGTGCGGGGTAAAATTGTTTAATCATGGAAAAAACTCCACCTACCAGAACTGTAGCAATTATAAATATTAAGACAAATTGTTCCTGTCTGGTAAAAGACATTATCACTTCCCCCTCTCGAAAACCCGGAAAGCCGGAGAACTGATTTTACTGGATAGGAGAGTAAGGCGTTGGCTTTAGAATCTTATTAGCCACGTTCGCAACTAACGGGCCGTCTTTTTCGCTTTCTCGCTTTGCTTTCTGCCACTCCGGGTCAACCATAAAGGCTTCCCATGCCGCTTGACGGTGGGTTAAATCCTCAAAGGCGAGAATATAAACCAATTCGCTGATACTACTTGGCCCGATTATTGTCTGCCAAAAACCTACTACTTTCATCCCGTGTTTTTCAAACAACTGCATCGTTACATCTGAAAAACGCTTGTTAATATCAGGCATCTTGCCGGGTACGATGGTATAAACTCTCTCTTCGTATATCATAATTTTTCACCTTTTTAATGCTATGTGTAGTTTTTTTTAAATGTATTATCATATATTGTTTGGTAATTCAGAAGGGGAACAAATGGTAAGAGGGCAAAGGGGCAAGAATGCGAGTGCTTACAGTTTCCTGCCTCCTTTACCCCTTTTGGTTTTTCATGCCGGTTTACTCTTGCGGGGAGGAACTATCGGTTATAGCGTTTTGGGCTCCTTGCTTTTCAAGGGCTTTTATCCTTCTTATTTGTGGAACTCCCGTCCCGGCGGGGATAAGGTGTCCCATAATGACATTTTCCTTGAGTCCTCTGAGGGTATCGCGTTTCCCCTGCACAGCCGCCTTTGTTAAGACGTTTGTCGTCTGTTGGAATGAAGCGGCGGAGATGAAGCTTTCGGTTGTGAGAGCCGCTTTTGAAATTCCTTGCAGGATTGGTTGCGCTGTCGCAGGCTGCTCGCCTTTTGCGACAACTCGTTTGTTCTCGCGTTGGAATATCACCTTATCTATTTCATCACCCTCAAGAAATTCAGTGTCACCTTTTGTTTCTATTTTCACCTTTCGCATCATCTGGCGGACTATAACTTCAATATGTTTGTCATTTATGCGCTCTTTGCCCCGATAGACATCCTGAACCCCCCTGACGAGGTAAGACTGAACCTCTGTCTCGCCTTTGATTCTCAGTATATCTTCCGGTGCAATTGGTCCTTCAGTTAGGGATTCGCCTGCGGTAACTTTATCGCCTTCCTGGACGATGACGTGTTTTCCTATTGCAATACGATAAGGCTCGCTTTCCATACCGGTATCGGGGCTCACAATCTTAATTACGCGCATTCCCCTTGACATTCCTTCAAAACGCACCTCGCCGTCAATTTCTGCGATGATAGCACTATCTTTTGGCCTACGTGCTTCAAATAGCCCAGTCACCCTCGGCAGCCCGGTAACAATATCCTTAGCCTTTAAGATTTCTGACGGGATTCTGGCAAGCATGTCCCCAGCTATAACTTCATCACCGTCGCTAACTAAGAGGTGTGCTCCGGTGGGCATTTGATATTGTACTACTTTACCATCGCCACATTCTATTTCGATTCTGGCGAGGAGGTTTTCTCCCTTGTATTCAATGATTACCCGCTCTCGTTGGCTGGAGACTTCATCAATATCTTCCCGCATGGTTACGTTTTCGATAATGTCTGCGAATTTTACTTTTCCTGCTTCCCGCGTCAGGATAGGTACGTGATGCGGGTCCCACTCAAGGAGGACATCATCTTTTTTAACAGCATTGCCATCAGAGACACGGAGTATACTACCGATAGGAACATCATGCCGTTCCAATTCGTATTCATCTTCACCGTGAATGGTTATTTGGGAGTTTCTTGATAGCACAATCATTTTTTTACCGCCCTCTTCTTCCCTGATGGTATATTGTATACGGTGACATTTGACTATTCCATCGTGTCTTGCCACTGCTTCTGATTGTTCTACCGCGCCTGAAAGAGCGCCTCCTGTGTGGAAGGTTCTCATGGTGAGCTGAGTACCTGGTTCGCCGATTGATTGTGCAGCGATGATTCCGATAGCTTCACCTATATCCACAAATTGCCCTGTGCTTAAATCCGTGCCGTAACACTCGCGACAAACGCCATGTAGGACTTCACAGGTTAGCACGGAGCGGATTCTAACTTCGGGGATAGAGGCCTCTTCTATCTTTTGCGCTATCTCTTTGGTAATCAGTTCTCCTGTTTTTACCAATATTTCATCAGTTCGGGGATGTGTGACATCTTGAGCAGCTACTCTGCCTCCTATCTTACTACTGATGGGCACTTCGTCTTCCATAAGGGAGGTTTTGACTATACCGGCTGTGGTACCGCAATCCTCTTGCCGTACTATTACATCTTGGGCGACGTCTACCAGTTTTCGGGTCAAATATCCGCTGGACGCTGTTTTGACGGCAGTATCAGCCAACCCTTTTCTGGCACCATGTGTGGAGATGAAGTATTCCAGCACAGACAAGCCTTCGCGGAATGAAGCGAATATCGGTTGTTCGATGATTTCACCAGAGGGCTTTGTCATCAATCCTCTCATTCCGGCTATCTGAAGTATGGGCTGTTTCTTGCTCCTTGCTCCAGAGTCAGCCATGATGTGAACGGGATTGAACCCCATGTATCCATCTACTTCGGCGTTTTGAAGTTCATCAAAGAGAGCATCCTCAACGGCTGTGGTCAGGTTACTCCATATACCGATTACCTTGTTATAACGTTCGCCGTCGGTAATAACTCCCGTCCTGTGGTCATCTTCCACTTTGCGTACCTCTTCAGTCGCCTCACGTATCAAGTTGTCTTTGTCCCCTGGGGCTACTAAGTCAGTTAGCGCAATTGAGAGTCCACTCAGAGTCGCATAGTGGAAGCCGAGGTTCTTCAGGGCATCTAAAAATTGAACCGTTCGGCTGTTTCCACATTTATCAAAAGTGAGAGAAGCTAATTCCGCCAGGTCACCCGAGTGCAGTTCCCTGTTGATGAAGGGGATATTTTGGTTTGTTTCTTCATCCTTAAACATCAATCCTTCAGGCAAAATTCCGTTGAAAATAACTCTTCCCGCAGTGGTTTTGATTAGCGAACCATTTATTTTTACATTGACGGGAGTGTGAATATCGACAGCTTTGCAACTGTGCGCGTATAGTACCTGCTCACAGGTTGAAAACTGTTTGACCTTTTGACCATCCACTGGTTTTTCCTTGGTGAGGTAGGAACAACCGAGCACAACATCCAATTCCGGCACGGCAATCGGGTTACCGTGGGCGGGCTTGAGAATATTCCGCGTTGCTGACAGCAGAAGTGCCGCTTCTATTCGAGCTTCAGATGATAGAGGAACATGCACAGCCATTTGGTCACCGTCGAAGTCAGCGTTGAAAGCTTTGCAGACAAGCGGGTTAATCTTTATAGCCTTGCCTTCGACAAGCACAGGTTGAAAGGCTTGAATGCCCAATCTATGTAGAGTTGGAGCCCTGTTAAGCAGAACGGGGTGTTCGGCGATAACCTCGGAGAGGACATCCCAAACGGAATCGTCGACTTTCTCAGCGGCTTTTTTGGCGCTTTTAATCGTCTGCGCGTAGCCCTTTTCCTGTAGCTTGCGGATAACAAACGGTTTGAACAGTTCTAAGGCCATTTTTTTGGGTAAGCCGCACTCATGCAATTTTAATTCGGGCCCCACCACAATCACGCTTCTACCGGAATAATCGACACGCTTTCCTAAAAGGTTCATGCGGAACCTGCCCGGTTTTCCCTTGAGTTGGTCGGAAAGCGATTTTAGCGGGCGACTTCCTGGGCCTTTGACTTGCCTTCCATGTCTACCGTTGTCGAGAAGGGCGTCCACGGCCTCTTGTAACATCCGTTTTTCGTTTCTGATGATGACGTCGGGTGCCTTCAGGTCCATCAGGCGTCTTAAACGATTGTTGCGGTTGATAACGCGGCGATAAAGGTCATTTAGGTCAGAAGTAGCAAACCTTCCGCCGTCAAGGGGAACCAGTGGGCGCAATTCAGGTGGAAGAACAGGAAGGACATCCAGAATCATCCACTCAGGACGGTTGCCAGACTTGAGCATTCCCAAAACCATCTTCAAACGCTGTCTCAGTTTTTTAGCTTTCTGTTTGCTTCCGGTTTCCGCCAGTTCCTGACGCAACGTATTGACTTCGAGTTCCAGGTCAATCGCGGCTAACAACTCTTTGACAGCTTGCGCGCCCGTATCGGCTCGAAAATTGCACTCTTTCTGCAATTTCTGGTATTCATCTTCCGTCAACCGGTCCCCTAATGTCAGGGGGCTATCCCCCGGGTCCAAAACTATGTATGCCTCAAAATAGATAACCCTCTCTATCTCCCGAAACGACAGGTTGAGTAGGAGCCCTATGCGGCTGGGTACACCTTTGAAGAACCAGATGTGGGAAACTGGGGCAGCTAACTGAATATATCCCATTCTTTCCCTTCTCACCTGCGCCTTCGTTACTTCAACACCGCATTTATCGCAGATAATTCCTTTGTGTTTAGCGCGTTTGTATTTTTGACAACTACATTCCAAATCCTTTGTTGGACCGAATATAGCTTCACAAAACAGCCCGTCTCTTTCAGGTTTGAATGTACGATAATTAATCGTTTCCGGTTTTTTCACTTCTCCACAACTGCATGATACGGGATTTGAGCAGTGACAGGCAGTTACTTTTGCCCACTGCTTAATGTGTTCGCTGGATGCAATCCTTATGGATATTGCATCAAAGTTGTTTAGATTGGTTGGGGTGTAATTCCCCCCACCCTTTTGGTTTGTTTGAAAAGGTTGCTGCAATGCGAATCCCCCTTTTTTCGTGGAGTGTGGAGCGCAAAGCGTAGTAGAGCATATCTACGCATACGCTTCACGCCTTCCACTCGATACAAATTGTAATCAAACAACTTCACCATCGTCAGGATTATCTTCTATTTCAGTTTGCTCTGCCTCCTCGGGTGACCAAGGAAGGTCAACTTGATGCTCTGAACTATCAGAGAGGGCAGATGTTTCTTTCTTATTATCAGCGGAGATTTCCTCTAATCGGACGTCCAATCCCAGACTTTGCAGTTCTTTAACCAACACATTAAAAGATTCAGGGGTACCCGGTTCGGGTGCGTTCTCACCTTTAACGATAGCTTCGTAGATACTCGTTCTTCCTGAGACATCGTCTGACTTCGTAGTCAACATCTCTTGCAACATATATGCTGCGCCGTAAGCCTCCAATGCCCAAACCTCCATTTCACCAAATCGTTGTCCGCCCATTTGAGCTTTTCCACCGAGCGGTTGTTGTGTGACAAGGGAATATGGGCCAATACTGCGTGCATGGATTTTATCATCGACAAGGTGGTGTAATTTCAGGATGTATGCCTGTCCGACGGTGACATCCTGGGCAAATGGTTCGCCGGTTCTTCCGTCGTACAATTTAGTTTTACCATAAGGTGGCAATCCTGCGTCTATCAAAGCTTGCTGGATATCCTCTTCCTGCGCTCCGTCGAATACTGGGGAGGCTATGTGGAGTCCCAATTCCTCAGCCGCCCAGCCAAGATGCGCCTCCAGTATTTGACCGATGTTCATTCTTGATGGCACGCCAAGCGGATTGAGCACGATGTCAACCGGTGTACCATCTTCGAGGTATGGCATATCTTCGGCGGGGAGTATCTTAGCGATAACCCCTTTGTTACCGTGTCTACCGGCTAATTTATCTCCTACCTGAATTTTGCGTTTATTAGCTACATAAACTTTGACGAGCTTAACTACTCCGGGGCGCAGTTCATCGCCCTTTCTAATTTTCTCGATTTTTTCTTCCTGGTCAAGAGTAAGTGCGTCAATTCTCCCCTGCGCGAGGTGTTTTATACGAGTTATTTGATTGGATGTTTCACTGTCTGCGATGAAGAATTGTTCTATCGGTACTCCCGAATCCAACATCTCCTCGGTAATAACATCTCCTACACGCCCAAAGGTTTCTTCGCCATCAGAGACACTGCTAGCGAGGGTTTTTCCTAACAGCATCCGTTGAATCTCCTCATTTCTTCTTTCTGAAATAAGGGCTTTTTTATTTTCGTATTCTTGTTCGATTTGTTTTGTTCGCGCATCTTCCCTCTGTTTAGTCAGTTTGTCCTTCTCTCTTTCTTTTCTACTGAAAACCTTTACATCCACGACAACGCCCTCATGTCCGGGTTTAGCTCTCAGGGAAGCATCGCGGACGTCGCCTGCCTTCTCGCCGAAGATAGCTTTCAGGAGTTTTTCTTCGGGGCCAAGGTCAGATTCTCCCTTAGGTGTAACCTTGCCTACGATGATATCGCCCGGTTCTATAAGGGCACCTTCCAGCACTATTCCTTCTTCGTCTAAGTCCCTTGTCGAATCCTCGCCTACATTAGGAAGGTCAATTGTGATTTCTTCTTTTCCCAGCTTGGTATCGCGAGCTTCCATGTCAAATTCTTCGATATGGAGGGAGGTGAGGATATCGTCTTTAACTAATTTATCACTGATAAGTATAGCATCTTCAAAGTTGTAACCTTCCCAAGGCAGAAATGCCACCAGCACGTTTGCCCCAAGGGCTAATTCGCCGTCGTCTGTGGAGCCGCCATCTGCTATCACCTGCCCGCTTCGCACGATTTCTCCCACTCGCACGATTGGCCTTTGGTTAATGCAGGTTCCACTGTTTGAGCGTTTGAATTTCAAAAGTCTATATACGTCGTATCCCATCTCGGAGAAGGACTGCTCGCCTCCGGAGATGACGAATGTATCATCGGTGCGGATAATTATCTCGTTTGCGGACACGCTTTCGACAAGCCCATCGCGTAGCGCAACCACGACGGAACCGCTATCAAGAGCGGCTTTATATTCAGCACCAGTGCCGATGATAGGTGCCTGCGGGATTAATAACGGGACAGCCTGACGTTGCATGTTAGAGCCCATCAAAGCGCGGTTGGCGTCATCGTGTTCAAGAAACGGAATCAAAGCGGAAGATACGGAAACAACCTGTTTAGGTGAAACGTCAATATAATTGACCTCGGAAGGCGGTTTTCTGGGAAAATCTCCCTTGTAACGCGTTATCAGTTGGTCGTCAAGCAGCTTGCCTTCTTCGCCAAGAGTTGCGTTTGCTTGAGCTATAACAAATTCCTCTTCCTCAGTTGCGGTGAGATAATCTATCTGTAGGGTAGCGACACCATCTTCTACTTTGCGATACGGGGATTCCAAAAATCCGTAATCGTTCACCCTTGCATAAGTACTCAAGCTGACAATCAAGCCTACGGATGGGCCTTCGGGAGTTTCTATTGGGCAAATTCGCCCGTAGTGGGTATGGTGTACGTCCCGCACTTCAAATGTCGCTCTATCTCGTCGGAGTCCGCCCGGTCCCAACGCTGAAAGACGACGCTTATGGGTCAATTCGTCAAGCGGATTCGTCTGCTGCATAAACTGAGACAACTGACTACTCCCGAAGAAATCTTTAATGGCACCTGAAAGAGGTTTTGGGTTAATCATTTCCGATGGAGTGGCAGTTTCTATGTCTTGAATCGTCAGCCGTTCTTTCATCGTCCTTGCTACTCTGCTGAGTCCAAGTCGGAACTGATTTTGTAGTAACTCGCCGACAGGACGAACACGGCGATTGCCAAGGTGGTCGATATCATCCACGCTCCCTTTACCATGTTGTATCTTCATTAGATGTTTGAGGACTTCAATGACATCTTCTCTTCTTAGAACACGTACCTCCTCTGGCACATCCATATTCAACTTTTGATTTAATTTGTAACGTCCTACTCTGGATAAATCGTACCTCACCTGGTCAAAAAACATCTTTTCCACACGATTTTTTGCAGTCTCAAAAGTCGGCGGGTCGCCTGGCTGAAGCTTTCTGAAGATTTCCATTAGCGCGGGTTTTTGGGTTTTGACATTAGTTTCCCGCAGGGTATTTAGCAAAAATTCTATCTCTTCTGCGTCTTCCGAATTTAGCAGTTCTATCTGTTCAATTCCAGCGTCTCGCAGTTTGGAGAGAATAGGAAGGTCAATTTTCTCATTCACATTCACTAAGATGAATCGACCGGTTTCTTCACCCGTATCCATATCTACTTCCGCCTCGCCTTCCTCGGCAAATATTGGGGTTGCAATAACCCTCCCCATCAGGTGATGGGGAAAACTATCATCCAGCATGTAAATTTGTTCAATACCCGCAACTCGAAGGTTATCAAGGTCAAGTTCCGTAGCAACCGTACCCTCCTCAACGACTACGTCTTCGTTAAGTGGGTCAATCGCATCGCGGGCGAGTACCCTACCGACTATTTTTTCGGAATGCGCCACGGGGACGAGCACACCTCCAGACTCCCAGGATGAAATCGAGACAACCTCCGTTCGCGCAAATAGCCTCATAATCTCCTCATCACTTTCCCAACCGAAAGCTCGCAACAAGACGGTAGCGTGCATTTTTTTACGCCGGTCAATACGGACATGAATTAAGTCTTTTATGTCAGATTCAAATTCTATCCAGGCCCCGCGATACGGGATGATTTGTACAATATGAAGTTTCCTTCCGCTGGAGTGGGTATCTTCTTTGAAGATGGCACCAGGGGAACGGTGTAACTGACTGACGATAACTCTCTCAGCACCGTTGATAATAAAGGTACCGCGCTCTGTCATCAAAGGGAGTTCGCCCATGTAAACCTCGGATTCCTTGATGTCTATGACGCGCTTATCATCAGTATCTTTATCCTTCTCTCGAAGGACTAACCTCACCTTTATCTTAATTGGAGCGGCATAAGTCATACCTCGTTCCTGGCATTCGGCGACGTCATACTTGGGTTTGCCCAATGAGTAACTGTCAAATTCTATTGAGGATGTTTCGCTAAAATCGGTAATCGGAAAGACTTCATTAAAAACCGCTTGCAATCCTATTTCCTTCCGTTCATCCTGCGGAACATTCATCTGTAAAAAGTTGTCAAAGGACTCACGCTGTACCTCAATTAGGTCAGGCAGATCCATAATTTCGGGTATTTTAGCATAAGATAATCTTTCACGCTTTCCAAATTTTACTGTATGGGGCATTGCTTACACCTTAATTCTGTTTTCGTCACTAAATCGGCATCATGCGACGAAAACTGGGTTTCATTATATATAGACACAATTGTTATTGTATTATCACATATTGTTTGATAATCCGGGTTAAAGCACTTGTGGAGGGAAAATAGATGGGAAGGGATGGGTTGTTCCCTTCTGAGTTTTCTAAAGCAAGAAAGCATGCGATTTATCATTAATTTAGTGATAACACAATCTTTTCTTGGTTGGTTCACCAGCTTCTGTTTTCGTCACTAAAACGAAATTACGACGAAAACTGGGACTTCTTGACATTGTTAAAACGTTCACAGCAATAATATCGGACGGGTTACTAAAGGGCGCGTGGGAAGGCAGAGGATAGGGTTCTGTTTACTGGACTGAATAGCGCCAAGAAAAAGCCGCTACGCTTGGTTTACGGGGATGAAGTTTTAACAATGCACTGACAAACTGAAAAAACATTTATTTAAGGAAAACGACATTTATCTTGATTTTAAGGGATTCTAAATAGATAAGTAGGTATCACACTAATTGAAAATTAGCGCGGAAACTAACAAAGTGTTCATAAAGAGAGAAAAAGAAACAAAGGTTAGGATTGTTGCTGCGGTATAACACAGCTAACCTTATTTTGAAATAAAAGCAAAATAGAATTATACAACAACTTTGCTGTAATGTCAAGAAAAAAATTAAGTTTTTTTTTCTGCTCATGAACTTTAGATTCTTAAAAATTTTATTGACACTTTGAGTTTGATGGTATATAATAAAATGTCTAAAAAGCCGGACAGCCCGGAATACTAAGGAGAGTAATTATGAGCAATGTTGAATTTGTACACTTGCACAATCACAGTGAATACAGTTTTTTGGATGGTGCGTGCCGTATTAAAGATATGGTGAACTGGGCTTCTGAGCACGGTGCGCCTGCGCTTGCTTTAACTGACCACGGGAATCTTTTTGGTGTGCTGGATTTTTGCATCGCCGCTAAGGAGGCCGGTCTAAAGGCGATATATGGATGTGAGGTGTATTTTACTACAAATCGATTTGACAAGAGTGCCAACAGTAAAAGAGAGGCGGCTGACCACTTGATACTCCTTGCTCAAAATGAAACAGGATACAAACATCTCATGAAACTGGTGTCGCTGGCGTATACCACCGGTTTCCACTATGTCCCGCGGATTGATATGGAAATTTTATCTGAACATCACGAAGGTTTAATAGCACTCACGGCGTGCGTAAAAGGGCACATCGCTGCTTTGATAGCCGCACAAAAATACGATGAGGCGAAAGAACACCTGATGAAACTTGCCGAGGTTATGGGTAAGGATAACATCTTTTTAGAACTCGGACTCCACGGAATAGATGTAGAAGAGGAGGTAGCGCCCAAGATAATAGATTTGTCAAAGGAAACGCACATACGAGCAGTAGCCACGAATGATTGCCACTATGTGCGAGCCGAAGACGCAAGAATGCACGAGGCGTTGCTGGCTATCCAAACGAACAAAACCCTCAACGACGAAAATCGGTTCAAATTCTCAACAGATGAATTTTACATGAAAACCCCCGAACAGATGCAACAGGTTTTCGTAGGTTATCCAGCAGATGTGTTGCGAAATACCCTTGAAATAGCTGAACGATGCGAGAATTTTGACCTGTCCCGCGACGAAAATATTCTGCCTAAATATGAAGTTCCCGAAGGACAAACGGCTGATGGGATGCTGAAAAACCTCTGCCTTGAAGGTGTAAAGAAGAGGTATTCCGAGGTTACTCCAGAGGTACAGCAGCGTCTTGAACACGAATTGGATATCATCGAAAAGATGGGTTATTCGAGTTATTTCCTGATAGTTTTGGATTACATAAATCACGCAAAAAGAAATGGATTTACCTTCACCGCGAGAGGTTCTGGAGGAGGCAGTTTGGTGTTGTATTTGTTGGAAGTTATCAATTTTGACCCGTTAAAATTTGATCTGCTTTTTGAGCGTTTCCTCAACCCTGAGCGCGTCTCTATGCCAGATATAGACATGGATTTTGAACCCGAACATCGCGATTTGATGGTGAATTATTTAATTGATAAATATGGCAGTGAAAGCGTGGCGCGCATAACCGCATTGAGCAGTTTAGGCGCAAGAGCAACCATCAGAAGGGTAGGCAAAGTATTAGATATTCCCCTCTCTGAGGTTGATAGAATCGCCAAATTAGTACCGCGTACTCCCGGCATCACCTTAGACGAGGCCTTCGAGCGAGTATCACAGTTGCGGCAATTGGAGAAGGAGGGGAGTTACAAAGAGTTGTTTAGCATGGCGAGGGCAATAGAGGGCATGCGCAGTCATGTATCCGTCCACGCTTCAGGAATCGTCCTGTCAAACGGGCCGTTAGTGGACTATGTGCCGCTTTTTAAGGACAGCCACGGTAGAATCGCCGCGCAATTCGATATGGATATGTTGGAAAAGGCTGGAATGGTGAAATTTGACTTTCTTGGGCAAAAGACGATAGGAGAGATTCGCAAAATAATCGAGTTGATTGAAAAGAGGCATGGCAAAAACATCAATATTGACGAGATTTCTTTCGATGACGAGAAAACCTATGATTTCATCAGCAAGGGACATTTATCGGGGATATTTCAACTGGAAGCCTCTTCCGGGATGCGCCAGGTAGTCATGCAGATTAAACCGAGCAATTTCGAGGAATACATCGCCATTCCATCTCTCTATCGCCCCGGCCCAATAGAAAGCGGCACGATGGATAGCTATATCAGACGAAAACTTGGACAGGAACCCGTCACGTATCCGGCTCCTGAATTGGAATCGCTTCTGGAACCCATACTGGGAAAAACCTATGGCGTCTGTGTTTATCAGGAACAGGTTATGCAGATGGCGCAGGCGATAGCAGGTTTCAGCCTCGGACAAGCTGACCTTTTGCGTCGTGCCATGAGCAAAAAGAAAGCAGAAGAGATGCAGAAATATCGTAGCCTTTTCATAGAGGGCGCAAAGAACAACAGTATCTCAGAGAACCTTGCTGACCAGATGTTCGACATTATCGAACCGTTCGCTGGCTACGGGTTCAACAAATCTCATGGCACTGCTTACGCTATCCTGTCGTATCAGATGGCTTACCTGAAAACCCACTACCCTGTGGAGTTCATGGCAACCCTGATGACGAGTGAGTCTGATGACACAGAGAAGATTGTCAGATACATGGCTGAATGTCGCAAACTTGGGATTAAGGTTTTGCCGCCTCACATCAACGAAAGCGATGCTGGATTTACGGTGTCAGAGGATAATGTCATCCGGTTCGGTTTGGCAGCGGTCAAAAATGTTACTCCCAACGCGGTCGAAGCAATAGTCAAAGCCAGACAAAATGAACAATTCACGTCACTTTACGACTTCTGTGAAAGGGTAGATTTGAAAGAACTCAACAAACGCGTCATAGAAAGTTTGATAAAAGCCGGTGCTTTCGACGACTTGGACGGACATCGAGCACAGTATTATGAATGTTTGGACCGCGTGATAAAACAAGGGCAGGAGACACAAAAGAGGGAAGCCATAGGACAACTATCACTCTTTCATGACGCTCCAAAAGACGCAGCGCCTAAAAAGGAGGAACTTCCTGAAACTGACGAATGGTCAAAGGATGAAATACTCGCTTATGAAAAGGAATTCCTTGGATTCTACCTCTCCGGACACCCCCTTGAGTTATACGAAGATGAGATGGGATTTTACACGACAGCAAATTCCCTGACGTTCAAGGAGTGTCTCCCTGATACTGAAGTATACATGGCTGGAATGGTTACGTCCCCCCGCCACATAACCAGTAAAAATAATAAGCAAATGGCTTTCTTCACGCTGGAAGACACGGAAGGCGTGACTGATTCCGTCGTTTGGTCAAAAGTTTATGATGATTGCGAATCGTTCATTGAAGATGGGCAGATGGTATGGGTTAGGGGGACTGTTATGCCCGGAAGGTCAAAAACCATTAGCGTAACGGAAGATGGTGAAGAACAGGAAGAGGAAGTCCTTCAACTGCAAGTGGAACAGATGCTGCTGCTCGCTGAGGTTAAAGAGAAACGTATCTCCTGCGTAGACATCATCGTCCCAAACGACAAAATAGATGCAACCATCATAAACCAACTCAAAGACATCTGCGCGCAACACAAAGGTGAATACTATTTGATTCTACACATTATAACTGAAAAATGCGGCGAGGTTATCGTAGAACCCAGTAATCCACCCAAAATTCCGTACAACGGTGTTTTTATCTCTCAAGTTGAGCAACTTCTCGGTGAAAATACCGTCAAAACCAGTGATTATCTTACCCGCCCAAGTCGAGGTAATCAGAAAAGACGCAATTATGTTTAGTACATTGTTACTTTAATTCTGATTACAGATTTGTTCTGGATTTGCCAATCCAGAACGAGCGGTACCGGGTGCTCGCTGTGGATTGCTAAATCCCGCGGGAGCGGCGGTCGACAGATGCTCTGAGTGGATTGCTAAATCCACGATATGTTATTCAGAATTAAGGCAACAAACCAATTAGTAAGTGCGAACTAATAAACTTTACCTTTGAGATAACTGCTTGATGCCCCGATCGGTTATTGTACCAGTCACCAGTTTACCAGTCACGGTTTCAAGACAAATGAGCTATTGTAAACCTTAAATTTAATAATCAAAATTACAGGTTATGGGCGGAGGAGCGGAAGGGGCTAAAAAAAGGGCAATTATCCTCTCGCCCCATGCCCCTGACAAACAGAAAGGAGAATATAGAATGATTCGTATAGGTATTGTTGACTTTGACACATCACATGTGGTGGCATTTACTCAACGCCTCAACCACATAGGGACATCCGAAGAACAGTATGTAGATGGCGCAAAAGTCGTCATTGGTTGCCCAGGCGAGTCGATTATGTCGCCAGAAAGAATCCCCGGTTTCACCAAAACCATGCAGGAATACGGTGTTTCGCTTGTAGACAAGCCTGAAGAGATTATCGGCAAAGTTGACGCTGTTTCAATTGAATCTGTAGATGGCAGCGTCCACTATGAGCGCGCAAAACCGTTTCTTGAGGCTGGAATACCGATGTTTATAGACAAACCGTTCACCTGTTCGCTGGAGGATGCGAAGAAGATAGCAGACTTAGCCGATAAAAAGGGCGTACCGTTGTTCTCTTCATCGTCATTGCGCTATGCGCTTGAAGTTACCGCCTTGAAAGAGCAGGAGGGCGAAGTCGGCAAAGTCGTTGGTGTCGACGCCTATAGCCCAGCCTCGTTGCATGCGCGAAACCCAGGATTGTTTAACTACGGCATCCACGGTGTAGAAACGTTGTATGCGTTGATGGGCCCGGGTTGCCAATCCGTCTCGTGTGCATCCACAGAGGGCACAGACGTGGTGACAGGACTCTGGAAGGATGGTAGAATCGGCACAATGCGCGGCACACGACAGGGCGCACACAGCTACGGATTCACCGCATTCTGCGAAAAGAAGGTACAGGTATCTACTATCAACGCCGGATATATCTACCGCGAACTGCTAAAACGCATCGTGAAAATGTTTGAAACCGGCGAGCCGCCAATTGACATCTCGGAGACAGTTGAAATCGTAGCTTTCATCGAAGCGGCAAGCCTATCCGCTCAACAAGACGGCAGAAAAATAAACATAGAGGGTATCTGAAAATTGAACATCCTCGTAGGGGCGTACGGACGTACGCCCTTACCCAAAGAGGTGAACTACATGAACGACGAAACTTTGGCTCGCGCACACCCCGCCGATGTCTCTCCGGTCATCCCCCGGCCGGCTGTCGAGCGTCCTGCGGGCACCAAGCCACAAAAACGCCCCTGGACACGGGAGGAATACTACAGGATGGCTGAAGTGGGCGTATTTGCCCCGGGCGAGCGCGTCGAGTTAATCGAAGGAGAAATTATACAAATGCCCCCACAAGGCCCTTCTCACAGCACCAGCATACGCACTGTCCAGGAAACGTTACGAACTGCTTTTGGGCCCGGCTTTGATGTGCGCCCACAGTTACCGCTGTCCTTGGGATTAGCGTCTGAGCCGGAACCAGATATTGCCGTTGTGCGCGGCTCGTTCCGCGACTATCGCACTGCCCATCCCAGCACGGCGCTGTTGGTGGTGGAAGTATCCGATACCACCCTGGCTTTTGACCGCTGTGAGAAAGCCAGCATGTACGCCCGCGCCGGTATCCGTGAATATTGGCTCGTAAACCTTCCTGAACAAGTGGTCGAAATCCACCGTGATGCGCATCCTAACCCGTCCATGCCCTTCGACTACGGCTATGCGCACATCACACAACACGGAGCAGAAGACACAATTTCTCCGCTGTCAGCACCGCATGCAGCCATTTCTGTCGCCGACTTGTTGCCGTGAGGGCTTAACTTATCGTCATTGGAGGAAAATATGGGTCAAAAAAAAGATATTCATTTTATCATCATTATTCTCCTCTTGCTGTTGATTGTGACAGGCTGTGACGGAACAAATACTGAATTCGCCGATGGTTCTCCACAGACTAACGAGGATTCAGACAATCTGAGTTTATCTCCAAAATTAGCGCCGCCGGCGATTGTCACGGCGAAAGATGGCGCGCCGGTGGTTCTCGTTCCCGCCGG
Source organism: uncultured bacterium (assembly GCA_964601015.1). Lineage (GTDB taxonomy): Bacteria > Poribacteria > WGA-4E > DTYX01 > CAZRLY01 > CAZRLY01. The sequence continues at coordinate 26,353 of CAZRLY010000033.1, forward strand.
GGAATTCATTATGGGGAGTAGTGACGAGCAAGTAGCACAGGTAGCCCGATTTAGACCAAACGTACGCGAGTTGATGAAACACGAACAGCCTCAACATTTGGTTGTTTTAGATGCTTTTTATATCGACCAATATGAGGTTACCAACGCTCAATTTTTGAAATTTGTGGAAGAGACAGGCTATGTGACTGATGCCGAACAAGAGGGTTGGGGTTTCATCTGGGAAGGGACACGATATTGGCCGCGTGTGCGAGATGCAAACTGGCGCGCTCCACTCGGTCCAGGGAGCAGTATCGCAGGAAAATTAGAACATCCGGTCGTTCAGGTTAGCTACAATGATGCCCGTGCTTATGTGCGCTGGGCGGGTAAACGTCTGCCAACCGAGGCTGAATGGGAAAAGGCCTCCAGAGGCACAGATGGCAGACTATATCCCTGGGGCAATGTATGGGACGCGACCAAAGTTAATTCGTGGGAACTTGGCCCGCATACTACCACTCCGGTTGGAAGTTACCCAGGGGGTGTCAGTCCTTATGGGGCGAATGATATGGTTGGAAATGTGTGGGAATGGGTGGCGGATTGGTATCACTATGGATACTATCTTTGGAGCCCGCGGCACAATCCAAAAGGACTGTTTACAGGAATTCATCGCGTGTTGCGGGGTGGTTGCTGGTTGAATGAGAAACATGTCCTGCGGTGCGCTCATCGAGATAACTACGTTTCCACCCCCGATTTCCGCGTCCATCTTGGCGGCTTCCGTTGCGCGCTGGATGCCACGGATATTGCTGTCCATCAATCTTCGTCCAACGGCACATGGGGAAATGTCAAAACGAATTTTTAGTTAAGGAATGGTAATTAAATAGTATACCCACATTGCTCACGGAGGATTGCTAAATCCGACGTGTTTGGCTTGGATTTAGCAATCCAAGCCAAGCAAATGCAGAAGTTATTTAGTAGCCATTCCTAAGTGGTGTGTTCCATAAATCTGTTCCGCTTTTAATATTTGTTAATTCGTCAGGTTTTTCGCACTTTGAGGAGTATTAAGTAATTGAAGTAATAAGTATTGGGGGACATTACTGAACGGGAGGAAAAAAGGAATTCCTGCGTTCCCTTACTCCATAACTCGCAACCCAATACTTAATACTGCCTACTTAATACTCCATCATCTCCTGCAAACACTGGGAAGAGTAATTCCTTAAAAAGCCTCTAAAACTTTAGGAACAAACCACTAAGAGGGTGTTTGAAAAGTGTTTGACGAATTGGTTTTGTTGGGGTAAAATGTTGGG
>CAZRLY010000034.1:0-26572 GCA_964601015.1 uncultured bacterium
CCTCCATCACCTTCGTCTCGCTGGGCATCGGCGAACCGAGCAGTGTGCCGAGTGGGGTGAGTGAAATCAGGTATGGAGTGAAACTCAGAATGGTGAAAAGGACAAGTCCTGTCGCGACCGAAAGTCCCCAAGGTAGCCCCCAGGGTAGCCGTGGCATGGGCTGGACTCTCATCCGCTTCACCATTTCGATGATGTGGAACGTAAAGTTAGGTTGCAATCTTTGCTCTTCAAAAGTTGTGCTCATCATGTCAAGCATCTCCTTTTTCAGTTTGGCTCTCGCCCTACTGAGTCGTTTATCGACGGTGTTAGGAGATGTACCAAGAAATTGGGCAATCTCCTTGCTGCTCATTCCACCGAGATAGTAGAGCGTTAATACCTGTCGATACATTTCAGGCAGTGAACCCAACGCTTCATAAAGCGATTCACGCACCAGTTTTTCTTGATAAGAGTTCAGCGAAGGAAGGTCAAAAATAGACGCATCTTGGTCTTCGACAAAAAAGCGGTCAGGACGTTTTGTCCGCTTGCGAATCAAGTCCTTGCACAAGTTGGAAGTGATAGAATAGAGCCACGCAAGAAAATTATCCCACCGCCTCAAGGTGTGCAACTTCTGATACGCTTTGATAAACACCTCTTGGGAGATGTCTTCGGCGTCGTGGAAGTTGCGGAGCTTGGAGTACGCTAACGCATAGACGCCCGCTTTATATTTGTCTACCAGCAAGCCAAACGCCGCTGAATCACCGTTGAGGCATTTATTGATGATATATCCATCTTCAGTTCGCATAGTTTTGCTCCTATCAGAGAAGGGCATCACCTATTATGACGTAGCAAATGATTAAAACCTGACAGGAATGAAAAATTTTTTCGATTTTTCGTGAAAAGTGGATGCCATTGGGTTAGAAATCCGGTCTTTCACAAACCTTGATTTCTGACTCGCATGGTAACAAAAATGCCCCATGCAACCTAAATCACATGGGGCCAAAAAGGGAATTCCAGACTTCATATGGAGTGCGAAAATTTAATTTTCTCAGAGTTCATGCTACCACAGCTTGGGCTTAAACTTGTCATCATTCAATATCTTTACCATCTCCCCCGTCTGCGTAATGACGAAAAGCCCCTTGCGATAGGCGTACTTATCTGCTTCCTCTTCTATTACTATCCCAGCTACTGCGCCAATTAATTTCTTGTCTGCGAGATGAATGAAGAATTCACCGAATCTACTCAAAGCCTCAATGTGGTTATTGACATCCTCCACCTTTAGTGTGCTCTTCACGCTTATGGCAATAGCGTATTCGTCATTTACTACTAAGACATCAATTTCCATCTCCTCGCCGTTTCTTTGGGATGTTGCTCTTGTATAGGTTTGCTTTACTTCTATCCCTCTTTCCCTGAACATCCTCACTGCTCCAGGCGCTACCAAGCCTTCCACAAATCTTCCCCACTTCCCAGTAAGAGAATTGACAGTTTCAGTAAGTTTGTCAATCTTCTTGTCCGTCTCCTTCATTTGCTTACTGGTCTCTCTGAATAATGCCCATACTTCCTGTATTTCTCTACTCAATTCTTGATGAGACATCATTATTCCCCCTTCCTTAACGGCACACTAATTATACCGCTTTGCATGTAATTTTGTCAAGTGAGATGTGGGAGTTTAAGTGTTACATGAAAGGATGATAAGACAAAAAAGCCCCAACACCCATAGGCATTGGGGCTTTCCCATATCACGCATCACGTTTCACGTTTTACAAAATCTTACTTCTCAGCTTTCATACCTCCCCATGTCGTCAGCGACTTCCCCGCTGGGTTGATGCTGTTGAACACAAGTCCGGTGTCATATTCTTCTACGACTGAAAGCGCATTACTAAATCCGGGAATTGGTAGCCCCCCGATGGCATAAATCTTCCCATTCACTGTGCCGGCAGAGAGGTTGCTCCTCGCCGTTGGCATGTCTGCCTTTCTTGTCCAGGAGTTCGTCACCGGGTCATAGGCTTCTACTGTCGGAAGAAACGCACCGTTATATCCCCCGATGGCATAAATCTTCCCATTCACTACACTGGTAGAGAAAATCCCTCTTGGAGTTGGCATGTCCGCTTTTTTTGTCCAGGTGTCTGTTACCGGGTTATATTCTTCGACGGTCGAAAGGTGATTGAATCCCCCATCCCCCCGAGGAGCAGCTCCACCAATGGCATAAATCTTCCCGTTCACCGCGCTGGTGGATAAATCTATTCTTGCGGTTGGCATGTCCGCTTTCTTTGTCCAGGTGTCCGTCACTGGCTCGTATTCTTCAACCGCCGCGGTCGGAACAAGTGGATTAATAGCCAGCCACCCCCCAATAGCATAAATCTTTCCATTCACCACGCTGGCGCGGAGATGCCATCTTGGGGTTGGCATGTCGGATTTCTCCGTCCATGTATCCGTCGCCGTGTCGCATGCTTCTACCTTTGAAAGCGTTCCCCCTTTTCTCGCTCCTCCAATGACATAAATCTTCCCACCGACCGCGCTGGCGGAGGGGGAGACTCTTGGGGTCAGCATATCAACTTTCCTCGCCCATGTGTCCCCTTTACCTGAAGGTGCAAGGGGAGGTGCGAAGGCATTATCGGGGAGTTTTTTCGCTCCATCTTTACCATCTTGCTCGCTGGATAAGAAAGTTATCTCTGAAATCTCCAACACATCCACGGGCAGTTCGCCTTCCTCCATCACCTTCGTTTCGCTGGGCATCGGCGAACCGAGCAGTGTGCCGAACGGCGTGAGTGAAATCAGGTATGGGGTGAAGCTCAAAACGGTGAGAAGGACAAGTCCTGTCGCAGCCGAAAGTCCCCAAGGCAGCCCCCAGGGCAGCCGTGGCATGGGCTGGACTCTCATCTGCTTCACCATCTCAACAATGTGGAACGTAAAGTTAGGTTGCAATCTTTGTCCTTCATAAGTTGTGCTCATCATGTCAAGCATCTCCTTTTTCAGTTTTGCTCGCGCTCTACTGAGTCGCTGCCGAACGGTGTCGGGAGAGGTACCAAGAAATTGGGCGATCTCTTTGCTGCTCATTCCACCGAGATAGTAGAGCGTCAAGACTTCTTGATACGTCTCAGGCAGTGAATCCAACGCTTCATGTAGTGATTCACGCACCAGTCCATCTTGATAGGAATTCAGCGAAGGAGGGTCAAAAATGGACGCATCTTGGTCTTCGACAAATTCTCGGTCAGGACGGTTGCATTTCGAGCGAATGAAGTTTTTGCACTTATTAGAGGTAATCGCGTAGAGCCACGCAAGGAAATTGTCCCACCGTTTCAAAGTATGCAACTTCTGATAAGCTTTGATAAACACCTCCTGGGAGATGTCTTCGGCGTCGTGGAAGTTGCGGAGCCTGGAGTACGCCCAAGCATAGACACTCGCTTTGTATTTGTCCACCAGAAAGCCAAACGCCGCTGAATCACCGTCGAGACATTTATTGATAATGTGTCCATCTTCAGTTCGCATGGTTCTATTCCTATCAAGTAGAACGGGCAGCCTTGCCCGTTCGAACAAGCTGGCAGCATGTTCTACTAAAGCTTCATCTATTATGACACAGCAAATGATGGAAATGTGACAGGAATGAATTTTTTTTCGTTTTTTCATAAAAAGTTGTGGTAAGTAGTTAGTGGGAGAGAGCGATGTTTTTGTTGACCTGAAGGGAGAAAATGTGTTACAATTCGGTTTGACGAACTTGATTTAGTCAACGGAAACTGACATGAATTTAATCTCACAAAAAGAAAGGGAGGGGGAAGCTAAAGGAGAGTCCAAAGCAGACGGTTCCGCCGCTCTGTTGCCTTCTCCGCCCCCAACATAGAGATGAATAAATCATTATCGACTTCCGCTCAACATGCTTCTCTTTTTCAAACCGATTTTCCTCCAGGGGAGTTTTCCGAGCGCCGGGCAAAGGTGTTTGATAGAATAGGAAACAATGCCCTTGTTATCCTGCAAGGTGCCGCTCCAACGGGATATCTCAACCACTTTCGCCAGTTAAACGAATTTTACTATTTTTGTGGAGTAGAAGTGCCGTATGCGTACTTGCTTCTTGACGGTAGGAGCCGTGAGACCAATCTCTACTTGCCAGAGCACAATCCGCAACAGGAACGCAGTGAGGGCGCAATATTGAACTCGGACGATGCGGAATTGGCAAAGACGCTAACCGGAGTGGACGAGGTGCGAAAGCCGGATGCCCTTTCACGCGACATCACCGGCGCAACAACCATTTACACCCCGCATAGCCATGCGAATCAGGGCGTGGCTTCTGAAGCACTGAATGGACAACCAACAAGGCAGGCGTATTTTATTGATAGACTTAAAGCTTTGTGCCCGAATGCCGACGTTCTTGACTTATCTCCAATTATTAGTTCGCTTCGTATTGTAAAGAGTCCCGATGAGGTTGAAGTTATGCGTTTTGCCGGGCAACTCACTGCTTTGGCAGTCGTGGAAGCAATGCGGTGTACGGAGCCGAACACCATGGAATACCAACTCGGCGCGGTTGCGGACTACATCTATCTTGTCAATGGAGCAAGCGGAGGAGCATACCGGCCAATCATCGCAGGTGGTGCCAACGCATGGTACGGACACTATTATCGCAACGACTGCGAGCTTCGAGATGGTGATTTGGTGTTAATGGACTACGCCCCCGATTACGGGAATTACACAAGCGATATTGGGCGCATGTGGCCTGTTAATGGGAAATATGCCGCGTGGCAACGAGAGTTGTATGGGTTTATCGTGGAATATCACAAAGTGCTGTTAAAGCTCATTCGACCGGGCGTTTTAGCTTCCCACATCACAGACGAGGCTGCCCAGGAAATGAAGAAGGTAGTTGAAAGAACGGCGTTTTCTAAGCCCTGTTATGAGAAGGCTGCACGCCAGTCCCTGGAGTTCCGGGGACATCTTTCTCATAGTGTGGGAATGGCTGTACACGACGGTGGTAATTACACCCTTAAACCGCTCATTCCCGGTACGGTATTTTCCGTTGACCCACAGATGTGGATTCCCGAAGAGCAACTTTACATTCGCGTCGAAGACACTATTGTAGTGACTCAAAACGGTATCGAAAATTTGACGAAACTCGCCCCCCTGGAACTTGACGACATCGAGAAACTCATGAAAGAGGACGGGATTTTACAAAAGCTGTCACCTTTGCTATAATCGCGAGGGGGGAGGTTACGCGGAGAATATCCGCGTAACCCTCAACATCTACGGTTCCTTTAAGGCAATACATCATTCAGAACCTTTCGGTTCAACAGACTTAGCCGCACCTTTTGCATACATCGTGCATTTATTTTTGGAAGCGTCCATAAATTTTGTTGAGCCATCAGCATCATCAAAATGCCATAGCGCAACAGTACCTTCATCAACGTCTGAATACGCGAACTTGACGATGTCATCCCCGGTTGCTGGAAAGAAGCCGTGGCCATAGATGTGCGCTCCATCAATGCCTCCATCGAAATATCCGCTCGGAGAAAGCGGAAGTTTTCCTTTTGACATTATTTGGCGGGTATCAACTCCACCAATGGATACGGGATGTGTGCTGCTATCTAAAATTTCGTAAGGCTGCTCGGATATCTTGGGCCTCGTGAAAGTCATAAAATCATTGAAAGCAAATACGCTACAATGTTTGCCTCCCAAAGATGGCATTAAATCCGGCGCTTTGCCCTCTGCCATGATGACGTAGTACCACTTTTCGCTGAAGATATTCTCATCGGGGACAAGTTTGTGAGATAAAGAATGCAGCGTTTTTGTTCCATCGGGTTCGACATGCAACGCCGACCAAACCAGCGCAATCTCATTATCTGCAATTTTATCTTTGGTGTAATCAAGGGCGTTGTAGCGTTCCGCCCCCGTGATGTGAATTGCATAGCTATCGGGCTTGGCAATTAAAACCCAACATTCGTCCCTCTTCGGATACCGATTGAGATAGAACCACAACCCGATGGCAAAACCGTCCTTTTGGCCGATATTCAGGACATCTTTGTGTGGGGCTACGGCATAGCCTTTTCCATCCAACTGAAGCCATCCGGTCGCCTTTCTCATTCCTACTGCCATCATAGCATCGCGGCCGGCGGCGATAGTAGCGCGAAGGTGGTTGGCTGTTATATATCCTTTTTGACTGACGGTCAATTTATATTCTCCAGCCACGAGTCCTGATATTTCAAATTCGCCCTTCGCGCCTGAATGGCTGCTTCCAGATATGCCCTTTGGCCCGGTGTAATCAACGCGCGCACCGGGAATACGATTCTTAGTTGCCATGTCCTCAATGAACCCACGTATTGTTTCAGTACCTTCCCGGTTTTTCACCGGCTTTATAATTACCTTTGCCTTCGTCCCCACAGGTGGCACGACATCAGAGTTCACGCGATACGTCGTATCATCTTTTCCGCCCTCAAGCGGATGGTTGAGTATAGCATTTGGGTCAAGATACGTTGCTATCATATTTTTGTAAGCCTGCGCGGTGAATGTGTTGCCGACGATTCGAGCGCCTGTGAAAACCCAGTTGGTATGTTGCATCGGCTTATTTTCCTTGACATTATAGATTAAATCTTCAGCGCGGCGGCGTTCACGTTTGCCTGCAAGTTCCCACTCCACCCAGATTTCCGCCGGTGTGCCTCCCGGAGTATGCGTGTCAACTGGCGTTCGGAGATTGCTGCCTTCTGTCATACCCAGCTTGAGCAAAGCTGCCTGTAGGTATATCGGCTCAATATCCAGAACCATCAGGCTTTCGTGGGTTTTCCCCAACTTGCCGCAAGCAAAATATTCTATGATACCCTTTGCCATATTGATGTTGCCGGGCGCTATCACTTCTCCTGTGTTAGTGTCCACGATGACGTTGCCGATTTGATAGACGCCCTTTTTGATTTCCTTCGCGATGGCGGGTTTGGGTTCGGGGGATGCGTCGGCGTTTGAAGCAATCAAGCTGCTTGCTCTACTTGTTTCCATCACTTGACTTGTCGCAACGGCTGCTATCAGCAAACAACCCACGACGACTAATGCGCCAAAAGCTCGCCAGGATAAGCGCGTTACAGGTTCGCGCTCAGGATTCAGTATTAGTTTTATCCTTTGTACGATGTGGCTTTTTCGCACAAAAATAGCCGGTGCAGCGCGAAGTTTCGCTGAAAGATTTTGGCAGTTGTCCAACAGTTTTGCCAGACTTTTGGCATAAATCGCAGATTCTCCCATGATGGAAAGCGCCCAATCGTCGCAAATGTGTTCGCATTCGCGGTTCGCTTGACGGACGGCAAAATGAATCAGCGGGTGGAAGAAAAAGACAGCTTGCAGGACGCGCTGGAACAGATTCACAAGGTAGTCGTTGCGCTTGACGTGGGCGAGTTCGTGTGCCAGCACAGCTTTCATTTCACTTCCCGTAAGTTGTTGGGAGAGTACCTTCGGCAACAGAATCGCCGGGGAAAAGATGCCCGCCGTCACTGGCACGGAGATACAATCGGAGATGAGCAACGAAACCTTGCGACGGACTTTCATCTTTTGCGCCAGCGAGTAAAAGTTTGAAAGAATGGGTTCTGTTCCGAATGGGGTTGAATTCCATCCGCAACTCGTGTTTGTCTCATGTTCAGCTTTGCGCCGAATATCCCTGATGCACAGATAACTGTTGAGCAACCTGACGCCAATAAATATTGCGCCAAGCAGCCAAAATACAAAAAAGATTCCCTGCCAGTGTTGGCGAAAACCATTCGGTTCACTCGAAGGTAGAACGGGCATCTCGTTCGAACCAATCATCCAGCTTGCTTCAGCCCCCTCGCTTGAAGCAAACGAAGCTGTTGGGTATTCCTCCACAACATGAGATGTGTCAGTATAAAGGTTGTCAGAATCTGTTGTGCGTAAAGCCGTTAAACGAATATAAAGTTGGTGAGCTAATTCGCCGGGACGCCATCGAACTGTGCTGGCGTTGAGCAACGGCAGAATGAGACATCCAAGGAACGCAACCAACCACAGGGAATGTCTTGCTATGGCTTGTTTTTTCACGATAAACCGATTGATGAAAAAAACGGCTGAAATCAGCAGCGTAGACTGCCACGTAAAATTGATAAAAATCGGCAAGGCGGTTTTGCCTGCCGTACCGAGAAAAGCCAAAAGACTATTCATTTTCCTCCCCCTCCTCAATTAATCGTCTGATTTCGTTCATTTCCCTTGCCGAAACCTGCTCAGAAGAAAGCAGGCTCTTCACCAACAGCGCAGATGAACCGCCAAAGACGCGATTTAAAACGTCCGACAATATAGCCTGACTTGCTTGTTCCTTTTCCACTTTCGGCTGATAAACAAAAGTTCTGCCATCCACTGTATGTGTCAGATACCCTTTCTCTTCGAGTATTCGCAACATGGTTCGCACAGTGGATTCCGCTGGCGTATTTGCCAGTCGTTTGCGCACCGACTCCGCCGTGGCAGTCCCCTGCTCCCAAACAATCTGCATGATTTCTAACTCGGCTTCCGTAAGCGTCGTCGATTTCCGGCGTGCCATAATATCAACTCCTCAGTGCTAAAAAATTAATGTTAATTCTTTAACATTATTATACAATACTTTTTTCAAATTGTCAAGTAAAATTTGAAAAAAAAACTTGATTTTTTGCTTGACAGTTCCATTGAATTCGCACTATGCTATTGTAGTGCATTTACTAAAAAAGTAGGTGTCTACACGTTGTACCTACGCAATCACACGAGATTGTTCCTACGCTACGGGAATCTCAACCAACAAAATTTGGAGACACGATGAACAAAGCGACTGATTACTTTTCCATAGACGGTCAACTGAAGCGCGGTCATCCCGCGCACCTTGATGTTACGCTCCACAACCAGTTTGCCACTGATGGAGTTTGGCTGCGGGGCAATTTGCACTGTCACGCAGGTGGGCACACGGGTTCTGCTGAACAGAGCGCTGACGTATGCCAATGGTATCAGGAGCGCGGATTCGACTTCGTTGCTGTTAGGCACAGTTTCGCTGAGATGAGCGACGAATCAATAAAGGGCGGTTTCATTCTCATTCTTGGCGATGAACTACAACCGGGACATACCCTCGCCATAGGCGTTGGCAAGGAATTGGTCGTCGACGTGGAGGGGGTGTCAGGTGGTATGGGGGAACGCACGGCGGCGTTGGTCAGAGCAATACAATCGAAAGGTGGAATTGCAATCGTTGCGCACCCCTTCTGGACGGGGTGGAGTTGGAAAGCCCTTTCGGCGATTATGGACGCGGGAGCCGTGGGCTTTGAAGTTGCCAACGGATACTGGCGTCGGGCAGCCAACGGACGGTCAAACCAGATATGGGGGATGCTCTTGAACGCAGGGTACCGTCCTGCGGCGGTTGGCGGAGACGACAGCCACAGCTTAGGGGATGTCGTGGCGGGAAAATCCTGGACAGGAGTGTTCGCCAAGGAGAGGAGCAACGAAGCGATACTTGAAGCAATTCAGGCGCGCCGCACCTACGCATCCGAAGGACCGGAAATTTATGGCATTCACGTTGAGCAGCCGGGGCGCGTTGTGGTTGAATGCAGCCCGTGTAGGGCGTGCTATTTCTCGACTGCCGGCTGGCCCGTAAAGAACGACATTGCGGAAGATGGTGTCCCCGCCGTAGAACGCTTTGAACTGGAGCTTGCCACAAGTGGCTATCGCGTACAAAACTATCTTGTCATCGTGTTAGAGGACGGCGAGGGCAACCGCGCCTGGACAAGCGCTATCGACATGCAAGTGAAAATTGCATAGGGTAGAACCTTCGATTACCGTTCGATACCGTATTGTTTCATTCTGTAATATAATTCACGGAGAGATATGCCAAGCAGTTTGGCAGCTTTAGCTCCATCTCCCCCAGTCTCTTGTAATGCATTGACGATAGTTTCTTTTTCAATTTCTTTCAGTGTTTCCGATGGCCCGATTTCATCGGTGTCGCTTGATGTACGCTCAAGATTGTATGCAACCATTTTGTTACGTATTGTACGTGGAGTTATTTCAAGCTGTTTGGCAGCTTTAGTTTTATCTCCCCCGGCTTCTCGTAACGCATTGAGAATAGCTTCTTTTTCAATTTCTCTCATTGTCCGCGTTGACCTCGCAGAAATTTGCAGCCCAACTTTCTCAATCTTATTATCCTTATTACGTTCGAGTGCCTGAACTTGCCAGCCGGCTTGGACGATACTCATCCCAATGCCGCGCGTCCTATCACGCCAGAAGGCGTCATATTCATACGCGGAATTGGGCAACTCATTCCCGATAATCCCCTGGATTTCGTCGAGGGACAATCCGAGTGTGGTTTCCCCTGCATCCCTCTTTTCCGCCAAATACTCCCGCAACGGACTATATTTGCTGTCAGACTCGCTCAATCTCGTCTGGTCACCAAGCACCTTGACAAGCTTTTCAAGGACATCCTTCACTTCAAATTCGTCCCCGTTGATGGTAAGGCTCCATTTCATATTTTTCACCTCTTTTCGATGTGATACGATGCGTATTATATGATATAATATTATAATTCAAAAGTCAAGGTGAAAAAGAACAATTTTTAAAATGAACATGGAATCCCTACCGTTTTCCTGCTTTTAATATCACAATGTGATGTACGGTCAAAAAAGCTCTAACTGCCCGTCTTCATTTTGTTCCGACTTTGTATCCGCCATCAGCTTTTCGGCTATCTTGTCCATATCAATATCTTCTTCTGGAATCGGAATAGCACCTACTTTCAACAATCGCACATTGCCCTCGCTTTTGTTCTCCACTGCAAACAGCAATCTGTTTTGTTTTCGCGTGCGGTTTGCCGTGTCCATAGTGCCGCTGTCCGTCTTTGCTTCCACTATGATAGTTCCCAGAGCAAGTCCGCTGGTAATTCTATCCCGATACATGAGGTTGGCTGGACTGGGTGGGGCATTTGGGTGGAGTTCTGAAATGACTGCGCCGTTGTAGGTTATCATCAGGGCAAGTTCACCATTTCTGCGTGGGTGGACTACGCGAATGCCTGAACCAAGCACAGCAATGGTACGCCCGCCGGCTTCCAACGCGCCTTCGTGTGCCGCTGTGTCGATGCCGAGAGCCAACCCGCTGGCGATTGTAAACCCCCGTTGCGCTAATCCTATCGCAAGCCGTCTGGCGCAATCCAAGCCCTGCGGGGTAGGACGACGGGTGCCAACGATGGCGACTGCTTGTTCATCCTCTGGGCGAAAATTTCCCCTTTTGAAGAGAACCGGCGGCGCATCGGAAATCTGCTTGAGATTAGAAGGATATTCGCTGTCCTCTAAGGTGATGACTTTCACCTCTTCTTCGTTGAGCAATTGAAGTTCCGTTGCCACTGCCTCAATATCACATCCCAATATCTCCTCCGCCATCCTCTGACTCAATCTTGGTACCGAACAAAGCTCATCGACAGAAGCGTTAAAAACTGCTTCCGGGGCACCAAACTTCGCTAAAAGTTGCCCAAATAATTTTGGTCCTAAACGCTGCACTCTGCTAAGTGCAACCCAGTATTTCAGGGTGTTCATTCGTTATCCTTTATGGTTTTTGTTTCAGAAGCTATTTACTTTTTCGCTCACCGGTTTAATGAATTTTGGTTTTCGTGTTCGGTAATTCTTGATTTTTGGATAATCATTCCAGCGTAGCGGAGCCCCTCCGTCCCTCCTGATGGTAGCGAAGGGTGGCGAGACAGAGGTGCGCCGCTACGTTTTTTTCACGCTTTACGCTCTCCGCTCCACGAGATGGCCCTGTGCCAATTACTCACCGACATTTGCAGTCAGCAATACTTTTCACACACAGCCTGGTGATTTATACTTCGTCATTTTTTCAGCTTGAGCCGTGCCCAGGTAGTTGCTAAAAAACCGACAGGGCGGACAGGAGTTTCGTCTATTTCTGGGTCAAAAAATATCTCGATTTCCCATAAACTCGCCTCATCCGACGCACCTGTGGTTTCAGTGACGTGATACCGCAGTATGGTAGTTTCTACAGTCTTGAAGGTGAGCTTGTGGTCAGGAATTTCCACAGGCTCTTTCTGGTTACCCGGGTGATTCGGCGACGCATCTGCATCCGCAGGCACCATCTCCAAATCCTCCACAGGTTCGAGCGAATCTCCATACTCAATGGTATGTCCTCGAAGACGGGAACGGAATTCGGTGACGTGTACGCGATTGATTCTTTGAGCCGTATTCCAAGTGAACTGAATCCACGTATCCACATCATCGTTCTTCGCATTCCAGCGGGTGTTGAAATCATCGTCATTGACGTTGGTGACGGGAATATCGGCTCCTTCTGCTTCCACTGTCGCTTCAGGCGCGATATTTTTCAGGTTTTTGTAGCCTTGCCCGTAACCTGGCAGAGTCCAACAGAGGAGCAGAAGCCCGACAAATACTGCAAAACGTTTCATCATGACACCTCCCTTGTATAATGTAGGTCAAAATTCACATTTTGACTGTTGGTTTCGATACGATTTGGTTTCGATACGTCTCTCCACTTCGTTCCGAGACTACTCAACCCGGCGGATTTTGGAAAATTGACCTACGGGTATGCTAACATTATTCCGGCGAAATGTCAAAGAATTTTTTGTAAGAAACCCGACTTAAACCGATTGAAAAATCAGCCGACTGTCGTTGTTCTCGCCTATCCTTCCCACCCATATTGAAAGATTTTTGCTATGTTTTGTGCATCATCAATGCCGCGATGATAAGTTCCTTCCAGGGGGATGCCTAAAATTTTCAGCGCCCTTACCATACCCACTGGTTTTATGAGATGTTTCTTAGCGAATTCCGTCTTCACATTCCGGTGGACACCAAAAGGATAAGGAATTTTGTGATATTGACAAGCCTTCATAAACTGTTTTCGGTCATAATCCCCCCAGGAGCAGAAAATCAGGTCAACAAGTCTTTGCCCGGAGATGTCTTCCACTTGCTTCTGGAAATCAGCCAACGCGTCAGGAAAGATTTGCGCCATATCCACATCAAGCTGCCCGATGGAAGTCAGCTTTTTACAGAATTCTGAGAGGATTGGATTTCTTACCGGTCTGACAAATAGCTGAATCTCGCCCAGTACCTCGCAATCATCGTCAAGAACAACGGAACCAATTTCAATAATCTCATTCTCACCGCGGTGTCCTTCATTGGTCATCCAGCACGTTGCTTCCACATCAATTATCAAATACATCTCAGCCCTCCTCACCTGTCAACTCCAGGTAACGATTAATCCAATACAGCATTCCTAATTTTCCTGCGTTTTTGGTAATTATAACATTTACCAATTCATTCTCCCAAATGATAACATGCTTTCCCTCTCTGGTCAACAAAATTTCGATAAATTTTTGGTTGCAAAATTTCGCAAGATTGTGTATGATAGATACTCAACATTAACCGTATTTACTGGGTAATAACCGTGAATGAATCAAATAAAATTGACTTGAATGTAGACGTCGGCGGGATTGCGATGAAAAATCCTGTGATGACTGCGTCAGGTACCTTTGGCTACGGCGAAGAATACGCCTCCGTTTTGGGTGTAGCGGAGAATAAACCGGCTGGACAAGACAGTTCTCAACCCAATTGCCTTTTCGTAGACTTAAATCAACTTGGCGCAATTGTCGTCAAAGGCATTACGCTCAAACCGCGAACGGGAAATCCGCCGCCGAGAATTGTCGAAACGCCCGCGGGAATGCTGAACGCTATCGGCTTGCAAAACGTGGGTGTCGAAGAGTTTATCAGACAGAAACTGCCCTATCTTGCAAATTTTGATGTGCCTGTCATCGTGAACATCAACGGTGAGAAAGTAAGCGATTACGTCCAACTCGCTGAAAGGCTGGAGGATGTTAAAGGCATCGCGGGGTTGGAAATCAACATCTCATGCCCCAATGTCGAATTCGGGGGCATGTATTTTGGAATTGACCCAATTTTGACCCATCAAGTGGTGAAGAGCGTACGCGAAAGAACAAGACTACCCTTGATTGTCAAATTATCTCCAAACGTAACGGACATCACCAAAATAGCGTGTGCCGCAGAATCCGCAGGAGCCGACGCCCTTTCGCTTATCAACACATTGCTGGGCATGGCTGTTGACATCAAAACCTGTCGTCCCATGCTGGCGAATGTCACAGGCGGACTTTCCGGCCCGGCTATAAAACCTGTCGCCATCAGAATGGTATGGCAAACCTACAAAGCTGTCAACATCCCCATAGTCGGAATGGGAGGCATCACGACGGCGCAGGACGCAGCAGAATTCATCATCGCTGGCGCAACAGCGGTGGCTGTCGGTACGGCGCACTTTGTGAACCCAAGAGCGTCTCTGGATGTGATAGACGGTTTGCGGGATATTATGAACGAACTGCGAGTTGTGAACATTGAAGAATTAAGAGGGAGATTGTAAGGAGTAAGGAGATATGCTTAAAATATTAGTTTTATCTCACACTTCCGTCCTCACATCGTGGCGGAACAAATTTGAAGAGGTTGCCAAGAATCCTGACGTTAAGTTACGCCTCATCGTTCCTGCGCGCTGGTACGAAAATTTTCGGGATGTCAAATACGAACTTGAGCAGGAAAGCCGATGCGAAGTCTTTCCGTGTCCTATCGTTTTTTCAGGTTATACCAGCAGATTTTTTTACACAAGCGGCATTGTAACTCACTTCAGAAACTTCAAACCGCACATCATACATCTTGAGGAAGAACCCTGGGGCCTATGCGCGTTGCAGGTACTCCTGTTGAAAAAGCTTTTTTGTCCCACAAGCCGACTGATATTCAGAACCTCTCTGAGCATTCAACTGAAACTGCGATTTTCCCTTCTACCCGTACTGATAGAGAGATTATTCTTCAAGGAGACGGACATGGCTTTCCCTTTGAGTGATAGTGCTGGTGAAATTTTAAGGCGGAAGGGTTATTTCGGTCTTTTGCGCCCTATCCCAAACGTGGTAGACACTCAGCTTTTTCGGAAACTTGATGTGACCGAATTAAAAAGACAACTCGGTTTGAAAAGCAAATTCGTAATCGGATACGCTGGAAGATTGCTTCAGATGAAAGGGCTGGATACGCTTCTGCACGCAGTAGCGAAATTGGAATGCGATTATCAGTTGCTCATGGTTGGAAGCGGCGAATACAAATCAACCCTTATATCCCTCGCGGATAAGTTGGGGGTATCTGGCAATGTGCTCTGGATAGACGCGGTAGAATCCGAAGAGATGCCGCAATACATAAACTGCATGGATGTGCTGGTTTTGCCATCAATTACAACGCCTGAGTGGGTGGAATTCTTCGGAAGGGTTTTGGTGGAGGCGATGGCTTGCGGAGTGCCTGTGATAGGTTCGGATTCGGGGGAAATTCCCAACGTGGTGGGCGACGCTGGTTTGATTTTTCGTGAGAAGGACGTGGAGGATTTGAAGGATAAATTGTTGTTCCTTGCCGATAATCCAAATCTGAAAACACATGCCGCTTCTGCCGTACGAACAGAATTGATTAACAAGGGACTGCGACGAGTTGCCTCAAAGTTTTCTTGCACACAGATTGCAAAGAAGATTTATGAAGCATACAAAAAGTTGGCAACTTCTAAGTGAAAAGTAGGTTGGGTTGAGGCACGAAACCCAACGAAACACTTTCGTTCAACCCAACTACTAAGCTCAAAGCTCACCAGATGCTCCAGACATTTTAGAGCGTAAATGCCGAATATATCCTTCCTCTACGAGGTTTGATGGGTGTGTTGGGGCAGTATGATATCGAGGGAAGTCTTTGAGTAATTTTTCATATTCCTCAATAGCCTTATCAAATAGGTTGCCATCTTCGTATATCTTACCAATTCGATATTGCGCTGAACGTCGTAAATCATAATAGTATTCGTCATTATCCGCTATCTTTCGATAGTTATTCACTGCCTCCTCGGTATCTCCCATACCACGGTAAATCTCTGCGATATACGCCTGATATCTCGGCACATGCTCGCTATCTGGATGTTCTTCTATTGCCTGCTCCATCCGTTCTATTGCCTCTTCATTCTTGTCCTGTTTTTGTAAGGCGTTGCCTATAAAGAAGAGGGCATACTCAGCGGATTTTGATTCTGGAAATTTCTCTACTGTCTTCTGATAAGCTTCGATAGCTTCATCATACTTCTGCCCTGCAAAGTAAGTTTGCCCTATGTTAAATTGCGCTTCAGGGGATAAGTCTTCTATCTCAAGGTCAACGACATTTAGAAATTCGGCTCGCGCTTTCTCTAGGTCAGCCATCCCGAAGTAAGTCATTCCCACATAAAATCTCGCGCTATGTATCAACTTACTTGTTGCTCTGTAATCCTCCTCAAATTTGTCGAACTTCTCCAGCGCTTTGTCAAACTCCTCTTTCCCATAGTAGCACATAGCGTGGTTAAAACGGGCTTCAGCCATAAGCTGAGTTGTCGGATATTCCTTTATCAATTTGTCAAAAGTCACCAGAGCTTTGTCAAATTCACCTTTGCGATAGTATCCCATTCCGATAGTATACAGGGAATCATCGGCAAATTCACTGTCCGGATAATTGACAATCAAACGCCGAAACAATGCTTGGGCTTCCTCCGTAGTTGGGTCAATCATTTGCCCCAACTCAAATAACGCGTTATCAGCATAACCGCTGTCCCTGTATTTTTCAAATACTTTCCTGTAAAGAGTCATCACCCGCGCCAATCTTTTTGGGTTCTCTTCTGTCACAGGGGGGGTGTTTGCATCTTTGGCTTTCTGGTAAGCTTTTTCTGCTTTAAAATAATAGTTTTTGTAATACCCTCTATCGTTGGTAAGAGATTTACCTATGAAAATCCCAACGATTAAAGCAATTATGACGAATATTTCTGCGATGTGAAACTTCTTCATATTTTTCTCCTTCTGAACCGATATGGGGCATCTAAAAGGTATTTTCTGCACCATATCGGGCAAAACGATTAGTAATGATTTTGTTATACCATCTCCGTGCGGAGACGAGCGAACGGCGTGTTTTACTCGGTGCTCCGCGCTATAACAAGCGGATGCTCTACTCCATCGAAGGCATTGACGTGAACTATAAAAAGAGAATGTAGCAAAATTCGTACCGCGCGTATTTTACAGGACTGCGCTAAATCGGTCAGGATAATTCGACGTAATTCCGTCAACGCCGCAATCCAAAACTTCTCGCATCCTATCAACTTCGTCAATCGTCCACGTCCAGAGATTGACGCCTCTTTCGCGTACAGTTTGCGCCAATTCAGGCGTGACTGCCGGATGAGATAACGACAGCGTACTTGCGCCTACTTCCGCTGTTTTGTGTACATATTCAACCCCCTGAACGTAGGGGGTTTCAGACGCATTGGCCCCGATTAACAACCCTGTGGGAATGCGTGGGTTTATCTGCCGGACATCACATAAAACCGATGGGTGAAAAGAGATTACCACAATGTCGTCGAGGGCGTTTGTGTCCTCAATTGCTTTCACCACTTCCCCTGCGATGTCCTGTTGTTTAATTTCCACTACGGTTATGGCGTTGCCCTTTATCAAATCAAGAGACTCTTTCAAGGTGGGAACTTTTACCTGAGAAAATTCCCTGCCGAACCGTATTCCCGCGTCCGCCTTCAGCACCTCTGCTAAAGTCAATTCACTGACTTTGCCCTTTGCGTCAGTCGTTCTGTCAAGGGTACTGTCGTGAATTACCACTACTTTCCTGTCTTTCGTCGCATGCACATCCAATTCAATCGCGTCCACGCCGATTTCGAGCGCTTTGGAGAAGGCGGCTAAGGTATTTTCAGGTGCTAAACCTGAAGCGCCACGATGTGCGATGCGGATAAAATTACGCTGCATTGAATAATCTCCTTTTCAAAAACAGACACAGAAACCAATTTTTTCGCAAAAACCTGGTTTCTTAAATTCCCCAACTAACCAACAACCTTGCCATTTTAGCTTCAAAATTCATTTCCACATAAGTTTTATTATCGGCATGCCACCGTACAGGTTCAAATTTCTCCCCGTTTACCAAACTCCACTCTTCGACGCGCCTTTGCCCATCAATCTCCAGCAAAACTTCGACTTGTTCTTCTTTAGTATTCAGCAGCAAGCAGATATGTAGGTTTTCAGATTTGCGATGGTGTTTTACAATGCCCTTCGCTTTCAGGTTCTCCGGTTTAGCATAGATGTTGATGCTATCACTAGCGATTTTGTCGAGGATAACTTCAAGCTGGCGTACTTTTTCCTCCTGTGAACCCCGCAGGATGCTGGCACGTCTGTGATGTAGCAACCGTTCCAGCGGATAGGCATAATCGCCGCCCATGCCGTCCATGAGATATGGCAACGGCTCACAAACTATCAGCTTGCCCTTGGCGGATACAAATTTTTTGAGCAGTTCCACGGTGTTTGATTGTAAATTGATGCAGGGAGGAACCAGAACGACAGGGTAATTAGCACTACCGAGCATAAGGCGGCAAGTACGCGCACGCTCCAAGCGAAAATTAAATTTTCGGACTCCAGGGTATATTCCTCCGTGAGTTACCATGAGGTTTTCATCGGCGTAGTCGAAATCGTGGTGGATTAACATCAATTGCTCGCTTATGTAAGCCAGTTCATTAATTATCCAGTACCAATCCTGACCGCCAAATTTTACCCATAAACTGCTCATCGGATTGACAACGAGCAATTGACGACAGCGTTCCCCCAGCGACAACGCACAGTTAAGACGTTTGATGTAGTCTTCAAGATTATCTATAATTCTTCTATTTTGGCTGAA
The DNA here is from genome assembly GCA_964601015.1 of uncultured bacterium. Taxonomy (GTDB): domain Bacteria; phylum Poribacteria; class WGA-4E; order DTYX01; family CAZRLY01; genus CAZRLY01. The sequence goes on from CAZRLY010000034.1 coordinate 18,654, forward strand.
TAATGAGAATATATTGCAACCAGCGATAGATTCCCAGTGCAACTCATCCAACCATCTGAAAAGTTCTGTTTGGGCGGAAAACCGAACATTTTTTCTATTCAAAGTATGTGGTTTGTTGAACTGCTCAGAGATACTGGAGGCATGTTTGAGCAAAACCAACCGTTTGGCGAGTTGCAGTTCTGACTTTACCTGATGAACGCCCGGGACATCCGATTCGACGAAAAGGGGAAGCGAGTTTTGTGTAAAACTTCGAGCACGGATTGGTTGAGTCAACGCCAATTTAACCTTTTGCTCATGGCACCACTCCCTAAGTCGCGCTACGCAAGTCTCTGCGAACTTCTGAGTTAGACTCTGCCAGAAGTCTTGCTGAACTGCGGCAGATTCGTAGGTATCGTAAAACAACAACGGCAGCTTTTCCATCAGGGCACCTTCTTCGGGAAGGTAGTCTGGAAACTCAGGCGTCCAGGGCAACTTGAGGGGATGTTTGACATCGCAATTGAGAAGATCCGGCGGTTCAATGCAGAAGCCGAGAATCGTGTTACCGAGGTAATTTTTAAAGGCAGAAGCGTAAGGCGCAAAAAAACGACGAATCAAAATCTCCACTCCCTCGCTGGACAAAACATCAACGTTTGCGTCGTTCGTCATAGCCGTAGCGTCGGCCTCCGTCCCGACAGAGACTTCGGTGAAAAGACAAAATATCGTCCTGTCTCTTAATTTGCCTGCAACCTGTAAGTCGCCGTCGAGAAGATTTCTGAACTGGGCGGTTACGTCGTAGTAGGGTACTTTTGCGCCCTCTACGCTTTTAAGAAAGGTTTTTATCAAACACTCAGCGATAAGGGGCGGCAACCTCGACAAGACGAAAAATCGCACATCTTCGGAGCGTAGCGTACGCGGGACGGAGATTTCCGAAAAGACAAGCGAATAATACGGTTTTGTGAAATTTTGCAGGACAGGCTGAAGGGATACCCACACTTTGCGCGCACGTTGCTTTTCGGATTCCAACGATGTTGTATGTCCTCTGATAGCCCTTTCTGAAAAATCACCGCGCCACGTTAAAATAGATGTTGGGCTGAACTGTTGGTCAGGTTGCTTAAATTTTGAATAGAATTGTGTTGCCATGATTTCAGACGACGCTGATTATCCTATATTTGTAGTTAAAATAAGCCCCCACACCACTAACCGTGCAGGCTTTATGTTCTGTATGTCTCCCACCAACGCGCTCGGAGCAAAGCTCCGAGGTGAAGCGGCTCTTCAGAAAAAGCAGCATTTTCCACGTTATTCTTCCCCACTGTTTTCGAACTCTTGGCGAAGGAGTTCAAACAATTCTTTTCGCTCTCTCTTCGTTTCTGTCAGTTCAAGAACCGCCTCCTCTGGGGAAGAAACGCCGAGAAGTTTCTGTACCCCCTCTTTCATTGAATCAACATGGTAAATTTTCTGAATGAATTTAGCCATCTCTTCTGGTGTTGGCGGGCCGAACATTTCGAATACAGCGCCATAATCCATTTTTATCCTTCTCCTTCCCATCTCCCTTTTCACCTCCTCATCCTCAATCAAGTTATAGGAAACCAAATAGAATTCATACATTATCTGTTCTTCTATCGTCATCCCTTTGGCATCGGTAAGAAGCCATCGGCAAAATTCTTTTTGCTTCTCCCCGGTCGAGAGAAGAAGCAACGGGGCATTGATTGAACATACCTTCAGCTTGTTTAGTACAACCAGATAGACAGGAACGCTACCAAAGAGTTTATTCTGAAAAAGAACCTGCCCGTACAACGCGCCCTGCAAATGGGGATACTGATTCACAGGCTCCAACCCAAAACTCTCACGAACACCCATTGGGTCAATTGTGTTCAGGATGGTGGCGGTACATAAGTGTTTGGCACCTTGGCTTTTTAGCTTTTCCCAACAACTGCGCGTACCTTTTTGACTGAGCCATTCCCTCCCTGCTCTATCTTTCCGCTCTTTGTTAAGACATCGGATGAGCATCAAACCAAGCTCCACAAGGACATACTGGCAATATTGCCCTACTTTCAGCGGGTCAAATTTTCCCTTGTACTCAAAGATATTTTTCTTTCCCAACCAGGGGAAGATACACTTTCTCAGATTGGCAAAATCGAAGTCGTCACCAAAAGTAATGACAGCGTCTATTCTGATTGATGCCGCTAGTATTTCCCTGCGTTCTGTGTTGATTTGGTCTTTTTTGTCAATGCCAAACAAGAGATGAAAAACTTTGAGTAGGGGCGGTGCCTGTGTGCCCGCCCTTGAAATAGAGAATCAGGTTCCAGTTCTTTTTCCATCAACCTACCTCCAACGTATGCAAAGTTGTAGCGCAAGTTTGAAGCGAAAATAAGTCAAAAAGTATTAAAGCGATTAGCCTGCTTGTTCCGTCATCTTGACCAAACACGTCAAAACTTCATTCACCGGTGCGTCAGTTTTCAACTGCCTCGCCTTTTGTACGATAGCGCCGTTTATTGCGTCTATTTCCGTTTTTCTGCCGCGCAAAACGTCTTGCAACATCGAGGAAGTATTCTGCGCCGTCGCCTCACAAACTGCATATACTTTACCTCTCATGTCCGGATACGCTAACAAGATTCCTGCCATCTGAGCAATTTTTTCGCATTCAACGGTTACTAAATCAAGCAACCTTCGCGTTTCATCGAAATCTAACAACTGCCCGTTTCTCAGACGCGTGATAGCTGTCAACGGGTTGATCGCAGCATTTATAATCAGTTTACTCCAGATTGCGACAAAAATATCATCTGAGATATGAGTTTCGATGTGTGCTTCCGAAAGCAACTCCGCTACATTTCGCACATCACCATCTACCCTCTTATCCATTCTGCCAATAACCGTGTCGCCCTTTCCCGCGTGTCTTACCTTGCCGATGTTGAGCAGTGTTGCGCCGTGTGAGGTTATCCCGCCGATTACCCTCTCAATCCCGACTACATCGGCAATCGCCTCCAGATTTCCCAACCCATTTTGCAACGAAATCACCAGAGTATCCGACGAAAGAAGAGGGGAAGCGATATTGATAGCTGCTTTGGTGTCATAAGCCTTCACCCAGATGAAAACCAGTGCGGCTACGCCAATATCGTTGGGATTGGCAGTCGCCTTCAGGTGAATAATCCGTCTGCCGCCTATTCCTTCTAAATGTATTCCTTCCCCTGCGATTCTGGCTGCTCTGTCCTGCGATTTATCAAGAATCCAAACATCGTGTCCTGCTTCCTTCAATAAACATGCGAACAGACAACCCATCGCGCCGGGTCCGACTATTGCGATTTTCATGGTTTATAAAAATACTATCATACGCTAAGATGGAATGCAAGCAAAAAGGTAAAGGGGTAGAAACTCCCCGCCGGATATATTAGGAATGCAATAATCAGTGGCAACGTATTATTGCAAAAATACACTTCGTTGATTTTTGCACTCCGGACATATCTAAACACCTACATGGGGAATTTCTGGGAAAGGGGCAGGAAGGCAAAATGACAAGAGAGTTAGGGAAGAAAGGGCAGGAACCCGAGGATGATATTGAAAAACGCTCGTAGCAGGCGTTCACTCCTGCGTTCTGGTTTAGCTTTCGGAGCCGCTTTTTCAACGGGATCAGGAGTAGCAAACTTTATGCTTGCGTATGCAGTCTGGGCGTCTGTAGCGTAGTGGAGAAGCGAAGCGGCAGTTCAAGCTAAAAGCCTGCTACTCCTACAATTTCGGCGGTTAATTCGCCTTTATAATTCCCCAACTGGTCGTTAGCTTTCCGACAGGAGATGTGACAGTTTGCACCTCCTTAACGCGCTTGACGAAATAGTTTACTATGTTCTCTATGAACGGTAAATGCGTGGTGGCCTGTCCTTCTAGGTCTTGGTCAGCCCTGCTGGAAGTGACAATGTATTCGCCTTCGCCATGATTTAAAAGTAAGGTGTGCGGCGTGCCGGAATCTGTGCTAATCGCGAGTACAACCCAAGGCTTGTCGACCGCTTGATAGCTATCATCTTCTATCACATTGGTAATCTCGTTCGGCTTGTCGAATATGCCCGCCTTCTCGCCCTCCTGCGTTACTTCAAACTCGTGGTCACCCGATTCTCGCATCTTAAGTTCCACGGGAAACATATCGCCTTTGTAGTGGGTATCATCGCTCGTTTGAACAAGGATAAACCCCCCGCCTTCGACATACTTTATCAGGTCATCTTCTACTCCTTCCAGATGATAACTACCCCAGCCGCCGATAGCGTGAGTACCGAACAAAACCATATCGTACTTTCCCGTGTTATCCAGTTTTAGGTCATTTTGCGCATCTGTGGTCAATTCATACTTCATATCTTCCCCGCCCGCCTTAGTCACATTCTTCTCCAAAAGCTTAAAGTACCATTGTCCACTTTCTTCATATTCATAGACCAAAACTTTCATTTCTGCGGAAGCAACTGTCAGCCCCAACAAACCCAAACAAAATATCAAACATAGAATCGAAGCTTTAATGCCTCTCATTTTTCCCTCCTTGTAGTTTACTGATATTTCCGAGCCTTTTGTAGGTAGAGATTCATATCTTGACGCAAAGTCGATTTATGAAAATCGACCTACTTTCCGAGGATTGATTTTTAGCTTCCATCAACAGGTTACCACATGGATTCCATTTTTTCAAGTCTTTTTTTGAAAAGATTTCGTCAAACGGCAAGGGACGTTGTCTCTGACACGAACGGATTGTATCGCTTTTCATCTCCGATAGTCGTTTGTGGGCCATGTCCTGGATAAACTATAGTACCGTCCGGCAACTTAAAAAGTTTATTCTTAATGGATTCGGTAATTTGTTCAAAGGAACCGCCAAAAATGTCAGTTCTACCGATGCTATGGCGAAAAAGCGTATCTCCGGAGAGCAGGATAGATTGCTTCGAGTCAATGTGAAAACAGACGCTCCCCGGCGAATGTCCGGGCGTGTGAATTACCCGCATTTTGTATTTCCCGAAGACAACCTCGTCATCTTCGGCGATAAATTTATCCACTCCGGAGGGTTCATCAATTTCCAATCCAAACATATACGCTCGCGTTTGTAAATTGTCGAACAAGAGTTGGTCATTTTTATGAAGCCAAGACACTCCCTTCAAACAGCGGATAACACCAACGGGAAAGCAGGCTATAAGACGTCGGTCATTTTCTGACATCCGACGTTTTCTGAACCACATTCGGTAAATTTGTAGAATCAATTTTTTGTAATTTATCCCTGATGGTATGGATAGACGGTTGAATCTGAGCGAATTCGTAGCTTTGGATTTCCCCTTGAAGTTGTTCTATCATACCGCGCACCCCTGCTAATTCCATTTCTTTTGCCCTTCGGCTCTTTTGAGGATGGATGACAATTTGTTCTATCCGATTCTGTAACTCCGTAAGACGGCGTTTGCAGACTTCAAGTTCATTGGCGTTTTGTATCATCATAGAAGTACCTCCACTAAACCTTTCCATTCTCCTTCACGGTTTCTTATAGATGAAAAGAAATTCAACCACGCGTTCCATCCATCTTCGCCAAAAACCGCAAAGGCTTCCTTAGGTTCTCTGGTTAAGAACATCAGTTCCAAATTAAGAGCTTTTTCGTTTCCTAACTCTAGCAATTCCAAAAATTTTTCTCCAACCCAGATTACAACATCGACATCTTCTGGATTCGTTTTAGCGGTTACATAGCTTCCATCGACAAACATCCGCAAAGCTCCGACATATCTGGCAAATTCCGCAAATGTGCGTAGGCGGCTAAATAACATTCGTCGCCGTTCAGATATATGACCGAATCTTTCCCAGATTTCGTCGAGGTCAGCCGGATGAAGTCCTGGTGGTAAAAAACCATTTTCTTGAAGTGCGGGGATCATAGATTTCCAGATAAAAAACAGGGCAGGCTGACCAAATCCAACCTGCCCGTTATAATCTAAGAAAAAGAATACAATATGCCACGTCCTACTTCTTGATTGCGCCCCAAGTGGTAGCGAGTTTGCCTATTGCATCAACCGCCTTGGGTTTATTCGGAGAGAGTGTAACCAATCCGGTCTTATCGCCGTTTTTACCGAAAACAGCGGAGTGTGGGCCCCAACCACTCCAGCCTTTTTGCCCATCCTGTCCACCACCTTCGTCCCCATCATTGACGCAAATGCCAATACCAATATCCATACCAACTTTGAAACCATTAAGGCCTATTATCTTCGGCGAGAATCTGGCCTCGTAGATAGTTACCTTCTTACTATCATCACGAGCGACGACAACATCATCTTCAGTCAGTCCTCCACCTGCGGCTTGTTCGTTGTCAATGAGGACATTCTTCTGCGTATTATCAAGCCCGTAGTTGTAAAGGTGTGTGTGCGCTTTTCGATTTTCATCAGCAAATACAATCTGCGCTCCATCACCATTCCAGGCGGGAGTGCTGTTTTGGTGTTCGTCGTCCACGACGTGAATATAAATATAGAGATAGTCTGCGTCCCATGCAAAAGCAACTGAAGTTGTGTGGTCATCCGGTCCATCCCAGACACCACCATTGTATTCCTCAAAAACAACCCATTTGCCTTCCGCTGTTAGAAATTCAACGCCGGTGAGTAGTGGGAAATATTCCCACTCGGAAGCATTACCATCCACTGAGATGGTAGTCGTCAGAGCCTCACAGGTATCCGTTTCAATCCACTCCCCCGCATTCGCTGAACAGAGAAGCATCAGCGTCAAAGCAAACATGGCTGTTATCGAAAATATCCCTTTCATGTTCTTAACTCCTTTCAAGTTTTTATTGCAAAGTGTGCTATTACGCATAGCTAAAAAAAGGGCGCGGCATACCGCGCCCTAACAAAATTATACCTTGAGTGGATGTTAGCGTTTGAGAGAACCCCAGGTTGTTGTAAGTTTTGAGGTAGGCTCAACCGCAGCCGGGGGGTCTGGAGAGAGCGTAACCAGGCCAGTTTTGTCGCCGTTTTTACCGAAAACAGCGGAGTGTGGTCCCCAACCACCCCAGCCTTTCTGACCATCTTGTCCATCGCCTAAGTCCCCATCATTGACGCAAACGCCAATACCGATTTGATCACCAGCCGCGAAACCCGCGAGGCCTAGTGCCGCGGGAGTGAATCTGGCTTCGTAGAAGGTTATGTTTGCGCCATCATCACGAGCAACGACAACATCATCATCAGCCAGTCCTCCACCTGCAGCACTTTCGTTGTCAATGATCATAGCGTCTTGCGCATCACTAAGCCCGTAGTTGTAAAGTTGTGTGTGCGCTGTTCGAGCAGCGTCAGCAACTACAATCTGCGCGCCATCACCATTCCAAGCGGCACCGCTGTTTTGATGTGCGTCGTCCACGACGGAAATATAAATATAGAGATAGTCTTCGTCCCATGCAAAGGCAACCGAAACCAGTTGGTCATCTGGACCACTCCAGGTACCACCGTATTCCTCGAAAACCATCCAATTACCGTCCGCGTTTTGAAATTCAACGCCGGTGAGTGGTTCGATACCAGCCCAGTCGGAGGCATCACCATCAACTGAGATGGTAGTGGTTGGAGCAGCAAATTCATCATCTGCAATCCAGTCCCCCGCATGCGCTGAACCGAGAAGCATCAGCGTCAGGGCGAACAAAGCTGTTGCTAAAAATGCTTTCCTCATGTTTCTAACTCCTTTTTTCATCCTAATAAATTGTGTTAAAAAGTGTGCTGTAACAGCACACTAAATAGTATATCATATTTCTATTTTACTGTCAAGAACATTTTGGCTTTCCTCAAGATAAGATTTATTCTACCAACCCGACCAACTTTTCTGCCGGCTCGGCTTTAAGCAAATCAGCCGGATTACGGAAAACTTCGAGCTCATCGGCGAACATAAAAAATGGCACCCGTGGTGCTGAAGTCAATGGGCATGGTGGAATGAGAGCAACTCGTTATCGTTTAATCGCTGCCCAGGTGATGCCCAGC
>CAZRLY010000035.1:0-7227 GCA_964601015.1 uncultured bacterium
CATTTCTGAGCATGAAATGAGTTGGTCTATATCTTGTCGTGAATGGATGGTTCGCCCAGTAATTCTGACATACTCCCCGAATTTCTCTAACAGAGTAATCTCTACTGGCTCAGTCCATCTCGTTGACCAAACAATATCTCCTATCTTAAAATTCATGATTCCCTACAAAGTAACTATCTCCCACTTCCAAGCATTCCGCTTCAGCCTCTATTTTTCGTCTTCTGAATTATATGTTCCTGCATCTCCCTGCTGAGATTGACAAAATACGCGCTGTATCCTGCGACTCGGACGGAAAGGTTGCGATATTTTTCAGGTTCTTCCTGCGCTGCGCGGAGAACCTGTTCATCGACGATGTTGCATTCGACGTGTCCGCCGCCCAAATCAAGATAGGTTGTCAGAAGCGATTCGAGTTTTGCGACGCCGTCTGAACCGTTGCCGCCCGAAAGGATTGACGGGTGCAGGTCGAAGATTAGCGATGTGCCAGCGGCAGCGAGGGTTTGGTCAATTTTGCTGACGGATTTCAGAAAGGCGGTGATGCCGTTTCGGTCGCGTCCTTGTTGTGGTGCAAGGCTGTTTGCAACGGGTTCTCCTGCCAGCCTGCCGTCGGGTAAAGCACCTGTTGATGTACCTCCCCCTACTGCGGCGACGAAAGAGAACAGATGCGCGTGGTATTTTCCCCCGCGAGGGTTGCGATACGGTTCAAGTTCCTCGCAAAAATGTCGGCAAACACCAACGACTATCGAATCGACATAGTCATCATCGTTGCCGTACTTGGGTACTTCATTGAGCAGCATCTGGCGCAAGGCTTCTTTCCCCTCAAAGTTTGCGCTCATACCATCGAGGATGTCCTTCAAGGTCAATTTTCCTTCCTCGAATACGAGCTTTTTGATGGCAGCTAACGAATCACCTACGTTTGCCATACCGTATCCGCAGACACCGGTGGAGTTGTAACGTGCTCCGCCCGCTGTGATGTCGATTCCCTTTTCGATGCAGTCATCGGTGAGCGCAGACAAAATCGGCATTGGGAACCGCTCTTTCTGTGCTATCTCCGCGTTGTTCATGTGTGGAGCGGCGTTCCTGATGTCCTCCGCAACCCGGACTTTATATGCCCCCCAGACATCATCGTATGACGTGAAGTTCTCCAGTGCGTTCGTTTTCGCTCCATTGCCGTCTCCATCGGTCAGAGCGCGTTCGAGGCATTTTGCGAGGTTAGTATAGTGGTTGACAACCCTCGGGTCCGCTCTGCCAGGAATCGTCACCTCAATACAGCCGATGATGGAGTAGTCTCGCGCCTCTTCCAGCGGAATGCCCTTTTTCACAAGCGCGGGGATGATGACATCATCATTGAAAATCTGCGGGATGCCGCGGCATTTAGCGTTGACGCCGGCTACTCTGCGCCAGAACTTTCTATCTATGTTGCTGTGGTACCGCACGGAAATTTGCAGATGAATGTCCAGCCTTTCTACAACGTCAAGGTAGAGGAACGAGACTTCGTTGACCGCGTCAGAGCCGTCTGTTTTTACGCCCCCGAGCATCGTATTTTGTACGTCGTAACTCTTCCAAATCTTCAGCGCAAAACACTCTAAAAGTTCGTGGGCCTGTGTGCGCGTCAGAATACCGTTTTGGACATCTTGTTTGTAAAACGGATACAGCATTTGGTCCATTCTGCCGATGGAATGGGCGTTCGGCGGGTCCTCCAGTTCCATCATCAGATGCCCAAACCAGAGAGTTTGCAGGGCTTCTTGGAACGTTCGCGCCGGGGATTGTGGAACCTGACTACAAACCTCCGCAATGTCCAAAAGTTCAGTCTTTCGTCGGGCATCTTTTTCGACTTCCGCCATCTCTTCTGCTTTTTGAGCATACCGCAATCCAAAGTTTCCAGCCGCTTCGCAGACAATCACCATTGCTTCCCAGAAGGGTTTCTTGTTCAATTCATCCTCGTTTGTTGCGTCAAGGTTATCCAGCTTTGTTTGCGCCTCGGCTTTAATCCCGTCAAAACCCTTGCGGATAAGTTTTTCAAATCCCGGCACGGTATGCCCGAACAGGGAGCCGGTTGCCCGCAGTTGTGGGTTTGCCTGCCAGTATTCGGCTACCTCAGTTAGTTTATCCTGTACCGACGTTGTCTTCTGGGGTTCTGCGGGTTCATCGTCCGATTTCTCCGTAGAGATGAGCGAACCGTAAATCTCAACCTCGTCTATGCGCACATTGCCGCCGGTGTTTTCCCTGATGTGAATCCTCACCCACTGAGCATCTACCGACTCAAAATCGAAAGCCCTGGTCAAATGCACAGCGCCATCCCTGTGTTCGTATACCTTTTTCCATGTATCTGCGGTAGAATCCTCATCGTAGGCAGTCGCCACAAGTATGTCAAACTTGCTTGCCGCCCTGTCGTTGTAGTGTCCTGCGTGTTCGCTGCCGAAAACAACCGTTGAAACCTCGTGAACACCCCCTAAGTCAATTTCTACCCAAGACGGTTCGCCGTTGGAAATCCAACTGTTTGAGTTGTTGTAAAAACCATCGTTGAGGTGTTCTATCTGGTGAATCGAATGCCCCGGCAGGACGGAAGAGGCATTAGCCATGGCTCCAGGCAAGAGAGCAAGATTCTGCCTGTCCGCTTTATCCTTCTTCGGAACCTTTTGGGGTTTAGCCCCTCCGCCGCCAAATCTGCCAAATTCGGGGTAGTTGTGTCCCGCCTGATGGCTCACCGTTTGGTCGCCCACAATCAGTTCCTCATCGAAAATGCGCACTGTCATGTTATTCAAAACACTCGCCAACGCCTTTGCGCGCCTGACGATAATCGGTTCACCTTCTGAGTTCCTATAACCTTCCGTTAAAAATATGGCTCTATCATAACACGGCTCGCTTTGTCCGTGTAGAGAGCGTTCCTTTAATATTTCAGTCCTATTTGCCATTTTTCCCTCCATCCTTTGCGAAAACTCAGTATTCGCACTCCTTTCATCTTTAACTACCATGTTTTTGGTCTAAATTTCTCATCATTCAATATCTTTACTGTCTCCCCTGTTTGACCGATAACAAAGAGTCCCCGTCGATAAGCATATTTATCTGCTTCCTCTTCTATCACTATCCCAGCTACTGCTCCCAGTAATTTCTTATCAGCAAAGTGAGTGAAGAATTCATGGAATTTACTCAGAGTCTCAATATGTCTATTAACGTCCTCTACCTTTAGCGTGCTCTTTACACTGATAGCAATAGCGTATTCGTCATCTATAACAAGCACATCAATTTCCATTATCTCACCACTTCTATCGCTTACTGCTCTTGTGTATGCTTCCCCTACTTGTATGCCTCTTTCCTTGAACATCCTCACTGCGCCGGGCGCTACCAATCCTTCCACAAATCTACCCCACTTGCCAGTAAGAGCATTGACAGTCTCACTCAATTGTTCTACCTTTCTACTTGTCCTCTCTACTTGCTCCTCGGTCTTTCGTAATTGCTCGTCGGTCTTTCGTTGTTGCTCGCGGGTTTCTCTGAATAACGCCCAGATTTCCTGTACTTCCCTTGATAATTCTTGCTGAGTCATTGTTAGTTCCCTCCTTCGATAAATTATTCCGCAATTAAAATCATACCACAAAGAGGATGTTATTTCAAATGTATTTTTGGGTAATGTAAAACAGAATGTGTTAACACAGATAGATAGATTATGCTTTCAGTCCACAAGCTCATCTAAATAGCGTTTCGCATGCTGATAAATTTCAGCATCAAGCCAGTTGCGCTTGCGTGCAATGCGGTCAAATACAGTTCGAGCTTCATCTAAAGAAATTCGACACCTCACAACAAGACCGGCGAGTAGATATGCGGAAAGGTGAACTTTTACCGTTGTAACCCGCTTAAGATAGGGGAAGGCTTTAAAGTCATCGGTGATTATCACTTCTATCTTCCGTTCTTCGGCTAATACTACAGCCGCTGCTTCTCCTATGTCGATATTTGGAAAGAGAGCTACCAGTTCGTTAACTCGACGCCTGTTTTGCACATCGCAAACAGTAATTTTTTTCTCTCGAATCAAGGAAAGGACTGTCGCTGCATTGGAGTCAAATCTCGCGTGGGTTTTCAATTCGTCCTCAACATCGCGTGGTACAAAAAGTTGAATTATCAAAAGAGCGTCTTCCAGCAAGGTGCCTGTCTGCAAGGAAACAAGAGCGCTGGTGTCTCCTACGATGAATTTCTTAGCAGGCGAAGTCTTCTTTGGCATCTAAAATGCTCTCCTTCATAGCTCGGTCAATGTCGCGCGCTAATATTGCGTTATCGTAGCCGACGATACGGACAAAATCGTCAAAATCAAGTTCCCTGTTCAAAAACTTTTCTGTCGCTAATCTTTTTATATCCACCATTTTTGTATAACGTTCTACATAAGCTACAAGAGCGTTTTTTATCACTGACTCTCTTGTCTTAAACTCTGACTGAGCCAGCTTATCTAACTGTTCGAGAAATTCTGTGTCAAATTCGATTTTAACTTCTGTTACCATTGTCCCAATACCTCCAAATAATTTGTATCTGGCGTACTCAATGCCGAACCGTTGGCAAACCATATCTCCTGCGTAAGTACAGTGTTTCGTTGGGTTTCTGTCTTGACCCAACCTACTTTTCACTCTTGTCTTAAACTCTGGCGGATGTAATCCTGATAACCATTTTGGTCTGCCATATTTACCTCCTTTCCGACATTCAGTTGCGGTAAACTTGGAGACTATTTCAAAATGCCTTCTACCGTATCCTGGCAGAAACTGAAAATGACGTTATGACTGGACTTAGACCGTGTTTGACACCAATTCTCGACATCAGGTGGATTCGAAAAATCAGGTCTCGGGCATCGTCAATTCTTTATCTTGATAATGCTTCGTAATATTCTCTGTCTATCTCAGATGGTGGAGGAAGTGGCTCGTATTTGCCTTTCCGATAGGACTCCATTTTCCAGTAGTACTCGGGCCGACTTGCGGGTCCATCCACAGTAACCTGTATCCATTTATCATCAACCCAATGCCATGAACCAGTTTCATCCATAAGTCGATTACCGATGTGTGCCTTGATTTCCTTCCATTCGACTCTGTTATTTCGTAGTATACCTTCGACAATTCTAACGCCATAGTATTCGTGAGGCTCTATTTTGTATAGAACTTTGCTTCCGGGTGGTAGTTTTGCGATGACGATGCCTTCGTAGTCGAATACATTCGCCAAAGAAGCAGCTAGTTTTGACTCCCACCATCTTGTAGCATAGGCACGTGAAAAAAAATCCTCTATTTTTTCAACCATACGTTGACCTTCACTGAAGCTCGACAGATACGACAGATAGTTCTTCAACCCCTGGACTACAGGTTCCCCAGAACGGATAGCCATTCGCTGATAAGCTTTTCCCTCACGCGATGAAGGATCGAGAACAGTGATTGGTTCATGGTGTTGACCAATTAGCTGGTCGTAATAGGAAATATACACGCGGTTGAGATATTCTGAGAATGCATTGCGCCCTTTTTTTTGCAAGCGGTTCTAACTCTTCTGCTTTCAATGATAGCGAGCTTCCAATGTCTATCTTGTTATCTATCTTATCGGCATTCATACCATTGATGTAGGAGGAATGTTTTCCCTTTACACCATGGTATGTTGCCTTAATCTCCATGTTCCTATCACCATCGGCGTTTGTCAAATGGAGTCTCAACACTTCTTTCTCTTCGAGGGTTTGCTCCCTTTCACCTACGTTATACCCTTCGAAGTCTATTTTGATTTCCTTGACGTTATCCGCCGAACCCTCGTAATCTACTTTCCTTAGTGATTGGAGCTTAACGTAATCTATCGGCATTCGGATGTCCCGCACACCGATATGGTCCGTGCCCTGTGGGTCTTGATAATAATACAGAGGGGGGGCCAGCCAGTTTCTTTAATGCTTTGGCGACGTATGATTCACTAACCGTGCGTTGTTTCAACACCTTGATTAATGGTTCTACGGCTCGTGTGTCTCCAATCCTCCCCAATATCTCAGTAGCAGATGTTCGCACCTCAGAATTCCGATGCTCAAGGAGTTTGATTAAGGGTTCGACGGCCTGTGCGCCTCCTATCCGCCCTAATATTTCAACCACAGACGCTCGCACTGTATAATCCCGATGCTCAAGGGCTTTGATAAGTGGCTGAACAGCTACTTCACCCAATTGTTCCAGCGTGGTTGCTGCCTTGGTACGCTTTCGCCTGTTGTCTGATGCGAGAGCGTCTATGAGGGGAGCGACAGCAGGCTCACCTATCCGAACAAGAGCTTGTGAAGCACGAGAGGCGTGAAGTTCGTTCCTCGAACCGAGGTATTTCATGGCAAGGTAGGGATTGTTTGTCGTGTCCAAGCGGTTGAATTGAATCACATTCACCCAAAGATAATAGCCAAGCAGCGCAATCAATATAGCTGATACAACACCAACGCCAATGGCAAGCCGATGCTTAATGTAGAATGGTGCGGCACGAACGACAAACCCAACGCTCAACCGCATGGTATCATCCCCACCCGAAATGACGATACTCCCTTGATTGCTACCGACACCTGCTTTATTGGGCTTTGCTGATATGGAGATAGAGTTCTCCGAACTTTCAAGTTGCAACCACGAAGTCGAAGTCCGAACTTCCCAATCGCCCGTGCTCATAATTTCAAAGGCTTTGGGAATTAAGGCGTCTTTTTCTCCTACTTCTCCAAGCTCAAGCGTTGGAGCAATGTGGACTGGAATGCGGAGAGCGCCCCCATTGGATTGAATTTCCAGATGCGCTGGAAGCCCTAAGCCAACGATTGTCACCTTGACGCCAACCTGATTCCCGCTGAAGTTTTCTACATCCACTTCAAGCCAGGGTTCTGAACTCTGAACCGTGCCGTACAAATGTCCACGCCCAGAATTGCTAATTGTGAATTGACTTGTGTAGCCGCCTTGAGCGATTCTTTCAGCGTCTACCTCTCCAAAATCTATCTCTGTATGACTGATTTCCAGCTTAGGTTGCCCAATCTGGGGGTGCAATTTTTGGACAAACATCTCCAAACCAATATCCTTGTCATCACTGTAACGGCTGGCGATGTTATTGGCAGTATCCGCCAGTCTCTCTTGTTGGGCGTACTTGAGCCAGATAGATATGAAACCGTTATACAGATAGGTTTTGCCCTGTTCCCAATTTTGGTCAATCAATTGAGCTATCTGTTCAGGCGTTGAGGCTTCCCCGCCTTTTTCAAACCGAATTTTGCCGCTCAAGATTTGT
>CAZRLY010000035.1:7327-20517 GCA_964601015.1 uncultured bacterium
AGGCGTTGAGGCTTCCCCGCCTTTTTCAAACCGAATTTTGCCGCTCAAGATTTGTACGATGGCACGCAACCCCATCTCCCGGTCATCGGAATATTGACTGACGACGGTATGAGCGGCGTCAGCAAAGTGCATCTCACCAGCGCCGCCCAGACTTTGCTCAATATAGCCACGATAGAGTGCTTCGGTGGCGTCACGGGAGTTTTTCTCCATGAGCGTCGCTAACTGTGGAACGCTCGTCGCCTCATCGCCATTTGGGAATTTGAAAATCGGACGACTTGCCCCACTGATTGGCGATTCAGTCAGTTCATCCTCATGTCTGAGCGCAGCCAGATGTTCATTGCGCTTGGTGGCGTCTTTGAGGGTGTCCCGCGCCTTGATTAGGATGTCCCGCCATTGGTCTTCCGTGCGTCCATCGGGACGTTTGCGGGCACCTGCATTCAAAGACGCCAGCCTCAACTTATCATGGGCATCATCTATCTTGCGGGCTATTTCACTCTCGGAAAGTCCGTTGAACTCATCAAGCGAAAAACCCAACACCTCAAAGTAGTTGACCAGTTCGCCTACCACAAGCCCAGAATCCTTCAAGATTTGTGCGGCTTCGTCAATTGATAATCCATAATCTTGTGTAGCTTGTCTCAAAAGCCCCTTGCGCTGTTGGTCGGTGATTGTAGGAGAAGCCGCTTTGAGGGCATTGAGTAGAGCCACAAATTCATCACGTTTTGACATGAGATTCACCTTTCCTTTCAGTCATTGTTGGGTAGGTTATAAACCTATCCCAACCTACAAAATTACTGAACTTCGAGTTCTTGGATATGTCGAGTTGCTTCGGTTACTTCTTCATCGCTCAATGTACTACGTTGGATCGTTGCCTGAGCGATGCGCCCGTCGGGACCTTTGGCAGTCACCTCCAACGTTTGGTCAAGGTTGTATTTGTAGGTAACATGGATTGGCGTGCCTTGGGGTAAACCTTCAGGAAGTTCCAGTCGGCATTCACCCAGTTTGCGTCCCGGGTCAGGTGGTTCGCCTGTTTCCTGTGCCTGTTGTACCTCAATCAAGACATATCGCTGGTTGGCTGAGACTGTTCCGAATGTATCAGACACTTCGCAAGGAACGGCTGTCATTTTGGGCATCATCACATACACTACCTGTTCCTTCTGCGGATTCAAAATGACGAGTCCGAGGCTATGCGTGGCACCATCTGTCACAGTCACTTTGGGTTGTCCATTTTCCCCGATGAATTTATCCAAAACAGCTTCGGGGATGTCCGCAGTCGCCGTAGGTTCCTCAACGATTTGGCGTAACGTCCCCTGAATCGCCGCACCTAAAACTACCGCCTCATCAGGGTTGATTTCGTGTGGATTGATTTCCTTACCACTAATTTCGGCAACCATTTCTCGAATCACCGGCTTGCGCGTCGCCCCACCCACTAACAAAATGGTATCAATGTCTGCCCAGGTCATTTTTGCTTCGGTAAGCACCACTTCACACAAGGAATGACACCTCTCAACCAGGCCGCTTGATAGTTCTTCAAATTTCTCGCGAGTTAATTCGACACGAGTGCTCTTGCCACTGTAGCTGCACATTATCCGCGATTTAGTTCTCTGGGAGAGAGATTCTTTTGCCCCAATCGCTGAGAGTTGAAGTTCCTGGTAGGCATAAAGGTCAATTAGCGGATTCTCGCCATGTTCAATCTCGAACTGTTCCGCAACGTGCTGGATAATCTTATCGTCCCAATCTTTGCCGCCGAGCCTGTGGTCACCATTAGTCGCAAGCATTTTAATCGCAGAGCCATCAATTTGCATGATAGTCACATCGAATGTCCCGCCTCCGAGGTCAAAAATGAACACATTTTGGTCTTTGCCTAACTTATCCATACCGTAGGCGAGCGCAGCGGCAGTGGGTTCGTTGAGGATTTGAAGGACGTTTAAATCTGCAATTTCCCCCGCACTTCTCGTTGCTTGACGTTCCCCGTCGTGAAAGTAGGCGGGCACAGTGATTACAGCATCCGTCACCTCACAACCGAGATATGCTTCAGCATCCTGCTTGAGTTTGGCAAGAATTAACGCCGAAAGCTCTTCCGCCGAATAATCTTTGCCGTTGAATGTGCGGAAGTACTCCTCCTTGGATTTTCCCATCTCACGCTTGACAAATTCGACAATCTGCTCTGGCACAGCTTTGGCGTTTTGTTTGGCGATTTTGCCTACCGTTATCAAATCGTCCTCGAACATGATGACGGATGGGGTAATGCGCTCACTTTCCGCATTGGGAATGATTTCAGGCTTACCGTATTCGTTGATATGAGCGATAGCTGAGAAAGTCGTGCCCAAGTCAATACCAACAACTTTTTTACTCATAGTTTCCCTCCTAATTTGATTCCAGATTTTTACCGTTGGAACATGGATATCATGAATTTTGATTTAACCATAACGCTCCCGTCGGATTGGCAAATCCGACGGCGAGTGGCGTGGATTTGCCAATCCACGCCGAGCATTTTCCGGATAGGTTCTTAGTCAGACGTGGGCGGCGTATATCGGTAGATAGTCACCTCTTCTGGACGAAACACCTTATCGCGCCAATAGAAGCCGAGCTTGTGAACTTGCGCCACTTTCCCATCTTGCTCAGGATTGTCTGTGGGAATCGTCTCAAGCGTTTTGTGTAACTTACGGTCAAGCTGCTCCAGACGCTGTTCGTAGGGCGTTACGTCTATGCGGTACAAGACTTCGAGCAGTTGGTATCGGACGTTCTCCAGATTTGTCCGCAACTGTTTTAATTCATCAGAAACCAGGTTTTTATCCAGTTGGGATTCAAGTAGGGCAAAACTATCGTAGAGCATAATCAGGTCTTTAATGATAGGCTTATGGAGCGCTTCAAGCAGGAAATTTTCCTTGTAGTCCTTCATTTCAAGATAGAGCGCATCGAATATTTCAGACTGGCTTTTATCCCTTGCAATCTTTGATTCAAACAGTGTCCGCAGCTCCGACAAGTTTGCGCGTACCTCTGTTAGTGGCTCTTCTCGTGGTGTAGCTTGTTCCTCATCCGGTGCAGACTCATAGGTTTGACCTTTTTTATCAATTTCGGGAAGATGTTCAACCTCATCGCTGTCGTTCTCTTGCTGTGAAAGAGGAACCTCGTCCGAAGCCATCTTTTGAGTTTGTTCCTCGGATGGAACTTCCGTCTTTGCTTCTTTACACAAAACCATCGCCTCCTTTGTTGGGTAGGTTCTGAACGGGCAAGGCTGCCCGTTCTACTGCTCAATTGTCGGGTAGGTTTTCAACCATACCCTACCTACAGGATTGTTCATAATTTAGAAAGCCCGCCACTTCTCCATAACGATTCGGTGGCAAGGCGACTTGCAATCGTCGCAAAAGTAGTTTCGAGTTGAACACTATCTTCGACAAAATAGTAATCCTCTGGCGTCGAAGCAATCTGCTTGAGATACTCGCTATCAACACCACTCCCCACACCAATAGCGATGATTCGGATTTCTTGCTGTTTCGCTTGGTCAGCCTTTGTGCTTGTTGCCGTTCTATCATTTGGCATGCCATCGGTCAAGAGTACAATCACGGTTGCATTCTGCTTGTCAACCAGCATTTCCTCCCGTGCGAGAGCGAGCGCACTGCTCATCGGAGTCCCACCGCTGGCGTCAAGGCGTTGGATAGCTTGACAGAGTTTGTCAAAATCCTGAGTAAGTTCCACTCGAATGTGAGCAGATGGGGCACCAAAACTTATCAGCCCGATGTGGGCATTCTGATTGATGTCGTCGAGAAAGCGAATGGCCGCATCCTTTGCATCGCTGATTTTGCTGCCACTCATGCTTCCTGAGCAGTCCAGTAGCAACGCAATGTCCATCGGCATGGGAGCGGGAGCGACGAGACTTTCCCAATCAATCTCACCCTCCTTCTTTCGCTTGGGGAGCATCTTGCCCGAAAGCAAATCCTCAGCTTCGACTTCGATAACACCGTTTGCATTGTATTTGAACGTGACTTTGAGGCGGGTTTCTTTGGCAGGGCGTGGAGGGATGTCATAGAATTCGTAAGCATCTCGCACTGGACAATCACGCGGGTAAGACTGCTCCCCTTGTAGGACGTATACATCTAATTCCGTCTGCTGATGGCTTGTCGTGAAGTAACTATCACGGCTAATCTCACAGGGAATGTTGGTATTCTTCGGGATGATGATGCTGTTGTATAATTCCCCGATTTCATCGAGGACTACCATGCCGAGGCTGTGGGAACATACGTCGCTTATGCGCATAATGCCTCCCTCATGGAAAGGAGAGACGTTTTCCCTTGTCAGCCCTTCTTGTTCGGATTGAATGAGCGCCCCCAAAAGCGCAGCGCCAATGACAACGCACTCATCGGGATTGACGGACGTATCGGGAGGCTTGCCGAAATATTGAGTCAGCATCTCTCCAATCATCGGCATGCGCGTCGAACCCCCGACTAATAGGACTGTATCAATCTGTTTATGAGTTAGTTTCGCCTCTTGCAAGACCACATCCACAAGGCTTTTACAGCGTTCAACAAGGTGGGCTGTCATCTGTTCAAATTGTTGACGGGTAAGCTGAACGCGGAGGGATTTGCCTGAGTAATTTGCGATGATTGTGGCCTTGGTGAGGGTTGACAACTGGATTTTTGCATCAACCGCTTTTAACTGGAGCGCCTGATATGCACTTACCGAATGGAGTGGGTTTTCGCCGTATTCTACCTCAAACCGTTCAACGATGTAAGAGATGATTGCGTCATCCCAATCTTTGCCGCCAAGCCTGTGGTCACCGTTGGTTGCAAGAATTCGCATATCCCGCCCCTCTACCTGCATCACGGCGACATCGAACGTCCCGCCCCCGAGGTCAAAAACCAAAACCGTGGATGCTTGAGCGCTCTTGTTAATCCCGTAAGCGATGGCTGCGGCTGTCGGCTCGTTGATGATACGGTGGACGCGAAGCCCTGCAATCTCCCCCGCACGGATGGTTGCCTGGCGTTCCGGGTTATTGAAATAGGCAGGGACGGTGATGACGGCGTCGGTGATAGGTTCGCCAAGTTCCTCTTCGGCGTCGCACTTGAGGGATTTGAGAATCTCGGCGGAGATATCTTCCGCTGAATATTTCCTTTCACCAAAAACTCGGAAAAACTCAGAAATTGGTTTTCCCATCTCACGTTTCACAAACTCTACCACTCGCTCGGGTTCAGCAATAGCGTTTTGCTTGGCGAACTCCCCAACGATGAAATCACCTTCATCGAAAAAGACGACGCTGGGTGTAAGATGGTTACCACTCTCGTTTCTGATAATCTCAGGAATGCCGTATTCATTCACATAGGCAATCGCTGAGAAAGTAGTCCCGAGGTCAATGCCAACGAGCTTTGGCATAATCACTCCTCCTTTGCTATGAAAATCATACCATAAAGAGGATGTTATTTCAAATGTATTTTTGGGTAATGTAAAACAGAATGTGTTAATACAGTTTGCATTGTAGTGCGGGCTGCCAACCCGTTTGTGAACCAGCATGCAGATTGGGTTGAACGAAAGTGAAACCCAATAGATGAAGAGTATTTCGTTGGGTTTCATGCCTCAACTTTAATAAGAGAATCTTAGTAAGCGGGAAGGGAAGCAAAAGAAAGATTATATTTTTCATCAATTTCAGCTTCGATTGGGGAAAGAGCGTCGAACGCTGCAAACCCATCGACACTCTCAGGCTCGAAATAAACTGTTATTCCGTTGGTTTCTTCCCTAATCTGAATCTCTACAATGCGCAATTTTTTAAGAGCTTCGTGTATTTGACATTAAGGGCCTGTTCAAATTTGTGCGTGGATTGAATCGTGGGTTCAATCCCCCTCATCCCTTTCATCCTTCCCATTCTTTATCCCCCTTCTGTAGGGTAGCCAAACTCTACAGTGTAATAGATGCGTTCCCGCCGGTGCCTCCGAGTACGCGTATTTTACACAATTCTTGCGCATCAGTCGGCGCGGAGACGAACCATTCAAGTGACCGGCTATGGGTAAGCCCGTTGATATGTCCGAGGTTGTGATGTCCCTTGCTGGACAGCAATTGGACGCCGGGAGTAGGGTGGAACTCAACTCGTACGGGCCGGAGCCTGCGCAGATTTTTGCCCTTGTTGGAGACATGGGTGGGGAAGTGGCCGCGATTGGCTATTCTTGCTCTGATACGGTAGACGTTTCCACCCACAGCATCCATACGGACATCTTCAAGCACAATGCGCGGGTGTCGGAGAGCGTGTTCGAGGGTGAACTTGTAAGTTCCCTGCGCTATATTTTTCAAGTCCGGTAGTGTCGGGCCGGCGAGGTGTCTGATTAAAAGTCCGCCGATTTCAGCCTTTCCGAATTGTGGATGGTCAAACGGTGTCCACTGCTTATAAATTTCGTCGCGTTCGTCCTGCTCATCCCACCACTTCATCAGACGCCTCATCTCTTCCTCTCGCTCCTCGTGTTGTGTCGTCGCCATCATGTCGTCAGTTTTGATTCCCGCGCTATTTTTCAAAATGCCGAGTTCAAACTCAAACACGAATAATCCGAGGTGATGGTAGCCAAAGTTGTGGAAATGCCCGCGCAGATTGATGTCGCGTCTATCCGCATAGTGATATTTCACCACGGGGTAAACCGGGAACCCTGTGTAATCTGCGCCAATCTTCGCCAGTTCCTCAAGTACGCTGACATCCCCTTCGTCTATGTCAGTATCTGAGCCGGTGGAAGGCGGACGAAGGACTGCGGCTGGGCCAGTGTGATAGCCCAGTATACCGAAGATATTGGGACGGGCGTATACAAACTCTGCCAGAGCACGCATCTCCGGCTCGCTAAACGGGAAATCCCCTGCACCGGCTTGCTCCGGTTCCGGTCGCCAGTCGTAAGACCAATTTCGGTTCCAGTCGAAACTTCTGCCCTCTATATTGATGTCTTCAGTGCCATCCCAATCGTGGATAAATCCTTCAGGCAGCGTCCGATAAAAAGGCGGTGAACTCTCTTTAGTCCTGCGTATCATCAACCGTTGGTCTTTTGGGTCAATTGCATACTGCCCATCCGGGTGTTCCTTGCGCATGGTGAGTATCAAACCGTCGCCATTTACGTCTTCCTGGTATAGAGTATTCGCCTCACGTACTGACCGGTCAGTACGGCTGCGAACACTACCCGAAGTTGTTACGACAAACTCGGCGCCGTCAGGATTGATACGCGGCACAATGTGAAAAACTACTCGCTGTAGTGAACGCGGCTCTGTCCCGTTCAACATGTCTGATTTGTCGTGTTCGACTACGAGTTGCCGGGCCGTATATAGAGCAGCATGCGTACCTGAAAGCTCTGCCGCGTGGATGTTGCCGTGAATGAGATAGGCGGGTTTATCTTCAGGCGCGCCCGTTTGATAATCTGTTATGGTGAGCATGTACAACTCCCGCCCTTCGCGTGATGTGCCTATGGTTGTGAGTTTTACCAAATCCGGTCGAGCATCAGCTAACGCGCACACAAACTCCCTCACCTCATCAAATCGAAAAAATCTTTTGAATGGGAGAGTGGGTACCTCTCTTGTGTCATTAGTTGCCATCAACAGTCTCCTTTCTGCGAAAATTGAATTTTCGCACTCCAAAATACACCCGATTTTTCATCTGTTTTTCAGGGCTAAAATTTGGTTTCTGGCATAAGTTGTCAGGACGCTATTCGGGTATTTTTCAAGCAGTGTTGAATATGCTTTCATAGCTTGTGAGACATCTTTCAACTGCCAACGATAAATGTCGCCGATTTTAGCCTGCGCTTCGGGAGCAAGCGGACTATCCGACTGTTGGAGTTGTTCGAGGTGTTGGATTGCTTCCTTAACCAATTCCCGGCGCAACAGATTGTCGGCTATCGCCAGGATAAGTTCATCCTTCAGCGCGCAGTCGGGGAATTGCTTGATGATTGCGTTGTATGCTGTGAGAGCGTCATCGTAGTCGCCGTTCAGTTCCAGGCGCAATGCTTCAGCATACATCGCTAAGGGTTGCTGGAAATAATCCGAGTTTCCCGTTATCACAGCAACCTGTGCAAGGGCGTCATTGGTAAAAGGCGTATCCTCGGGTAGGGCAATAATTTTCTGGTATTCTTCCTGCGCGTCTTTAAATTTCGCCATGAAAAGATAGCAATCGCCCAGTAACTTTTTAGCTCCAACGTTAAATTCGCTCACGCCTTCAGCTATCGGTTTCAAGACAGCTTCAGCGTCAGCGTATTTGCCGAGCAACATCAAGCATTCCGCCTGCCTGACTCTAATCTCAAGCGCATTTGGTGTAGCGGCAGACAACCGCTCAAGCATGGCATACGTTGAGGCTGCCGCCTGCACATCGCGCAAACCGCGCAGTTGAACTTCTCCCATTAAAAGATACCCCTCGCCTGAATGCTGTTTAGCTACATCCTTCCGAATCAACTCCCTCAAGGTTTTCAGCGCATCTTCATATCTGCCCAGTTGGTAATACAGTTGTCCGCTCTTCAGTCTGGCGCGCATGGAAAAACTACCCGTTGGAAACAACCGGGGAATGGTAGCATAAAACTCCGACGCGGCGACGGGTTTGTTGTCACGCTCCAGTATACGAGCGTATTTGTCGAAAATTTTACCCTGGTCAGGATAAATGGCAGCTAATTGTTTGAAATAAACCATAGAAGAGGCAAAGTCGCCTCGGTGGAAATACATCTCCGCTAAGGACAGGACAATCCCCGTGTCCGTTGGCTTCTTTTTCAGTTCCGCTTTTACTTTTGCTATTGCCTTGTCGAAAAGTGCCGCTTGAAGTTCCCCGTCGTAAAGTTCAGACATATCTGAGATGATACTATCCCGCCCGCTATAGTTTACTCCCAATCTCAACAACGCCCGTAGGTAAATACCTATGGCATCATCCACCTTGCCCTGAATTTTATAAATAGCCGCCAAACCCGTATACAGGAAGGAGTATGTAGGTTGCAATTTGATGGCTGCCTCGTATTGTTCTATGGCGTTGTCGTAGAAACCGTGTTCCTTGAAGATAGAAGCAAGCCGATAGAGCGCATAATACTGGGTTCGTGTGCCTGCCGCAATTTTCGACCACTCTGCGATTGCTTTGGCTTTATCACCTTTTTGTAGGTAAAGTTTTCCCAGTTCCTCCAGAACTCGCTCGTTATTTGGACTCTTTGCTATGGCAGTCTGATAAAGTTTAAGCGCCTTATCGAGTTTCCCCTGCTTTTGGTATACGGCAGCGAGATTACGCATCAAATCGACATCATTTGGGTTATTGTTTATGTGTTTTAATAATGTTTGTTCTGCTTCATTTAGTTTTTGGTGTTTTAGATAAAGTGAGACAAGACTTGAAAGTGCGCTACTACGGTATACCGAACGCGGAAATGCCTTCAAAAAACTCTCGTAACCAGCGATGGCCTTTGCCGTTTCACCCTGATATTCCAAATATCTGGGTATGAGATATTGCGCCATGTCCGCCGCCTTAGTGCTGGGATATTTTGCAGCTATCTGTTGCAAAGCTACCGTTGCTTTTTGGTACTGGTACCGCAACACATACAGATTCCCTATCAGCGAAACAGCCGAAGTAACGTAAGAGCCGTTGGGGTTGTCATCCACCACGCTCCGATATGACTGGATAGCCGAAGCATCATTACCGAGCTTGGCATAACACCTTCCCATCTGCACACGTATGTGGCCAATTGATGGGGAGTTAGGATATTTCTTGACAATTTCTTTGAATGTTTTCACAGCCTCGGCATATTTACCATCATAATACAATCGGTCAGCTTTGGATATGGCAAGCTGCGCTTGTTGATGTTGTTTCTGAGTTTGAGCCGCTGTAGTTGTTGCGACCGATACATAAACTAACAATACAAAAGTAATTTTCCAGAAATATTGTAGGGGCAACCCAATGTGTCTGCCCGCGTTTGAATTAACCATTTTACCTTCTTCCTTTTGACTGAACAACAACGCTCACCCACAAAAATTGAATATTGTCGATTGAATATTGAAGATTGTTTGAATTGAATATTGTCGATTGAAGATTGGAAAGAAGTAGTTTTTTTCAATAGTCAACGGTCAATAGTCAATTCCCTGACGAATGTTCTTGGATAAGGTTAATATTATCATAATTTGAAAAAACTAACAAGGTAAAAATTTTCCTGTTGACATTCAAGAGCGGGTATGTTAAAATCATTTGCGTTTCGCTTTCGCTATGGGCGAAAGTATGAGTAAAGGAGATAAAAATGAAATTGAAAACATCACTACTAAGTACACTAATTATCATTCTACTTTTTTCGCTTCTCGGTTGTGCCAAAAAACAGCAGAAGGACACGTCAGAAGAAGATGCTCGGGTAACCGCTGTAAAAACCGAAAATGTAAAAACCGAAAAGCCAGCACCTCCACCAAAAGAAGAACCAGAAAGTCAAACAATAACTGAGTCTGACCAGATGGAGGAAGTCGATAAAGTCGCTGTTATCACAACCAACAAAGGTGATATTGTCATCGAACTTTATCCGGATTCGGCACCTAAAACGGTTGAAAATTTCAAAAAGTTAATCGGCATGAAATTTTATGATGGATTAAAGTTTCACCGATACGTCCCAGGCTTTGTCATTCAAGGTGGACGTCCCGCAGTCGGAGTAAGTCAGACGATACCCGGAGAATTTCAGAACCCTGAATTAATTGCCAAAATGCACAAACATGACACAGGCACAGTCGCCATGGCGCGTGTAGGGGGCGCACCAGATTCGGCAACCAGCCAATTTTACATCTGTTTGGCACCACAACCGGGTTTGGACGGGGATTACACAACGTTCGGACAGGTTATCGCAGGTATGGATGTTGTTCAGCAGTTACGTCAAGGCGATGTAATGAAAAAGATTAAATTGGTAGACAAATCGAAGTATACTGGAGAATAGTCAACCACAGTTATCAGCAAGGTACGCCGAGACAACTGTACTCACGAATATGGCAGTTTCTTCGGCGTATTTCATTGTAATAAGTGAGGTACAATCATGTCAAAATTAAATATCGCATTAATTGGCGCGGGTGGTAGGGGCGTCGCTGTACGACTGTCACACATCCGCATCATGGACGATGTTTTTAACCTTGTCGCTATTTGTGACAGCGACGAAGAGAAAGCCAAAAAGATAGCGTCTGATTTAGGTGTATGTGCTTATGGGCGTGTGCAGGATTTGGTGGCAAACGAGGATTTAGACATCGTTGCTGTCAGCACGCCCGGCGATTCACACCACGCCATCTGCGTTTATTTAGCCGAACACGGCGTCAACATCATCGTCGAAACCCCTGTCGCCGCTACCGCAGCGCTGGCGGATTTGATCATTGACGCTGTAGATAAAAATGGTGTAAAACTGGAGGTAGCGGAAAACTATCCCCGCGAACCTGTGCATTTGATGAAATGCAAAATAATTAGCGAAGGCTTAATCGGCGACGTTCTCAGGGTTTATGGGCTGTTCCAGACTGGCGGATACCACATCATCAGCAGCCTTCGCATGCTCGCCGGCGCAGAAGCCACGCGCGTGACGGGAATCTCAATGCACAACCCCATACCACGCGTAAATGTCAGTTCTGTCCGACAATATACATCGGAGAATTGGACGATGGGCATCATTGATTTTGCAAACGGCGCTATCGCTATCAACGCCTATTCGGCTCTGTACCACGGCCATGCGCTCGGGCGGAAAGGCAAAACACTCTTTCAGGTAGACGGAACGACGGGGACTATCATTGAAAACGATGTCTATTTGACAACGGAAGAACAAAGACTTTCCGGCGGAAAAGCAACTGCGTATCCCATTAAATCAGTTACAAAAGAGGTGGACGGTGCGAGAATCCTTGACAGGGTAGAAATCGAAACGGAACCCAAAGTTACGTGGGAAAATCCTTATCCACGCTATCGGTCAGGAGGGTTGGCTATCATCGAGGAGATGGATAGCATCGCCCAAGCCGTCATAAACGACCAACCTACCCGCTATGGTGTTCGCGAGGGACGCAAGGACATGGAAATTCAGATGGCTATGGGTGAATCCGGAAGGCTCGGACGCCAACCGATTGAGTTGCCGCTCAAGGAAGTAACTGCCCATGAGGAGGAGATTCATCAGGGATTTAAAAACAGGTACGAAATTGACCCGTTTGATGTGGAACAGCTTGTAGATTTCTTCTTTGCGAAGACGTAGTTAAAGTAGGTGAGTATGGGAGCGGGTATGTTTTTTAGAATACCAAATGCGCTTTAATCTGAATATCAAAAATTAGTGATAATACATTAACCTTTTTCGTATCCTCATCGTTACAAGAATCGTTATAAAAATAAATTGCTTGATTCACCCTTGAGGAGCTCTGTAGCAGCTTCGAATAATCATAGTTTTTCTATGGTTTTTTGATGTTTTCTACATGGCTTCGAGCCTAAGTAGGGAATTAAGCTGTGTTCGACACTGAGTAAAAGACAAAGGCGAAGCCTGTGTCTTTTTGTGGACACGGTCAAATGTTCTGAAACTCCAAATAGTAAGGATAATCCTACTATGTATTCCGTTTGCCTGAAAAGGCGGTCACCCTTGAATGTATCCAGTTTGAGGCTCTGATGGTTTCGGAGAATGTTCGAAGAAACTTAAGCGCGGATTATCAGTGATAATCCCGCACCAAACAACGGGCGTACTTTGGCGAGGATAACAATATCCCCGTAGGGAGATGCCTTAAATGGCAGTTCGTTAGCCCCCGAAAGGGGGGCTAATCGAACATATTTTAAAGGAAAGGAAGGTGAAAAACCCTGGTTTTTAAAAGTATAAGAACAGTTCGAAACACTTAGAAAAAAAGAACCAGGCAGTTTAATATGAATAAATCCCAGGGTTTAATTCATCGGGAGGTAGGTGGTGTTTTATCAAAGACATCTGCTATAAACAGTGAAGGATTATTTGCGGAGTCTGATATTGGAGATGTAAACTATACTCTCTCTCAAACAGGATTTGAAAGTGGGTATGCAAGCGAAAACAACCGAAATTTTAGTCCTTTTGACAACGCGATAGGGAGGTACTTGCAAAGAATTGGGCGTACACCTTTGCTTACGTCTTCACAAGAAAAGGGACTGTTTGGGCAATTTCAGATGGGCAGAGCTAAGGTTAGAAACGCTTTGAAGCAACTTGGCGATTCTACCCTCAGAGAAATAATGAAGAGGGTAATATCCAGCACTTAATCAAAGAATTAAAGAGTGTTCTTCC
>CAZRLY010000035.1:20527-26514 GCA_964601015.1 uncultured bacterium
AAAGAAGAGGGTAATATCCACAGGGCGTACCAGACGCAGGCGCAATGCCGATAAAGATGGACTTCCCAAATTATATGCGCTTACCTCAACAGAATTAGACAAAATTTGTGCTGAAGTGAAGAAGGAATCCCCAGTTTTTTCCACTAAGGCTATAATGTTCACTGAGGCTGAGATCTCTGCCATTCTTGTTGACCTGGAAATGGGCAGAGCACAAATGTTAGAGGCAAGACAACGGATTGTAGAATCGAATCTGCTATTAGTTGCCAGTGTTGCCAAACAGTACACATTCAGAAATATTGACCTTTCCTTTATGGACTTGATGCAGGAAGGTAGTATTGGTTTGATGACAGCAGTAGAGAAATTCAAAACTGAAAAAGGATGCAAATTTAGCACTTATGCTATCTGGTGGATTATGCAAGCGATACGGCGCGCTATGGATGACCAAGGTAGAACAATACGCGTACCCTGTTACATCGCTGAGAACAGACGCCGAATTCATCAGGCTGCATTTGAACTCGAGCGACGTCTCGACAGGCAACCGGATTTGATAGAAGTAGCAAACGAGGTGGGTTTGACCAAAGACAAAGTCCGGGAAATTCTCCAAAGCACCCAGAATATTATCTCGCTGGATATGTCGTTGGATGAGACGAGCGGAGAGAAAACCATCGGAGACTTGGTGGTTGATGATAAATCACTCTCGCCAGAAGATGAGATATTGAAAACTGCGAGAAGAGAGGTTATAGAGAAGGTACTAAGTACCCTTCAGCCGCGTGAAGCTTTGGTAATCAAGCTAAGATTTGGATTGTGCGACGGCTGTCCTGCTACTTTAGCTCAGATAGGCAAAGAATTAGGAATCAGCCGCGAGCGAGTAAGACAAATTGAGGCAGAGTCCCTCCGAAAACTTCGTCATCCTCACAGACGCCGTCGGCTAAGTGAATTGTTTGATGAGTAGTGCATTGGGTGGTTGGGTAAATACCTAACCACCCAATGCACTTTCACAGAAATCATGTTGGCTTCTTATTTGCCCCGAACAGTAAATCCTACAGAAACTTCAAAGAAGTTACTGTAAAACTTACTACCTGTATTTTTCTTTCTTTAATCCGTTTCTTAGCCCTTGCCCTTTTTTTATAAATCTTTAATTTTTCACCCAACCTTTTGCAAAATTCTGCACCTATGTTAAATAAGATGGCAAACGACGAAACCCTCGTAAAACTAACTTTATCAGGCGATAATGATGCCTACGGGCAGTTAGTTCGCAAGTATCAGAGCGCGGTATACGGTTTGTGTTATCATCTCGCAGGCAATTTTGCGGACGCGCAAGATTTGACGCAGGAAGCGTTTGTGTTAGCATACCAAGATTTGTACCAATTGCGCGAGCCGTCGAAGTTTGCCAGTTGGTTAAACCAGGTGACGCGGAACGTATGTCGCATGTGGTTGCGGAAGAAGAACGATAACCTTCTTTCCATTGAAGATGCGTCGGAAGTAGATTTTATTGACCAGAAAACACCTTCGCCGCTTGAGGAGATGGAAAAAGAGGAGATGCGCCAATTCGTCAGACAAGCCATCAACACTCTTTCCGAAAGGAACAGGCTGGCGGTGACGCTGTTTTACATGGATGGTTTATCGTATAAAGACATCGGAGATTTTCTGGGCATATCCGTCAGCACTGTAAAGAGTCGCTTGCACGAAGCGCGCAAGCAATTAAAGGAGGAGTTTTTTAAAGTGGTCAAAAAGAATTTTGAAGAACACAAATTGCCGCAGGATTTTGCAGATAAGGTGTTGTGCGAGGTATCGGTTTTGTCCATAGCGATGGATGATAATAACCAGCAGCCGATTGTTTTCCTCGCCAACAAGGAGGACGATTTGCAACGCTTGCCCATCTGGATTGGAATTCCTGAAAGTCAGGCTATTGAGCGGGCATTACAAGGGCAAGAAACGCCGCGTCCGATGACGCACGACTTAGTTGCGAATATCCTGCGTGAGTGTGGCATCAAATTGACGGCGGCTGTGGTAGCCGAAATTAGAGAAACTACGTTTTACGGGAAGTTGATTTTGGATAGCAACGGTGAGGTTAAGGCAATAGATTCTCGGCCGAGCGATGCTATCGCCATAGCTTTGCGCATGAACGCTCCCATTTTTGTGGAACAATCCGTTTTGGACCAAAACGGAATATCCTCCGGAAAGCGAGATTGATTTTGACAAGAGTTACCAGGGCATGTCAGGCGAAGTGCGTTGGCAGAAGGCGTGTGCAGAGGTTCAGAAATGATTTGCTATAGAGCAGCGGATTTTTAAAAAATCCGCTGCTCTAATCGGCAATTATCCCTTTTCCCCCAATTCCGCATTCCGACTTAAATCTCCACCCTTTCCCGACTTTTCGCCGAACGATAAGCCGCATCTACGATTTGCATCACTTCATAAGCACATTGTCCGCTTGATTTCGGCGAATCGGTATCGGACACAACCATCTCCGCAAAATGTCTCATCTGCGCCGTCATCGGGTCAAGTTTCTGTTCAGGTAACGATACTTCTTGGGTTTCGCCATCAAGGATGAACGTCAGATTGCCACCCGATACGTCCAAACTCCCGTTAGTACCGTGCAACGTTGCCCGCATCTCACCGGGCAGGGTGATGTAACAGGAAACGATGTTGCCGACACCGCCGTCGGGGTATTCCAGTATCAGCACGGCTTTATCATCGACATCGTATTCACCCTTGGGCGCGCCTTTCATCGTTCCTGTGGAAGCATAGACGGCAGAAGGCATTCCTCTGTACCAATGAATCATGTCGAGGATGTGCCAACCGGCGTCAATGATGGCAACGCCACCTGATAATTCTTCCTTGCCGCGCCAGCTCCAGGCGTCGTTAATAGCGCCTCCCCAACGATAAATTATAGTACCCCTCGTTAAGAAAATATCTCCAAGGGAGCCGGCATCCGCAATCTCTTTGCCTTTAATAAATGCGGAGGCAAATTTGTTTTGACCGGCTACCATCAATTTTTTCCCCTTAACCTTTGTAGCGTCAAGCATCTGTTTGGCATGGGAGAGCGTTTTAGCGAATGGTTTCTCCTTCAGAACGTGTATTCCCGATTCCAACGCATAACTTACAACTTCGCCGTAGAGGTAATGCGGCAACGCTGTTACCAGAGCGTCCACATCGCCCCTGTTGCAAAGTTCCTTGTAATCTGTGTGGAAATCAACCTGGTACTCTTCACCCACGCGTTTTGCAACGCCGGCATTAATATCGCAAACGGCGACAGGTTCCATCACATCCGCGCAATTTTTTGCAATGCGCAAATGCGAACCACCAATCCCGCCAACTCCTATTGCTGCTATTCTTATCTTATCCAATTTAACCTCCTGGGCCCTGTCAATCGTGAATTGATGGGTAATTGTAGATGCAGCCCTGAAGAGCGTGTCTGCCCAAGGTAACCACACAGGGTTGCCGCTACAGGCGACCGCGTCGGGTAGCATCTACACCAAATACCCTATACGATTTATGAAACGAACTACTGGTATTAAACAAACACAAATTCCCGTCCGGGTTCTGCCAAATCAAGTTTGACAGCGTATTTATAAAAAAGTTGTAATCCTTCCATCTCTGCTTTGCCCAATTCATATCGAATGTTGTGTGTGAGGTAGTCACGACATGCTTCTTCGGGCAACCCCAACTTTGGCGCTTCCTGTTGGGCGATGTCTGAGATGTGTTTCAGTCCTTCCCCTTTTGCTTGTAGCAATCGTTGAGGGATGTCTCCCAATTCGACGTTTTGCCGCGCTACCCAACATGCGTAGACAAATGGCTTTCGCGTGAAATTTAACCAGCAAACTCCAAGGTCAATCGTATACAAGCCTTTGGTTGACTGTTGCATTGCGGCGTCGCCGATTAGTAGCACTGCGTCTGCAAAAATATCTTTTTTTCGCTCCGAAATTTCGGAATTTGCAAAAACAGAGTTTTTGCACTCCATATTTTGGCGTGGTATATAGGATATGTATTCTGGTGTGAGTTCGTATACTTCTCTTAGTAAAATCTTCAGCAAACCCCTTGAAGTACGCGAACTGGTATCCAGAGCGACACGTCGGATTTTTTCAATTGGCGTTCTGCTGAAGAGCTTGACGCTTTTTACTTCGCCGTGCGACGAGATTGAGATGTTCGGAATAATTCGATAGCCTGGATTGCGAAAGTATTCGATGGATGGTATGAGCGCAACGTCAAGTTCTTCCGATTTGAGTTGGTCAGCCAATCGGTTGGGTATGTCGATACTCAGTTGAATTTCCGCATCCCTTTTGGGTAGAGCATAAATTAACGGTTTAGCGTTGAGATATGAAACCGCGCCAACTTTTATTTTACGTGCCATTTTCTGCCTTCTCTTGCTACATTGTTGTAGAACGTATCCCTTTCGACCGGTGTGCGTCCTGCTTCTCTGATTAAGTTTTCGATGTGTGAAACCGACAGCGCGTTGGGCGTAGACGCGCCCGCAGCGTGTGATATTTTCTCTTCAATAACTGTTCCGTGCATGTCATCTGCGCCGAAACTGAGCGCCACCTGCGCCAACTTCGTTCCCATCATCACCCAGTATGCCTTGATATGGCCGAAATTATCCAGCATCAGCCTGGAGACTGCAATGGTTTTAAGTTCAGTGACGCCCGTTGTTGCGGGTAGGGAAGACATGCGGGTGTTTTTGGGGTGAAACGCTAAAGGGACGAACGCCATGAATCCGCCGGTTTCGTCCTGTAGTTGTCGCAGACGAATAAGATGGTCAATTCGGTCTTCTGTGTTTTCGATGTGTCCGTATAGCATCGTAGCGTTGCTTTTAATGCCCAATTCGTGCGCTTGTCGCATCACATCCAGCCAACCCTCGCCGCTCAACTTGCTTGGACAGATTTTTTTTCGAGTATCCTCCGCAAATATCTCCGCTCCGCCGCCGCATACAAAATCTAAGCCCGCATCTTTTAACTCTTTAAGCACATAGCGTACCGGAAGTTTTGCAATGCGTGCTATGTGATGAATTTCCACCGCTGTGAGGAATTTCAAGGAGATTTGCGGCATTATCTCTTTTAGTTTGTTCAATAACTCCAAATAGTATTCGAGTGGTAGCGTGGGGTGCAATCCTCCAACGCTATGAATTTCAGTGCAACCATTCTCCCGCGCGTATTTCGCCTTTTCCAGAAATTCTGCGACGCTCAATTCAAAAGCGCCCTCCTCTGAAATATCCCTCCGGGAATACGCGCAAAAGCGGCAGCGTGAATGCAAAACGCAAATGTTGGAATAGTCAATGTGTTGATTGAGGTTGTAATATGTTCTATTGCCGTTCTTGCGTTCACATATTATAGACGCCATCTGCCCGATAGTTAGCATATCCTGCGAATTGTACAACCTCAGTCCATCTTCAAACGAGAGCCGTTCGCCAGATTCGACTTTATCGTAGATTGGGTGTAATTTTCGGTCAGTTATTAGTTTCATCTTTGAACACCCCCATCTGGGAAACTGCCTATAAATTCCACTACATATTGCAATATCAAGGAAGCGTCATACGCACTGAGCGTGCCATCTTTACTTACATCAGCATGGGTTGGAAACGCAGGACTTACAATATCTGGGCAACAAGGAAAACGGTCAATCAAGCCCACGAGCCATTGAAGAATTAAGGCTGCGTCGTAAGCGCTTAAATCGCCGTTTCCACTGACATCTCCCATTATGGGTGAAGTGGCTGTTGTTTTGAGAACGAGTATTGTGCCTGATGTTAATGTATCAACATAGCCAACCTCAGGGTTGTAAGTTGTTATACCCGATGATGTTTCCCCATTATAATCCCGCTTAAACCAGTTGATTTGACTGGTCAATGGATTTGGCAGTTTGATATGCAGTGAAGTCTCTTCTAACTGCTCGTCGGTAATACCGAGGGCATAAAATACAGCTTGGTTGCCGGCGGTGGCCACATAATTCCCTGGTTTTTGCAATCCACCATTAATTGAGTTGGATATTGGGAAACT
>CAZRLY010000036.1:0-26112 GCA_964601015.1 uncultured bacterium
GATGACTTCAACCTTTACATTCTCCTTCAGGTAAAAGATGATAATGTAGTCGTCCCCGACGTGGCCAGATGGTGGATGGACTCAGACGCTCTGGAAATACATATCGCCCTATCGCCCATCGAAGACGCAGCGCCGGCCTACATCTCCAACGGAGAAGCTCAAAATTATTACATCCTCTGGTTCTGTCCCCAAGGCGCCGGAATCGACGGCAAAAATGACTATGCAGGGCAAGCTCAACCAGAATACCGCCCGAACTATGCCCCGCCGATTGACATGGCATTTCTGCCGTTTGATGGCTACTATCAACTGGAAATTAAGATACCATTCGATTCAGTGCTGGGCGGATTTGACCCGATGAAATCAACACGAATTGACCGCATCGGATTTAACTACATAGTTTATCGTTCTGACGCTCCATCGGTATCCTGGGCAACTCCAGAAAAAGCCGACGAGAAAATAATGCCGGGTAAGTTAGGGGTTCTCTACTTAAAAAGGCCAACTTCCCGTTAAACGTAGAGCGGAAAGCGTGGAGCAGATAAATTCATCGCTACCGGTGAGAGTAAACGGAAATTGGCAAATGTCGTCTTAGGTATACCAATACAAGCAATGAGAAAAGCACCGCAGCCGCCGCTTTTTAAAACTGGAGAAATCAATTTTGAAGCGTGGAAAAATCGTCTGCTAACAAAGTACATAAAGGGAGACATTGACAGCATTATAAACCGGGCTAAAGGAACTAATGCAGATGCCCTGGCTGCGCAAGGTGAATTACGAAATTTGGAGAGATACGCCGACGATAGTTACGATATCTTTATCTTAACTCCGCCGAGCGGTATTGACGCCGTGAAAGAAGTTCGAACTGCTGAAGCGATTATAACGAAGGGTGGAGTGGTAAAAAAATTGGAGATTAAAACTGCAACTAAACCACCTGTGAAGCAGACATGGAACAAGCACATTGACAAAGCAAATACACAGATAAAAACGGAGGGCGCATGTGGAATTATCGTTCTGGATTTTTCACAAATTTCGTTACGCCGAGGAGATAAATATTTTTCTAATCAAGCTGACGTAGAAGCATTTCTCAAGGGAAAAGTGACAGGAGATGCGAAAACGGGACGGTTGCGCAATGTAGACGAATTGGAAATTATCTACCGTGATTCGATGGATGGTAAACTTAAAAGAAGCATCATAAGGCGCGATTTATCGGGGGGAGTTTTACCACCCGAAACTGAGGAGGTTGAATAGGAAATGCCAGGCAAAACTGAAACTAAGGAACCTATCCTTGATACATGGGGCTACGTTAAAGATGCTGGTTCATGGGACATCGGAATTTATACAACTGCTGAGAACAGATTTTCCACTCTGGAAGTTAATGAACGGATGATAAAGTATACCGAGGGATTCTTGCAAACTTTTGGCGACATAGCTCAACCAACTGGATTATTTTTTGACCTATTGACGCTGGATGAAAATGGAAGGGAAAAAGAATATCTGGAAGATGCTTGCCGTCTC
Organism: uncultured bacterium; assembly: GCA_964601015.1. GTDB lineage: Bacteria > Poribacteria > WGA-4E > DTYX01 > CAZRLY01 > CAZRLY01. Next base: position 1,510 of record CAZRLY010000036.1, read on the forward strand.
CGAAATCAATCCCATAGCGAAGCGAAGGGACGAATCGGTTTTTCAGGGTTAGATGTCATTTCACAACTCAAAAGTTATCTGATTCCACCCGCTTCTTTTTTAGTCCCCAAAATATTCGTTTATTGTGATTTACTTCTTTGTGCCAAAACAGACACGGGTAAGATAGAAAGGATAATCATCCCTGAAGCCGCTGATTACTATTTTGGATATCCTGCGGAATCTGATAGTGATGGCCATATTGTTCCCGGAGATATCTGTTTGTCCTTTTCCACTGTAATAGACATTTGGCTGGGAAAAACGTATAATCCGCGTTTGCAAAAATATTTTGACAATGAAGAACTGGCAAATCTTAATCACCCATTGCTTGAAATTGCGCTACGAAATTGGGAAAAACTGATAGCACACCCGATAGACAATGTAGAGACGCGCTACTATGGAGATTGTATAAGCAGATACGGATTTAAAAATTGAGGCTTCTCACCTCGTAATGTGCAATCCGTACAGAATCTACGATGGGAAAAGATTCCCTTTACGAAAATTAGGAGGTTGCAAAAACATGATACGAAAGAATACCCGTTTTTCGCCAGAGAAACGAAGAATAACAGCATATCACATTTCACTGCTGGTGTTACTAATGTTAATATCCTACTCAAGCTCAATATCCTTAGCGGGCGAAGTAGATGATTATGCCTTCGCATATAAGTTATATCAGGAAGAAGTATATTCGATGTCGAAGGACGAATTTCGGAAATTCATAGAAAACTATCCCAAGAGCGAAAGCGTTGATGACGCAAGGTATTTGATGGGGGAATGCGCGTTCAATGAAGGCAAATACTCTGAAGCAATAGAACACTATAAAAGACTGGTAAACGATTATCCGAACAGTCTGTTGCGATTGGATGCTGTGCGCGGTGTTGCCAACGCATGGTATGGACTCGGAAAATACGAAGAGGCGATTAGGGGCTACAACGAAGTGGTACAGAAATCTAACCCGAAGAAGGATGCTGAGATTATCTCGTCCAGTCTATACAAAATGGGCGAGGGCTACTACAATTTGGGAAGATACCGTGAAGCACGTTCAAAATTCGACCAACTGCTGAAGAATTACCCTGAAGCGGCAGAATACAAACTTGCCCTCTACTCAAAGGGCTGGGGCCTATATCGTCTGAAGAAATATGACACCGCTTACAAGACTTTTTCCCAGTTGATAAAACAGTACCCCGACGAACCGGAAACTCCTGAAGCGGCTTATAGAGCGGCGGAATGTCTCCTTGGGTTAGAAGATTGGCAGAAAGCAGCGCGAAAATACAAAGATGTTATTGAGAAATACGGCAACGACGAACAACACCAAAAGCTTGGATTGAGTGCGAAGCGTATCGAAATCATAGTAGCGGACGCTAAGTATCGTTTGGGAGAATGTTATTTTCAACAGAATAAATTGGAGGATGCCCTCCGCGAATTCGAAAAACTCTTGCAAGATTACAAAAAACCAGAAGTCGCAGCAAGGGCGCAATTTTGGATAGGCGAGGTGCTGTTGGCGGGCAAAAAATATCCACAGGCGGTACACGAATTGCAAAAAGTCATCAACCTCTATCCAAACAGCGATATGGTTGATGATGCTCGATATAGCATAGCCACAGCTTATTTTGAACAGAAGGATTACCCTAAAGCCATCAAAGAGTACAAAGTGGTTGCAAATGATAGAAAGTCGGAATACAAAGACGCTGCTCGCTATAAAACCGGAGAATGTTTGCGCATCCAAAGAGAATACAACACTGCAATCCTGCACTATAGCAAGGTTAGCCAGCGTTCGGAATATATTGACGACGTATACTACGGCAAAGGCTTTTGCTATTTTCATCTGCACGATTATGCCAATGCGAGCAAATCTTACGAAACCTTGTTGACGTCACATCCTAAAAGTTCATTGCGAAAATACGCTCTGTATCAGTTAGCTGTCACTTACTTTGAAAACAAACAATACCAAGAAGCATCGGATAAATTCGATACATTCCTGCGAGAAAACCCAAATTCAACAGAAGCGGGAGCGCGCGCTGACGAAGCGCTGTTCTGGTATGCTCGTTCACGTTACGAACTAAGGGATTATAAGGATGCAATGCAATTATGTCAACGCTTGATAAGCAACTTCCCAAACAGCGACATGAAATACAAAGCTGAATTTTTCTTAGCGGAAAGCATCTACTGGGACGGGGGATATGCTGAATCAAGGGCGAAATATGAACAACTGTTGCGAAAACATCCGAAAGGCGAAAAAGCGCTTGAGGCACACTACGGCATCGGATGGAGCTATTTCTCCCAAGCAAGCGATACTAAAAATAAGAGAACTCAAGCCAAACTATATAGAAACGCCATCGCTGCATGGGAAAAAGTGATTTTATCGCCCAACAACCCACTGAGCGACAAAGCACGTTATCAAATCGGTATCGCTTATCTCAATCTGAAAGAATACGAAAAAGCAATAGCTTCTTTTAAAACGATTCCTAAAAATAGCGATTGGAAGGACAACGCACGTTATCGCATCGCCTGGACACTATACAAAAAAGAGGATTATAGAAAGGCAATTGACGCTTTTAAGGAAATGCTCGCCAAACACCCAGCGACGATGTTAGCTCCTAACGCTGTCTTTGGCATTGGAAACTGCTATTTTAAGCTCGAAAAGTATCCCAACGCTATAAGATATTATACGCAACTGATAGAAAAGTGGCCAAATACCCAGATGCCAGTAGAAGAACCCGGAGAGGAGAAAATTGTTGACCTGCGTGCGGAAGCCCAGTATCGAATCGCAGATAGTTACTATAACCAGAAACAGTATACACAGGCTATCAAACACTACGAAAAACTTGTACAAATATACCCTAAAAGTGACTGGACTGACGACGCGCGATACGGAATTGGATTGGCATATCAGCAGTTGAAGCAGGATGAAAAGGCAATGGCAGCTTTCAATGAACTGATTAAAAAACACCCGGGAAGTGACTTAGCGCCTGATGTACAGTTGGTTTTGGGCAACTTTTACTATGAGGTCAAAAAAAATTACAGCAGGGCGATAGCTGAATATAAAAAGGTAGTGGACAGGTATGAGAAGAGCGCGCCACAAACGGCATGGCAAGCCCAATATGCCATCGGTTTGAGCTATCACAAACTCAAATCGTATGATAATGCCATCTCCGCTTTTGAAAAAGTTGACCCGAGAAGCGATGTCGCACCTAAAGCAGCCTGGCACAAAGGCTGGTGCTGGCAGGACAAAGATAGGCCGAATGGAAGGAACTTGCAAAGGGCAATTGCCGCTTACGAGCGAGCAATAACGCAGTTTCCAAGTTCTCCTGAAGCAAAGCGCGCTATGTTGTCGATAGGCGAATGCCACGAAGAATTAGCCGAATGGCAACAAGCCGCCGCCGTCTATCGCCGCCTAATCAAAGGATTCCCAAAAAGCAGAGAGGCGAAACGGGCGCAGTTGTTACTTGGGCATGCTTACCACAACGCCAAACAATATAATGACGCGGTAGTAGCTTACCAGAAAATTACCGGAGATAAAATCGACCAGTATTCAAATGAGATAAAATACGAAGCCTGGGCATCTCTTGGGGAAAGCCTCTATAACCTCAAAAAATACGACCGCGCCGCAAAAGCATACCTCCGTGTGGCTTTATACCACAATGTTGACCCGTTTAACGCTCTCGTTGCGCATAATAAGGCGGGATTATGCTATGAGAACCTGAAGTCATGGTACGACGCGCTAACCTGGTATAAAAAAGCGCTAAAATATTCTGAAAAATATTCTGACCACCCAAAAAAGACAGCGCAGTGGGAGCAATTGTTAAATCGCACTCGCAATCGCATAAAGTTTGTAGAAGGGCAAATCAACAAAGAGATGGGGCAATAACATTGAAGATTGACTTCTGTCATCAGGACAGACGCTCCTACGCTCCACGCTGTCCGCTCTACGAGAAAGACGCTCCTCCTCAAGAGGAAGTCCGACATTGAAGGAAATATCATGATACTACGTTTTTTAAAATGTATTCTTCCGTTGTTAATATGTATGAGCTTACTCCCTACAAGTATCCTTGCACAGGCACCAGACTCAGATGATAAACTCGATTCCCGGTTGCCAGAGCGCGTTCAGGTTACGATAATTGACACAACCATAGTGCATCTTGTCCAACGCGAGCCTTTTACAGATGCTACTGAACCGATGTTGATAGATTACCTTGGCATATACGCCAAAGAACGCCCTTGGAATCTACCCGATATTCTTACACCACAACGGGTAGTTATTCCACAACCCCGTTTGGCAAAAGATTCCCATGTTCTGATTCAAGTCTACCCCAGTTTGCCAAAGTCGCTATCCTACCAACTTCTCTTTGCTGGCGATGTTGAGCCGGCAAACGGACTGTTTTACATCAACCGCTATCATTGGGGTGATAAACGAACAAAAGGCAGGGGGAAATACAACACCGATAACTTCCACGGCGCTCTAAACTATCACTACAAAGATAAAACTAAGTTAAACTTGAGCGCTAAATACGATGCGAAAAATTTGAGTTGGCTCAAAGAAGATAAAAATACCGCTCCTAAAGATGTCAACTGTTTTCGTAGCGATGTGATATGGCAACAGAAATTGCGCCCGGAAACTCAATCTCAGGTCAATTTTGACCTTACGACACTTCGCATTAACGACACCGAAAATAGTAAATCAGATAGCGCCACCGATTTAAAACTTAACCTGAATATAATCACCACTAAACCCTCCTTAAATCCGACAGAGTTTGGCGCTACCATCGAATACTTCAACGCTAACCGCGACTCGAATAAAACTTCCTGTGACCAAAATAAACCGTATTGGGCTAATACTTACAGGTTTTACGCTACCAATAAATTCACGAACTTCGAGCCTTTCACCTTCAGCGTTGGCGGCGAATTAATAGTTTTTCGAGAGCGACGAGAACAGATGGGCGATTCCCAAAAGCTAAGTTGCGAAGATATAAACCCGATACAGTTTAATCCCACTCTCGTTGCAACCACGCAATTTAGCGATAATGTTAGTTTTCAACTAAGTTTTGACCGCTCTGTATTACGAAAGCCCATCGGTGATATGTATTTCTCAAGTGACTATGTCACTACTAACCCGCTTCTCAGATTTGAAAAAAATCGCCGCGGCATCGTAGTTGTAAAATATCGACCAAACAGACGCGCCAACATTGAGATAGCAACAGTGGCAAACGTAATAAATGGGTTTGTCTATTTGAAACCGAATGCAAGCGGAATGTCGTGGCAACCCGAGAACATGAACGCAAATGTCTTCGCCTTTAAGTTTGAGAGTGATTTTGTGCCAATAGAACGGCTAAAATCAAGAATCCAGTTCATCCACGAAATCCACAAACCCCAGAGCGACGAACGCATCCCCTATCGCCCTACAGATAAATTGACCTTGGGCATATCCTATCTTACCACAAATGGATTTCAGCTCGACTTTGAGGGTGAACTATACGGCAAACGGTATGTTGATAAAGAAGCAAAAGAAAAACCTTTGCCAGCTTACTTTCTGTGGAAACCTAAGTTGAGCAAAATTTTCGGCGAATATACTACAGCTTTTATAAAAACACAGTTCAGTAGCGGACAATACGAAATTTTAAAGGGTTACGAATTGCCGAGATATGTGGCAGATGTTGGAGTATCGGTAAAATTTTAAAAAATTATGTTAGAAATATCAACCATCATAATAACTTTCATGGAACGAGTGGGCTTTGGTTTCCTGCGGCTTGTAGGTGGGGGGTGGCTTCTCATCCCCATTATTATCTACTCATTGTTCGTTCACGCCATCATAATTGAGCGAGCAATCAACCTGCGTTTTAAAAAGTTGATTCCCAGTAGGTTTATAACTGACCAGATTTACCAGGCTTTGAGACAAAACGAACCTGATAACGCAATAAAACTTTGCGATAAAAAACCAGGCCCACTTACCAACATGTTAAAAGAGGGGATTATTCATCGTCACTACGATGAGGAACGCCTGAGATTGGTAGTTAAATTTGCTATAAAAGCCGAAAAACCCTCCATAACAAAACATCTCCATATGCTTGGGATGTTAGCGCCCGTTGCAATGTCCACCGGGCTTCTTGGCACCGTTGTGGGCATGATAAAGTCCTTTGGCAACTTGTATTCCTCCCCAACAGAGGTGGCGATAGGAATCTCTCAGGCATTGCTAACAACGGTTGCCGGGCTAATCGTAGCGCTGCCCACGTATATTGCGCACGACTATTTCACGAATAAAGCAGCGAGTATCATAGCCGTGATGGAACGGTTGTCAATAGCGCTTGTCAGGTTTTTCGCAACCGCTGAACATAAGTTAGACAGAATCCTTTTTACCGATATTGCTGACTTACAAAAGGAGGGGGATGAGCATGCGTAAAAAAAGTAAATTCAGCACATTTTTTATTATAGCTATATTAGAGCATATTCTCTTAGTGATTGTGTTAGCTGCGGCAATCTATACGCCAGCGCCGGAAAAAGACGACAGCCGGGAGTTTGTAGTCGAAGCAGTGGATATGCCGCCCAAAAAACAAAAATCCCCAGAGGAAAAAGCTAAAATCGAAACGTATTCGGTTGATAATATTATGCCCACCGCCGATGAACTTCCATCATTTCAATTCGACAGAAAAGTTGGTTCCAGCCCAGGCTCTCAAGCCTTCGATAGCCCCTTGCCAAACGTTCCTCGCAGGGCAGGTGCTGATGTAAATCCGGATAGAATGTTCCGCGCTCCATCCACTCGAACCGTTGAACGGGGAAAAAGACGGGATTCGACAGGAAGGTTGAAATTCGTCAGACCAAGTGACAAACCAGGACAATACAGTTCTGCTGCTCGCGATATACTGCCAGAAAGAGGAAAAGGACGCATTTCCGCAGGAAAAACCGGCCCTACCTCTCACAGATATGTCTCCTCTGCGCCAGAAGTTGGAACATCCCCAAAACTCGGACTCGGACCGGGTGGAATCAAAATTACTGGGGACGTCAAAGGTAGACCAATCGAATATTGGCCTGAGATACCTGAGTCGCCAGGGAAAGAGGTAGGAACGGTGAAGATAAAGTTCTCAGTAACACCACAGGGCATCGTCAACAAAATATTGATAGAGAGAAAATTGAACCCGTCGCTTGAAAAACTTGCCAAAAAATTCGTCAAAGCCATCAAGTTTGCACCGCTGTCCAAGCGTGAAAAACAGAAACATCAGTGGGGAGAGATAATCATTGATTTTACCCAAAAGCGGGTGAAATGACGGTTCTCCACGCTTCGCCGCTGTTGTTGCGTGTATTAAAATTTTAGAATTCGATAAAATTATACTTGTATAAATCGCCTTGTTATGTTATAATGAATGTATCAAAATAACAACATGAAACCCTGTAGGTCGATTTTCAGGAATCCGCTGGGTTGAGTAGGTTCGGAACAGAGTGGAGAGCCGTATCGAAACCATCGAAACCGACAGTCGAGATATGAAAAGATCAATTCGCCCCTTCGGGAATTTCGACCTACATATTACACAAGGAGGAATACAAATGAGATGCAAGTATCTCTTCATCACACTACTATTCTTGGCAATTATCTTCGGTTGTGCAAAAGCGCTCGGACCGGGGTATCTTTATCAATCCGGGGAGATGGCCCTGGGAAGGGCGGCGGAAGCGACTGATGATGAAGTCAAGAAGAAAGAGACTGAAAAAGCCCTTTCACAATTTAATAAGATAATTGAAGAAGGCAAACCAGGAAGCAAGTGGGTTAATAAGGCTCATTTTCAGGTTGCAGGAACGTACAAAAGTCAATATGAGTGGGATAAGGCAACCGAACACTATCAGAACATCGTCGATACTGCGCCTACCGGATATTTAGGTGGAAAAGCCAGAAGTGAAGTGGCAAATATCCGAAAAAATCGTAAAATCATAGCAGATAACAAATATATCTACGACAATAATACAGGCACCGATGAAGGAAACCGAAAAGCCGCACAAGCTCTATTACAAATGGCCGGTGCCTACGAAGCTTTGAGTAATTACAAGGAAGCGATAAACTTCTATACAAAAATGGTTGAAGAATTTTCCGACATGGATGGCGACGGGGAACCTGACAATCCACAGGCTCCGCAAGCGCAATTCAAAGTCGGCAGCATATACTTTTATAAACTATATGATTATAAACTGGGCTGGAAAGCTTTCTATAAAGTCCGCGAGAAATTCCCAGATTCATACGAAGCCTCTGAGGCTAAAAAGTTGTTGCTGAAAGCAGATAAAACCCTTAAGGAAATAAATCAAGATATAGAAGATATCAAAAAGAATCGCTCAGAAATGGCCATTGAATACATAAAGGCGGGCAGAAAGCTCCGACAAGGTTCAGTATTCGGTCCGTATGCTGAACAGGTTGGCCAGACTTATATCAACATTGCCAGAAACTGGGAACAAAAAATGAGAAACTTCCCAAACGCTGTCAAAGCCTACGAAGAACTGGTTCAACAACTGCCGATGGAAAAATTCCTGGTGGCGGATGCGTTGTATCAAATCGGGAGGCTATACCAACAGGATGGGCAGTATGAAAAAGCTATCAAAGCTTATGATAAGCTTTTTGAAGATGCCCCAGAATCCACCTGGCGAGACAAAAGCGTTTATAACCAAGCTGTTTGTTATGAGGCTATTCGCGAGTTTACCGAAGCCTACAGAGCATATAAAGCGTATATGGGCTTTGGCAAGGAGAATGAGTTCTACCGAGAGGCTGAACTAAAGGTGCGAGTTTTTGAAAACGATGGCGATGGTGACGGTTTCCCATCTTACAAGGAACAGGAAGCGGGAACCAGTGATAACGACAAAGACGATAATCCAGATACCAGAAAGAAAGTTTAACGTACGACGAAAGGGCAGAAGGACAAAAGGGCTAATATACATTTGCCCCTTTAGTCCAATTGCCCTTTAACTTTTTTACCTACTTTGCCCCAATGTTGGAGGTTTAGTTTGAAAGCAGCCCAAATAGTTGTACAGCAGAGATTCGAGATAGTAGATATAGGAAAACCAGACATAAAAAAAGCACCACCAGAGAGTGTACTCGTCAAAGTTCAAAAGGCTTCCATCTGCGGAAGCGACATGCCATTTTTCACAATCAAGCGTCCGGATTCAGAATACCCCCTGCCCGCGGGGCTGCCAATTCATGAATGCGTAGGCGTGATTAGCGAAACAACATCCAAACATTACAAAGAAGGCGATGAGGTACTCTCCTTGCCCAATGGCACCAAAGGACTTTCAGAGTTTTTTCTCTCAACCGCCCAAAGAACCTTGCCATTGCCAAAATTTGAAAGGAAAGAGCTTATACTCATGTCGCAACCGCTGGGTACTGTTATCTGGGCGTTTCGCAAGTTGGACAATCTCATCAATTTGGATGCAGTCGTGTTAGGACAAGGACCGATGGGACTTCTTATCACGCATCTTTTGAGCAATCTCGGCGCGAAAACGATAATCGCCGCAGATAAACTGGATTATCGACTAAAAGCATCCCAAAAAATGCGAGCAACGCACACAATCAATGTGACAAAAGATAACGCAGTAGAAGCAGTACGCGATATAACTGACGGAAGGATGGCAGATTTAGTCGTTGAAGTGGTAGGACACCAAACGGAAACCATAAATCAGTGTTTGGATTTGCTCAAGCGTGGCGGCACAATCTTAGCTTTTGGCGTCCCTGATGATGACATCTACCCGCTCAGATTCACCAACCTATTTTCCAAGAATATCAAATTGATTGGCTCAGTCGGTGCCGATGCCCAAAACGATTTCCCCTTAGCGATGGATATGATTGCACAGGGAAGAATCGACGTATCTCCTATTATAACGCATGAAATCCCATTTACCCAAGTCCAATGAGGTTTCGAGATGGCGTTGCACAAAACGGATAATGCTATCAAAATCGTGCTAAATTACGATAATATGTGAACTACCCTTCGTTTCCAATCCCACGAAACAAAAACCTTGCTGTATGGTTCCCACTTCAATTAAAGGAAGTCTCCATTATGACAAAAACTATATTGGTCATCGCATGTTTTATTCCCGCCCTTATGATAACTGCCTGCGCGCATACAACTCACCTTGCCGCCAGCACCATTTACGAAGCCAGAGCGCAAATTGATGCCGCCGAACAGATGGGAGCCAGGCGGTTGGCGTCAGAGGAACTGTCCAATGCCATTAAGTTACTTTCAGAAGCAGAAACCGCTTTGAACGCACACAATGAGTCTGAGGCTTACCGCATCGGCGTAAAAGCACATCTGATGGCTCGTTATGCCGAAGTTGTAGCAGCAAGAAACAGAGCTGAAAACGCCGCCGAAATTGCTGAGTTAGAGTTGACAACAACGCGGCAGGAAGCAGAAAAAAAGCGCGTTGAAAGCGAAGTCGCAGGAAGGGAATTAGAAGAGCTAAGTAATTTTCAACATTAGCCCCAGTCGAAAAGCGTTTAGGAAACGGGTTTCTTGTCGAGGTTCATCGCCCGCATCGTAGCTCTGAAGATATTGTTGCGGACATGACGGTTATTCAGTTCGGCTAAGTTCAGGACATCTGCCACTAATTTTCGGCGGGAGGTATCGCTGCGCGCACAGGCGGGCGGTGGAGGGGGAAATTCGGATGCCCTTGCGAATCGTGTCAATTCCTTTTTTCTAACGTAGATGAGTGGGCGGATGAGTGTAAAAACCCCTTTGAAGTAAGGTGCGGACGGTACCATCGTTTCCAATCGCCCCTGATAGAAGAGATTGAGCAACGACGTTTCCACCGCGTCGTCAAAGTGGTGTCCCCAAGCTACCTTGTTACAACCTAAACGATGGGCAATTTTAAAAATAGTCTTGCGTCGGTTCCACGTACACCGATGACAGTTGAGCGGAAGCGGTTCGTCTTGGGGAAGTTCCATCGGCTCAATGACGTATTCCACCCCGCTGGATGCCAGCCAGTCAGCAAGTGGCGGGTGTTCAGGGCAAGCGTCTGGCCCATTGGCGTTGCCGAGAATATGTACCGCAATCAATTTGTAACACTCCTGTACCAGATTCTGACGATATTGTAGCAATCGCAGCAAACTCAGACTGTCCTGCCCGCCCGACACCGCCACTGCAATTTGGTCGCCATCGTCTATCATCTTGTAATGACGAATGGCTTTGTTGACTTTTTTGATTAGAAAAAACGCCTGTCTATTTGCATTGTTCATGGCAATACTAGTTCGGGCGTAAGTTCTTAACCCGACCGTAGAACAGGCAGCCTTGCCTGTTCGGATTGTCGTGTCGAACGAGTAAGGCTACACGTTCTACGGGTCAAAGATTTGCGCCCATGTGTACTAGAATTTTTGGCAAAAACCCGGTTTCTGAACTCCCCAATCATCGAATCAACGATTTTAAATAGCGGATGCTTTCCTCCACGGCAGCATCCTCTTTTCCCTGCCAGTTCTCGCTCAAGCGGTCAACTTCTATGCACAGCATTCCCTGATAGCCAGCGTCCCTCAAGACTGATACAATCGCTGGCATGTCTATAATCCCCATGCCGACAGGCACACTGGGCCAAAAGTTTATATCTTTTGGAGAACCTTTGGCTACGGTTACATCCTTGACATGGGTTGCAACGGTGTAAGGGACTAATTTTCTCGCCGCCTCAACCGGGTTTTCAAAGACACGGAGGGCGTTTCCCGTATCCAGAGTTACGCGGAGGTACTCAGAAGCGACGTTTTCTAAAATTTGCAAAATCTCATCAGCGGTGAAGGTGAGATGGTTCTCTATGCCCATGACAACATCGTAAGATTCAGCGACTTTTACCACATGCTTCAAAATCTCTGAAACGCGTGAAACCTGCAAGTCATGCGGCTCGTCACGGAAAAGGTAACTTGAACCGACAATCCGCATAACCTTCGCACCTAAAGATTTCGCCGTTTTAAACTGTGCTTTCAATTCTTCAGCGGCTTCCAAGTTCTTGCCTCCCTCCAAACCATCTGGGTGTCCCCACGCCAGTACCCTATCAAAGTTTGCCTTATCCAAAGCGTCGCGTACTTTTTTAAGATAGTCAGACTCAAAGTTGGGAAAGAAACACGTCTCCAGCGAAACGCCATCCACATTCAATTCCACTGCCCTTTTTAGAAAATCAAAAATCGACCAGTCTCCATTCTCAAAAAGTCGATGGTAGCAGTAGTTATCAATTCCTATTTTTAACATGGTAGTTCTCCCATTTTCGTCGGATGTTTTCTTGCGGTACATTATTCATTTGTTTCTACCTTTACAGGATAGCAGAGCGTTATAAGTTCAGGAACGTCGAATTGCTCCAGCAATCCGAAGCAGAAAAGTGGCGGGCACGCTTCATAATCATTGTGTTCTTCAATCAAATTCTTCAGACTGCTCAAAGAGTTTCTGATAGACAGATGAGCCACTCTGTCCTTATTCAGAGCACAGGCAGAAAGAGTGATTATGCCTGCGTTCCATCCGACGCCGTAAAGCGACACCTTATCTGCCTTGAACTCTTTACAAGCCCACTGGATAACGCCTCCCATCTGCGCAACCTGGATACCAACTGGTCTTTCACCTACGGTGGATACCATCATAGCACACTGCCCCGGTGGACAGCTCAAGGGAATTTGCTCCCCCATATACAGGACATCAACTGCCACCACTACCGCATGAGTTTCCAGAAGCGTCGTGACGCAATCCTCAAGGGAACGCTTCCCTTTATCCGCAACTATCACCGCTACCGAATTTGTCGTGCTGTTGGACTGAGATATCGCAACGGCAGGAACTGTCCATTCACCTTTCATATCGAGCTTATACCACACCGCCTTCAAAGCCGACGCTTCGGAAACAGCGTTTACTGTTGAGGCCGTCGCGGTCATGGTGGGGAGCCGCAGCACATCTCGCAGTCTTTTCCTACCATTCTCTTGCCACTTAGCCAGGTCAACAGGGTTCCCTTGGGGAGGAGGAAATTTAGGCAAATCTTTCAGAAATTCAGTAGCGAGCGTGAAAAAATCAGCGTTCTTATCCGGCAAGCCCACAACTAAATCGCCATACTGTAAAACTTCGTCTTCCGAGGGGATTTCCGAATCCACCCATTCTGACTCTGGAAGGAAGCAACGGTTAATGAAACGATAGTATCTCTCCCTGTTGTCCTTCTCATAGTTATGAGTCCCGGGGTTTTTATTTTCGTAATACTGGAAATCATTGGGATTGTCAAACAACTCGAAAAACGGAATCACTGGCTCGTACACGGATGGATGCGCTCGGTAGGACTTGAAACAGCAATCGTCGTTCTCATTATAGATTAAAAGCGTCTTCCGAGGTGCCATCATGGCTGTCAGGTGCGCGTAGTCTGCTACAGTCAAAAGGTCAGTAGGATTCTGCTCTAAGTCACCTATGTCCTCCCGGAACTGAGTTCGGTAGTCAAGCCCAATATAACCAGCGTTGGGAGTAGCAGCAGAGATTCGCGTATCTAAAGAACTCAGTATGATAGTCTGCCAGCCTCCGCCCGACAATCCGGTCATCGCTATCCGTTTTGGGTCAGTTTTAGGGTATACCTCCAGCACGTCAATCCCTCGCTTCATAGCGAGGAAGAAAACGGAAAGCCCATTGACTCCACATAAATCCAGATACGCCAAACGATTATGCTTGTAGTCATCGCCTTGCAATTCACCAAAGGCGAGCCATTCCGGATGCAAAGCCAGCATGCCGCGTTTGGCAAGGTTGATGCACCGTATCTGCTCGTAGTCTTGCGTCTTCCCCGGCGGTCCGACATGCCCGTTCACGTTCAACACAGCGGGGATTGTCCCTTTGCTCTCTATCGGTTCGTAAAGCAGAGCAGGTATCCAAAGACCGGGCAGGGCTTCATATCTCAACTTGCGGATAACATAACCCTTATCCGTTTCGATTACATCTCCCCAGATTACATCCGGAGCATTCTCATGCCAAGCGTCCGGCACACCGCGAAAGACAATCTCAGCCAATATCCTGCGCCGCAGTTCCTCGCTTTTTTTCAGCCACTCATCTCCTGTCTCCGGTACTTCCAGCGGGGGAATGTGGCGTTTGATGAACCCCCGAATCTGACTCTGGAATTCGCCAGGTGAGAGAACAGGCTGCTCAAGCCACTGCTTGAGCGCGTTCCCATCTGTGGAGGAAAATGTTAATGGTAAAATCATAAAGCAGACTTTGAACAACATATTCTAATTACCTGGTTAATTTGACTTACGAGTTTCTATGTGTTTCTACTCATAAAGACAACATTGACAAAAAGTCGACGGGGGGAATACCAGGATTATCCCCCAATAACCAGGGTTTAACACCTACCTTTCTTAAAGATTGATTGAAAGTATGCCAAAAAGACCAAGAATGGAGAGAAAACCAGTTTCTTAGTTTAGTGTATTATACCAAAATATTATCCAAAAAGCGAAGAAAATTATATGTGTTTTTACTTTTCAATTTAAAAAATCACATAAGTAATTTTGATTTGCAAAAGAAAATAATTGGAAAAAGGTATTTTGCCGTTATCATCTTAAATCTGTTGATTTCCTTGAAAAAGCATGCTATTCTAATAAAGACAATACTACAAATATCATCACAAAAGGAGTATAACAATGTCATACTCAATGGCGTCGCACTGGTGAGACGAAGGGAAATGGCAGCGCATTCTCCTTCTCCAAATGACTCGGCTGCTACCCTGCTCTCTTGCACACCTACCCCTCTTAACAGGTGTTGCTCTGGAGATGATATTAGCGGCTACGTTTTGACAAAAGGTCAAATAATTATCGGTCATACCTATGCGATGTTTTCTCCGTGGAAACCCACAAAACCAGGGTATTTTTCCCACTTTTCAGCGAACTATGTGTGCCATCCAGATAGTATGTGAAACTGTTATTGGCGCCGCGCCAGTAATCATACCGCCCAACCGCAACCTCTACGCCGTTTATCCACGCCCGGATGGTCTCAATTTGTTCCGGCTGGAGAAAATTGAGCATGATAAAGTTGTGCTGATGGTAACCCGGGGGAATATATCGTTGAATGAATGGCACTACAAATCGGCTGGAAAGCCAGAACTCCTGCCACTCCGCCTGGAAGAATTCTTTTTGATTCTCTTTGAGGGAAGGGACGGTTATCTGCGAATCCAGCGTCATTTCTCCGGCTTTGACGGCGACTTTCTGCTGGATGCGAATTTTCAGCGTCAGAGGATATTTCTCATTCAGAAGATTTTCGATGAACGCGCCGAGAAAGGTGGCGGGTAAAGAGAGATTTAACGCCTCCAGCCCTTCCCGATAATTGGAAGCATCGCATCGGGGAAGAAAATGCTCCAACACCGGGAACATAACCGTATCACCTTCTATGCCGGTGGGGAAATTCTGTTCCAAGCCAAAATCCAGTGAGCCCTTGCAGAGAACCCAATGACGAATTTCTGGTTCTACTTTGTCCTTCAGAAAGGTAACGTTGAACAGGTAGAAATTATCCTGTTGAGAAAAAGGGATTTCTTTGCCATCAACTTGTATCATCTCAACGGTTTCACCCGGGGGTAGTTGCAGAACCAGTTGTTTCTTATGCCCTTGAAAATATGACAGCGTTGTTTGATATCCGTCGGAAATTCTCCGCAGGCAGGCCGGCAAACCGAAGAGCCGCGCTGAGGCGTCGGAATTAGCGGACTCTATGGCGAGCACGACACAGCTTTGCGCTTCAACGACATACGGCACACAATCTCCATACTTTTTATCCGGCAGGCGACCAATCGCCGGCAAACAGCCTTTCTCGGGATAGAGTTCTTTAACGGTAAAGAAGCCTGGCGAGGACAACCCGATGGTTTCATCCAACGAGAATTGAACCGCAAGTCGGAAGGGGTTCGGATTGACCAGGAACACGTAACCACCTTCTCTTTTACAGTGAGCATAAATCTCGACTTGACCCACGGATGGCAAATCTGTCAACACTTTGGTATGATGATAGTATTCCCAATTATCCTTGACAAATTGCGTCCATTCAGCGAGAAATTGCGCCGCATGCTCACATTGCTTGTGGTTAAACCGGTCAAATAGGGCGCGGCTTTCGCCAAGCTGCAAGTTTGGCGTGACAGCTAATCCCTGCAATATTCCATATTCAAACAAGGAAGCATCGTGAACGACGGAATCAGCGCAGAGAAAATATTCGCAATTGCGGAAATATTCCACCGGCGTCAGATAGTCCCTGAAGTAGCGAACCATATCCGCACGGCGGGAATCGTCCAAAATCTTTGTCGCATTCAGCGCCGGGAAGTAGGTATTGACATACGGGTCAGTAAAGTAAAAACCATCCATCTCGCAAGCTATTTTAGGAATCAAGGGCGCCCAACCGAGATTCGAGTCGAACACATAACCCTTGACCGCCGCTCGAATATCATGGAGACACTTTGTCACATTGGCGATTTGCTGATAGATGCCTCCAGGCGGATGGGCATGATGTTTCGCATAACAGGGCGCAATCGTTAAGAAGTCGAAGTTCGCCATGAGAAATCCATAGGCTTGACTTGCATGGATTATCGTCTCAGTAAACCATTGGGTGAATTCATCCGAACCGAAGCAATATGATGATGATATGTTACCTTCGGCGTTGACCATTCGCCATTCGGGTTTGCCTTTCTGCTCATCATAATGATCGAAATGCGGCGCAGTCAAGTTATTCGCGCCGGTGTACAATCCAAGCTTGATATTTGCCTTCTGAGCATAAGCTGAAATCTTCAGGAGAGTCTCTTCGTCGGGTTGTTCTTCCGTCCATTCAAACGGCCCTTCGTAAATTTGACAAAACTCCATGCTCAGTTGGTTACAAAAATCAATCTCTCCGAAGATGCGTTCGGGATAAAGCATCAGATAGGGAGCATTGGTCAGGGTATAAAATATCTTGTTTTGGAGGGGAAATTGTTCTGTCGGGGTATCGGGGACGTCAAAATTGACTTCGGTATATTGATTCACAATGCTAGTGTAAACTAACTGGGGCGCACATAAACGCGGCGGCGCATAGTCAAAGAGCAAATAACGCCGAAATGCCTCGGCCTGCCTTAGGTCATAATCCCCCTGTTTTATCCCACAAAGAGAATAACTACCGACGGTTAGCGTATGGCTGCGAACTCTTTCACCTGCGACAACTCGCTGACTGGGCGGATAGCTCACGCTGAAATGCCCATCCTCAACGATAATGTCATTGTAGGGGAAATCAAGGGTAAAAAACAACCCCCAACTCTTTGCTGAGAGAAAGAGGGCGAGGTCAAATCCGCCGCTGCTTTTGGCAACTTTGTAAAGGGTGTTTGTGGGAATGTTAAGCGATTCCACCGAAATCCAATCGACAATACCTGGCCGGTGAAAGGTTACTTCCAGCCATTTTTTCAAGTAAGGTTTGTCGCTTGACGCGTGATAGACGCACACGACATCCATCTCTTCGTGATGGAGATGGACGGTTATCCGTCTTTGTGTCTCATCCTGATGTTCTTGAAGGTCAACAAGGTCAAATTTGTCGGAGCTATATTTTCGCCCATTGAAGTGGATGGCAAATTCAGCAACGCCGCCAACTGTGATTTTTTCTTCTTTATGACATTGGAATTGAAGCGTCGATAGTCTGGGCTGATGTCGAATAACCCTTGATAAACCTCCAACAGTTGTAATTATCATTTGGCTCATGATAAAAATCCCCTGTTCAAATGAAAAGCGAAGGGCCGTAATTGTTTTTGGCCCTTCGCTTCTAAGTATGAAAAGGAATCTAATGAAATTGAATCTTGTCATTTGGTTGGTTATTGTAGGATTTGGATACAACACTGCGACTGCAAGTAGCTCAGTTCTTGATTCTTTCGACGTCCCTGGTTCCTTTCCGACCGGTTTAGCATGGGATGGAAACAACCTGTGGATAAATGCTGGCTTCTTTAAGAGGGTGGCGCACCACGAACGCTTGATATTCTCGAAAATCATTTTTTGATTAGCTTCGTCCCACAAGCTTCACAAAATCTGGCACCTTCACGATTCCCGTGTTGACATTCAGGACATTGCATGATAAACTCTCCCTATCTTAGTTGAGTATTGTCAAATTCGTCTTTGTCTCCTTCACAACTATGGTCTATTTTTTCCTTTCATATAGGATTATAATAGGAGTGCAAAAATCCGCCGGGTTGAGTAGCTTGCGTATCGAAACCAACGAAGTGTATTTTTGCAACAAGACGCTTCGCTGATGTTGCACTCCTAACCTATACGAATTTATGAAATAAACCACTATGGAGTTATATCTGGCACGCGCAAATAGAATGCATTGACTTTGTAATCTACAAAGAACATTCTAATGCCTATGTCTCTGTAATATATGTAGCAACGGCCGGTTTCTCCTTCGACATCCTTATACAAAACCCTGTTTTTATGCCAGTTTATCGGTTCTCCCGTAACGGTTTCGGATGGTTCGCCTAAAGAGGAAATGACATCTTCTACGCTAGAACCTAAGCGAATCTTGCCCTCATAGGAATAATCCTTGTTGGACTCAATTCGAGCTTCCCAAACCGTATTACTCACCGCAAAATTAACACCAGCATCTTCGTAGACCATCACATATGACGCCCCCATTGCAACACGGTCAGGTAGTTCCTCTTCCGAGAATGTTTCGTCCTCCCAAGCATACTTGTCAGGCTTTCCAAAGATTTCTATTACCTGTTCTCTTGTTGTCTTCCCTGGTGCGATCTTTTCAACCTTCTTGTTAATAGTGGTGGCGCACCCCGCAATAAAGAATATTACCACAAGTAACAATAGGCATCTCATTAAAAGGGTCATTTCATATACCTCCTCAAATTTTAGACGGCAGCTAAGACAGTATCAATAATCATTTGGTATTTTTTTCACGCCCTACAGAGGTGCTGGACGGCTGAACCTCTGCACACATGAATGCGGCAGGTTCAGAAGGCTAAAAGCTAAAAGCTGAAGGCTGAAGGTTTTTAAAGCACAAGGTCGAAAGCTAAAGGGGGCAATTCATCCCCACGCTTGAAAGCGGGGGCTTTCTTGCCATTCACTTCCTACCTTTATCTTTTAGCCTTCATCCTTTAGCCTTCCTTTGTAAAAGTGCAAGATATTTACTGATACTTACTTATGCCGATTCTTTTATATTTTATTTTAATTCGCGTGTTTTCTTGATAGTCCCCCAAGTAGCGGTCAGTTTACCGTTAGGTTGAACTGCTGCCGTCAGGTCAGCTTCACTTTCAGCCACGATAAAGTTATCCATCCAAGCATCAGTATTTGTGCCGCAGGCACTCACAGGCCCTCTTTGAAGGTTATCATCTGTGACCAGCATAAGCGGTTCGATTTCGGCAAAAGGAGTCGAATCATCCCGCTTTTTGATTTTGAGGGTCAATTCGTTCCCTGTTGCCATAACCTGAAACCTGTTCCAGGTGTTGAGAACAAACTCGTATTGGACCAGGTCGCCTTTTTGATTCCAGCCGCCATCGTAGTGCCAGAACCCCACGCTGATGTTATCATTGCGCGGGCTAATGTGGTAGTAGTCGTTACCGGTAATTCGGAAGGCTGTTCCGGGATAGCCAGCTTCCGACCACATCCAATCCCATTCCCAAACCCAATCGGTCCAGTCATCCCTGTCGGCCGCCGTTGGAACGTAGACCGCGTAGCCGAATGTATGAGCGACTTTACCACTTTCACCTTTTGGGTCCTCAACGACTTCAGCGCTGAAGTCATCAAAGTTCGTCGGATTATCTATTGTTTCAAAATTACTGGGCGCTGCTCCGATGGCATCACCCTCAAAATTGTCCTGGAAAAGCACCCTTCCATGAACAATACCGCCAAAGGCTAATAAAGCTGAGATTACAATCAGGCATAAACACCTTAGATTTAACATTTTCAAACCTCCGTCAATTTAATCTTGATTTTTTATTTTCCCCCATGTCGTCGCCAATTTCTCTTTTGGCTCCACAGGGAATGTCATGTCAGCCGCTGTCTCGCCGACGATAAAGTTGTCCACCCAAGCGTCGGTATTTGTGCCGCAAGCGCTCAATGACCCTTTTTGGAGAGCGCCATCTTGCACTTCAATCAGCGGCTCAATCTTTTCAAAGGGAGTGTCATCACTGCGTTTCTTAACTTTGAAAGTAAATGAATCTCCCTCTGCTATCACCTGGAACCGATTCCAGGTGTTGAGGCCAAAATCATATTGAACTAGGTCGCCTTTCTGATTCCAGCCGCCATCGTAATGCCAGAACCCCACGCTCATGTTATCATTGCGCGGACTGATGTGATAGTAGTCGTTGCCGGTAATTCGGAAGGCGGTACCAGGATAACCAGCTTCCGACCACATCCAATCCCATTCCCAAATCCAATCAGTCCAATCATCTCCGCCTGCGACTTTTGGAATGTGAAGTGCATAGCCTAATGTATGAAGAGCCTGACCGCTTTCACCATCCGGATCTTTTACCACTTCCATTTGGAAATCTGCAAAGTTAGTCGGATTGTCGATTATTTCAAAGTTTTTGGGCGTTTTTCCAACGGCGTCGCCTTCAAAATCATCATTGAAAAGTTGCTTCCCGTAGGCAAATTGGCTAACAGCCAACAAAACTCCAATTACGACTGTAAAGAGGAAACGTCGTTTTAACATCTTAAAACCTCCTTGATTTTCTAAAACTCGAAACAAAGTACGATTTTATTTCGACGTTGAATAAAGAACGAGCAAATCCCTTCGAAATCTACTTCCGGCGAAGCATTTCAAGGGGATTATCATGCATGATTCTCTCTATTTGTATATCAGTGAGTCCTGCAGCACGTAGTTTGGGAATTACGCCGGTATGCAAGTACGCATATGATATACGGTCAGGGTTATCCCAGGTCCAGATGCCCACAGCCCAGCGACTTTCGATAGTCAGAGAGAAATCAAGGCTAATAAGAATTTGATTAAGATGGCCCTTGTCAATCAGCACCTTTAATAGTCGACGCGCCTCCTCCTGGTCCATATGGTACGGAAAATCCCAGTTCGTTGTGACGAACCTGATACCGAGTTGAGCAAGCCAGAGAAGCTCTGCTTCACAGATATTCATGTCGATATGCGCAAAGTAGATGCGCGTGGGGGCGACGCCCAGACCGGTGAGCAAATCGACAATCTCGCGTCGACAGCCGGTGGTATGAATGTGCATGGAGCAACCGGTACGTCGTTGGGCAATTGCGCCGGCAGTGAGCGCCTTCTCCTCATTCGCCGTAAATTCACTGCCAACGGCAACCTTGATGATGCAAGGGCGGACACCCGTATCGCCAATACCATGTTCAAGCTCCCTGGTGAACAAGGTACCGATTCTATCCGCATTCCAATCCCTGGCCCACGGTGGCCAATTGGACGGCACGTAGAGTCCGGTGGCAAGGAAAACATGCACGCCGGAAGCACTGGAGACGGATTTGGCGAACTCCAGGTAAGCCTCGTCACGGCCGATACCCATTGGCGTTGGATCGATTAGCCCGTTCACCCCGTATTGCCGAAGTTCATTCAGCATCTTGACAATCTGGCGGCGTGCATACTCCACATTGCCGGGGTATTTGGCAATCGTCTCTCCACGCCACTCTTCCATGCTGATGAGCAAGTGTTCGTGGGGATGAATCCAACTCATTTCCGACACCTTCACTTCTCCCAGTACACTATAGAGGACATCATTCGCCATTTATACAACTCCTTATCTTGGCGATGTCATACAAGCCGCGGCTCTTGAGGTTTGTATCCTCGAAGTCTTCTTGGACAAGGATTTCTCCCGGTGCTACGCTTGCCTGCATCATCATTAAAATCATTACAATAGTGTGATTCATCATCTTCCTTCTAATTGTCTTAGAGGCTGTGTGAAAAGTAGGTTGGGTTGAGGCACGAAACCCAACAAACACCAGATATTCACCTGTTGGGTTTCACTTTCGTTCAACCCAACTTCTCACACACGCTCTTAGAGGAACCGCTATAATTGTAGGGTAGCTTCCACTAACAATTTCGGAAACTAACTACCAACAATTTTAGCATTCTTCAAGTTTTATGACAACAGAAAAATCAACTTTTCTTCGCCTTTTTTCGCTGAACAGGCATGCTCCCCCCTAAGCCTATTTTTCCGCCTTTTTTGAATCATCTCGCTTTTTCGTCTACAAATCCTACACGCCATAAGTTCCAACCAGTATCTCTGGCGGTTGCCTTTTTCGCAAAATTTGGCGAAAAATAGCGAGGACGTGAATTAAAATATCCAAAATGTATAGGTTCGCATTTGTAGAATCACACTGAGCATGCTCCAGAAACTTCCAACTGTAAATTCACCCAAAATCAAGCCCAAAAAGAACGGCACTGTTTTACGATGTGCATTGATGCCTCCATATCTTAAAATTATAGCTTTGGCGGCTGAACTTATCACGAGACAGAACCAGATGTAATCTATGCCGAAATTCATCGAAAGAGCGTATCCTGCTGGGTGAAGGGGCCACCATAGGAATCTCATTCGCATTGCCATCAGGAGAAACGTAAACAGAACACCACCGATAAGAAAAGCAACTGCGGCAGGATTGGTCGACGAAGGCGCTGACAAACGATTTTGTAAACGATTGAACGTTTCCCATGCGAAACCACCGCCCGGCGCACCATATACTTTGTAGGACATGTGCAAAAGTGCCCAAAAAGAAACTGGTACAGCAACGATAGAGGCTATCACCATCGCGAAGACAAGTTTGCGATTGTTCATTTTTGTCCGTTCTGCCATCTTAAACGCCTCCAATTGATGCGGCATCGGGTGGTTTCGATAGGTTCTGTTGAAGAACCAAAAGAACGACATCATCGTGAGATTAGGCACTCCGATGCGTCTGACACCGAATACATCCACCATGACGTGAGCCGCGTTCATTGGTGTAAGCTCATGAGTTGGCGGTCCCAATTCTGCTCGCATGCGGGTTATCGCAGTAGAGATAGAAAAATAGAGAATGAAAAAGGTTATAATCGCCCAAACGGACATTCCAGCACGTAAACAGAACACAAGCAAAAAAATCCCGCCTACAATCAAGCCTAGAAATGCCAAGCGATAGGGCAATGGCTCATCCGAATCATCCAAACTCTTGCCTATTCCCAAAAGATGTTTGAATACGGATTTCAAGTGACGCCGTGTAATCCAGATTGCCAAAACCGCCAGTCCGAGCCATGCGCCCGATGATTGCTCGTTCAGGTAGGGGAATCGTGGGAGAGCATGGAAACCAGCCGCACTTCCGAAAACTTGCTGGGCTTTTCTAAACAAATAGAAAAACCAAATTGAGAAGGAAAGGTCAAGTGGCAGGAAAAAACTCAATCCTACGGCAAACGGATAAAACGACAAAGGCAACCAGCCTACAGCGTTCCAGGGCTTGTTGACAAAGTATGTGCCGAGGTTGTATTGCGAACATTTTAACTTGATTAAAGGGATGGTGGGTATAAAAAAATTTAAACCATTCATCAGGTCAATTCCTGCGGCTATAGCGAACCCGAACCACATCATACGATTTTTGAAAATTCCCGATGCTCCACCTTTTTCTGTAATTGCAAGAGGTAATTGAATAATCGGATAACTGAGCTTTTCATGTTCTGTCCACTGTTTTCTGACAAGGATGTTAAGACATACCATTATGAAAAGCAAAACAACGATAAACGCCGTCCACCACAACATTGGTGCAAGCCATGCCATAATATGTTCTGTTACATAAAGCGTGGAATCACCTTCGTAATATCCACGCACTGCTGACTTATCGCTAATTGAAAGCCAGGACGGTAGGTATCGAGCAAAGAGGTTAGCCCAGTCGTTCTCAGGTGTAGCGTACCAAAAAGCATGGGGAATGCTTGGAATAAGAATCTGTAGCATGTCATGGGAAGTTATGGATGAGCCAATGCACAACATCACATACACGGTCAATAACTCGCCCTGCGTAAACGCAGTCTTTGGATAAACGCGTTTAATCAACAGATTTAGACAAATCAGGACAAACAGGATAAATACAGCGTTGTAGTACAAGGAAGCACATGTCGGGTGTCCTGAATACCAGACCAACTCAATCTGCATAATCCAGAAACTGTTGAACGGAAATAACAACAATGCTAAAATAACTGCTCTAAACGTGACACTGTGGTTTTTCATCACGGAGTCGAAAAAGCCTCTGTTTTTCATCGAAGTTGTTAAAAATCTATTGCCAAAAAGGTTTTTCGCCCAGCTTGCTCCAGTCGGATTGGCAAATCCGACTGGATATTGTCGTGGATTTGCCAATCCACGACGAGCAGAGCCTATTTTTTCAGCGGATACTGATACCAATTATACTCCTCCCTCCCAAAAAACGCAAGCAATTATTTTTTCACTTGAAAATGGCACTCATTTGTGCTATAGTATCAATTGAAGGGATTTTCCATTTTACCTTCAACTTCGTTTTCTTGGTTGGTCAGCAATTAAGTCAAATTACTAATTTCAATATAATCGAAACAGAAGTACCCAAATTTTTCCCTTTACCCGAACCATTCTTTTTGGTAGAATGTTGAAGAAACACATTCAATTTTATCATCCTTCAAAAAATAACAAGGAGGTTTGTGACAAATGAAAAGCATAGTAGTAAGATTAAGC
>CAZRLY010000037.1:0-26075 GCA_964601015.1 uncultured bacterium
CATTCAAACAGATGCATCTGACGGATTTGAAACTTGATACGTTACAGGATAATCCAGCGTTTCAGAAGGAACTACAGAGGTTAGTTCGCGGGATGAAAATTGCTGTGCAACTTGGTGTGGACGCCGTTCTGACTTATTCATTCGCCTGGCCCGGTGAGTATAACGCTGGCAAGCCAACCTGGCCCATGCGTTGGGCAACCAGAGGTGGTATCATTTCCGACGATGAATTAGAGAAGCTAGTCAAGGCTTTTTCAATCATGGCTGACAAAGCTGAACGTTTCGGTGTAAACCTTGTGGTAAGTATGATGCCGTGGAACTATACCAACACGACAGGCAATTTTCGACGTATCATGGAACGAGTAGGCTCCAAACGTATCAAGTGTATGTGGGGACCGGCGGACAATTTAAATTGCGGAGAATCGGACACTGCCACGACAGGCTTCTTGAACATTAGTCCCTGGTTACACAGTCTTCACATCAAAAACCTACATGTTATTGACGGTGCTCATCTGAAGTTCGAGTATCGTCCGGTCGGGACCGGAGATGTCGATTACCTGACAGTGCTTCGCAACTTGAGAGAAGCGTGTTGCGACGTCATTCTCTGCGTTGCCACCCATTTTCGCCCCGAAAGCGGTTCTGCTGAAGAGGCCATGAGAATAAACTATACTCACCTCAAAGAGCTTATCCATCGGGTGGAATCCGAATAACAATTGCATTTTTTTAAGATGAAAAAACTTTGCTATAAGGAGGAAAAATCATGGCAAAATACCGTGCTGCTGTTGTAGGTTGCACCGGGATTGGGAATGCGCATACCACCGGGTTTGCGGATTTACCCAACGTTGAACTCGTCGCAGCTTGCGACATCGTGCCAGACGTACTGGATAAATTCGTAGAACGTTGGCAATCCAAATGGGAGGATATTGCCAAATATACTGACCATCAAGAGATGGTGAAAAACGAGAAGTTGGATATCGTAACCGTGGCTACATCCGACCATCGTCATGCGGACATAGTCGTCGATTCAGCCAACGCAGATGTTCGAGGTATCTTCTGCGAGAAACCGATGGCGACAAGTCTGGTTGACGCTGACCGGATGCTCGAGGCATGCGAGGACAACAATACCATCTTATCCATTGACCATACACGGCGCTGGCGTCCTCTGTATCGAAACACGAGGGAACTCATAAGGGAAGGCGCAATCGGCAGCCTTCGATATATCGTCAAACAACATACCGGGGCACGCGCTATGCTCTTCCGCAATGGGACACATAAGCTCGATTTGATTTGCTTTTTCGCCGAATCCTCTCCCCAATGGGTTACTGCTGAGTTGGAGGCGGGTTACGAGGATTACTGGGAATACCGAGGTGATGGCGGACATAACCCGAAAACTGAACCCTCCGCAACAGGTTGCATTCACTTTGAAAATGGCGTCCGTGCTTCCTACATTGGAGATAAGATGGCGTCCGGGCCTTCCAGGGCAGAGATTGTGGGCACTGACGGATACATTCTCATTGATGACCAGAAAGCGGAAATAATTAAGGGAGATTCTCGCGAGGAGATTCAGCCGGAGGTGTGGCCGAAAGATGGCATTTCCACTGGCATTGAGGAGTTGGTCAATCTGCTGGACTCCGGCAGTGAACCGATTTCGCCGGGGAAAGAAGCCCATAAGACGGTAGAAATTATGATAGGCTTCTTGGAATCACAGCAACGAGGCAATGCTAAAGTGACCATACCCGTCCCGCGTGATAGGTTGAGGGGTGGAAGAGATGAGTAGCATCAAAAAAGTCCAGTTCGGTTTTCATCTAGCGCTAGATTTTGACAATCTTCAATAGTCAATATTCAATCTGTCAGACCAACACCGTATCTTTAGATTTCGTCTTTAGACCGGTGAGAAACTTCCGCTATCAAAAACACTTGTGATGCTTCAAAACGTCTTAACTTGATACATATAGGTATGAAGAGGGTATATTGGGGTAATGGGGCAATCCCAACACCCCATTACCCCGCTCCCACCGATACCACCTTCGTAGCGATGGCTAACCAAAGGAGTGAGAAATCACAATCCTAAATCGGTATAAGAGGTGGGTGGATAGTTTACTGAAAGTGAACTTTCAAGACACTTCGTGCTTGGGAGTCGGAGTGTCCGCACGACCGGGGTTTATGAGGCAGGCTTATTTGTCGATTCCCGGCTAATCCCTGACAGTAATGCTCTTCCAGAGCACTGCGATACGTCCAGCCATGTCTACAGTAGCCGCCCTAAGGCGATAGTTCCCAGCAACCTCTATCCTGAAATGGACTTCCACTGTAGAGACGGAGCCATTTTCTCTGAGACGAGGCTTTAGCCCTTCCCAGTTCAGGAAGCGATAATCCTCTTCTCCCGGTCCGAATAGTTCCCAAGACACCATTACATTCTCATAAACCCCTTGAGTGTTTGCCCCCATTGTATAGTATGTCGGGGCAGAACCCTGGACTATGGTGGCGCAGGCTGTTATCTCCAGCGGCGCGCTCCCCTCGTTGGTTGATAGTTCAACGGCGAGTTGCGGTGGCTTGCCCGACGGGCGGACGGGCGTTCTCCCGCCTTCGTGCAAAATCTGGTTCCCATCTTCATTGACCTCAACCTTACCATCCTCTCTTATTCTGACCACTTCCCTGTAGCCGGAAAGTTCAAGGCTTCCCAAATCCCATAGAAGGTCAAACGCAACTCCGAACCTGATGCACCTTTCTATCTCAGTGAAGAAGTTGCTCATCACGACGCGGTACTTGACGCCCTTTTGATTGACGCGTTCCAGGTTCAGTTCGCCCACCCCCCAGAGGTTGCCCCTTCCCATGTGAACGTGTCCAAGGTTGTAACCGGGCGGCAGGAGTATGGCCACCTCTCCCGCTTTCTTGAGCTTTTTCAAATCTCTGTGCGGGTGGCTTTCTGCGTGGGCTCTTAAATTTCGTGACAGAGCAAGGTACTCGCCATAGGGCACACAGGCAAGTTCGTGAGTATCCCAGTAGAGGAAGAGCCTTGCTCCCATATCATACGCATGCGTCTGAAACCAAAAGGCATCAGCACGATGTACCTGCCCGTAGATGCTCATGCCCCAGCCCTTATCTGCGAGCCTCGCCGCTCCCCGCAAGAACCCATAGATAATATCCGTCAGATTTTTCGGGGCATCCACCGGAATCTGACAGCCATAGGCCATGTTCATTTCGGGAAGTGTCCTCATCGTTCCGACGCGGCCAGGGGGTTCAAAAACCATAGCGATGGGAGGGCTTCCCTCACCCTCCGCCAACTGATATGCTGCCGAACCCACCATAGTCTCCCAACTGAATATGTTCTGCTGAAGGAATTCCATATCCCCCAAGGCCACATCCGGTCGAGCAGCCAAACCCTTGATTAGCCTCGTCGGGGTGCCTTCATACTTCGCTCTATGAAAGTAGTTCCGAAATTCCTCAAGCACCATCTGAGGCGTTAAAGTTTTCCTGAATTCCTCATCTTTCTCAAGTCTGGGGCGGATAACGTGGTCGCGAGTACAAACCGCCGGTTCATCCAAGAACATTCCGGGTCCAAGGTAGTTGCTCAAGTATAAACACTCAGGATAGCTGACATCATCGCCTCCTATGCCCCAGTAGAAAACGTTGCGACGGGCTACCCACTTGGCTTGTTCAACATCAACCCGCAAACAGTTGATTCCAGCATCAATCATCTCGTTGTAGTCATCCTCTGTGAGGCGCACCAACTCGTAGTCGGAACCGTCGTAGCGACGGGTTTCATCCCTTTGCCTTGTGTTGTGGGCCGGTCCTGTGAGGACATCGGGGAGGAGTTCAAGTACCTTGGCATTCGGCGGTTCAGTTGTGCCCTCCGAGTCTTCCAAACCATCAAGCAGATAGGTATGACCAAGATATTTAGCCTTCTGCGGGAAGATTTCATCCGGGGGCATATCTTCCGCAGCTGTCTCTGTCTTGAGTGGGTGTATACCCTCACGAGAGACAAAGCGGGGGATAAGATACTTCCAAGCACCAAGGACAGGAAGTATTGCTTCGCCCGTGAATCTATCACGGAATTCCAGCGGTTCTGAGTCTCCTTCCTGAAGGATGTACCTGGCCGTGGTTTTGCATGCTTCCACAAGGGTTTGAGGTGGATAGGCACGGCAAAGCATCCAAACGCTGAATCTTTCCTCATTCGCTTTTGTCGCGTGCAGATGGAGCCACTGGTATACCATTCCTCCCCTTTCCTCAACCGAACCGAAAGCCAGAGCTAAGGTTTTCACCACTGAGCCAGGGATTCCCTCTCCCTGCTCATGGCGATACTGCGCCATCAGTCCCGGTTTGCCAAGGGGCTTGTCGTACTGTTGAATCCTATTATTGTTTCGCTTTTTCATAAAAACATCAACTCCCAAATAGAGCCTATCGCCAAATTCTCACAAGCTAAAGTTTAGCATGTTTCTTTCGTCGAGTCAACAGATTCAACCTTAGAAATTCATATATTGGGAGTGCAATAATCAGCGGTAGCGTATTATTGAAAAGATCGCTTCGCCTGTGGTTTCGATACGGGCAAAAATACACTTCGTTGATTTTTGCACTCCAACTCATCATTTTCTGCTGATTCAAAGGCTCTCATGAGAAAAATCCGAACATTTTTTTATGAAGTGTGTCTAATCCGGTGAATATAAACAAGGGCT
Organism: uncultured bacterium; assembly: GCA_964601015.1. Classification (GTDB taxonomy): domain Bacteria; phylum Poribacteria; class WGA-4E; order DTYX01; family CAZRLY01; genus CAZRLY01. The sequence goes on from CAZRLY010000037.1 coordinate 4,668, forward strand.
CTTTAGATTAGAATCCACCCTTCATGGTTTTGAAAAAAGATGGAATGTAAATGAAAAAACATCGTCTTGTAGCAGGGGGAAACTTTTCAGTGGCGAAAGGTAATATAGCATTGAAAGGTTGTTCGCCAATAAAATTGGACGGGAAGGAGGTGAGAATAATGAGAAAACTCAACCGACTACTGGCGTTTGTACTAATTGTCGGTTTGGTACTGACGACTGCGTATTTCATCTCGGCGCAACAAGACACGAGGCGACAACGCCCACGAGGTCAACGGGAAGGGCGTCCTCAATTTAACCCTGAAGAGATGATGAGGCGGAGGGTAGAACGAGTAATGGAGCAGTTGAAACTCTCCGAGGAAGAGGCTGTCGTCTTGAAGCCGAAGATAGAAGGCATTATGCAAACACGCACGAAGCAAAGCACTGGAATGCGGACGCTGATTAGCGATTTGCGGAAAGCCATCGAAGCAAAAGATGATGCTCAGATGAAAGAAAAACTCTCGCTCGTCAAAGCCAAACGGAAAGAGCACAAAGCGCAAGCAGAAACACTCGAAAGGGAACTGGTTGAACTTTTGACTGTGAAGCAGGAAGCTATTTTGACAGTCTCAAGCATCGTCAATAGCGATGGTTCTGGCCTATTTGGCGGCTTCGGTGGTCGAGATAGGCGTGGGATGCGTGGCGGCGAAGGACGCCGTGGAACGCGCGGTGGCATGCGTGGCAACCGGTAAGTGAATTTAAGATTGACAGGAGAACCGACTCATCGTTCTCCTTCTTCAATCTACTGGAGGTGGTGTAAAGATGAGAAGTAAAAGAACGAAATCAAAAATTAACATCCCACGTTTAGCTATCCCAATAATCATTGCTATTTTCATCATTCTAAGTGCAAGTGGGTTTAAATCCATTCTTAACTATTCCCCCGAAAAACGACCATTTGAAATGAATCAAAATATAACTGAGAATACGGGCAGCGTCGTTGTCGCCACAGAGGAACAACGCTACAGGCGACAGCGTTCATTATCCAGTGGCATTCGTCAGGCGACGCCGTTCTCCGCTTATCAGTCGATAGTTGAGAATAACATCTTTCGACCACTCGGTTGGGAGGAGAGGAAACCTGAGCCTATTTTACCTGTTGTCCGAAGAAGAGAAATCCAGCGAGCGCGCCCTGCGCCCACCTACACTTTGACCTTAACGGGAATTGCTAAGAAGGGGAAAGAACAGGTAGCTCTCATTGAGGATAGTAAGGAAAAGGATGGCTATTTCCTGCGTAGCGGGGAGCAATTGAAGGATTACGCCGTGAGCGCTATAGAAGATGAGCAAATTATCTTGGCTCAAGCGGGTTCGGAAATTAGGCTGGCGTTAGGCGAAGAGATCCGTTACAACACAAGCGGACAGATTATACTCACTTCCGCCGGAGAATCAAGATTTTCTATGATGTCAGGAGCAAGCAGAAGCAAAGCAAAAGATACACAAAGCCTTTCAGTCAGCGAGGATAAACGCCTCAGTATAATTGAACAAATGAAACTTAGAAGGAGAAAGGAGTTAGATAAACGATGAGATTCGCACTAAAAAGAGTGATATTCTTCTTTTTCTGCGTCGTAATTATCTTGTCAACGGTTTGCGCTTTCGCTCAGATTCCAACAGGTGCCGAAGAAGATAACAAGCCAAAAGAAGAAGAAAAACTACTCTCAATGCGATTTAAAGAAGCAGAATTGGACCATGTCTTGGATTTCTTAGCTGATGCTACGGGATATACCATCATCAAAGATGCTGCTTTGAGCATCCGCGTAACGGTGATTTCTCCGCACGATATTCCAATAGATGAAGCATTTGACGTACTCAACGCCATTTTAGCGATGAAAGGTTATACCAGCATCGTCAATGACAAAACGGTGAAGATAGTTGCGCTTCCGGAAGCAAAGCAGAACCCCATCCCGACTATAGTGGGTGTTGACCCGGAGGGGATAAAAGCCACCGATACCATCGTGACACAAATCATGAAGCTCTCTTACGCCGACGCTTCACAGGTGGCAAAGGACTTAGCGAAGTTAGTGCCGACATACGGGCTGGTGATAGCGCATGCTCGAAATAACAGCTTGATTGTGACGGCAAGTTCGGCAAACATTAAGCGTTTGGCTGAGATTATCAAGCAACTGGATATCCCGATCTCCGAACTTCTGAAGGTAGAGGTATTTCAGCTTCAATACGCCGACGCGACAAATATAGCATCGGTTATCTCCAAACTCTTTGAAAAGTCAAGAAATACGTCCACCGCCAGAGAACAAGAGCGCACCTTCCGCCAACGCTTTGGCGGCCGTTTCGGAGGACGAGGAGGGCGTGGAGGCGAAGGAGACAGGGGTGGTGGAGAGAGAGCGCAGCCAGAAGCAGGAACGGTACAAACATCAGATACTCCCGGCGAAGGTGTGCTCCAGATATTGGGGGAAGTCAAGGTGGTCGCGGAAAAAAGCACCAACACCGTGATAGTTTACGCCAGCGAACAAAACCTGACAATAATCAGGGAATTGATAGCAAAACTGGACAAGAAACTGTTCTCCGAGCCAGCAACGCGCATCTTCATCCTGAAATACGCCGACGCTAATGACATCGCTGACGAACTAAGCACCGCCTTTTCCAGCAGAGCCCGGAGTACCTTTGGCATCACCACCACGGGTGGGCGTGGTACTGGCGGCTTCTTTGGGCGGCAACGATCTAGGCAACAACCAACGCAAACAACTCAGGAACAGGGTGGAGTTTTAGGGTTGCCTGAACTGGTAGCGGTAGCTGATGAACGTACCAACTCCGTGATTATTACCACGACAGAACAACAGATGGAAGCAATCGGTAAGCTCATCGAAGAACTCGACACAAACATCGCAGACTACGTCGAAGATACGCGCCTCTTTATCTTAGAACACGCTGACGCAAGCAACGTTGAGCGTGTGCTCAACAACCTCTTTTCAACGCAACTCTTTGAAAGTCAGCGAGGTAGGCGCACTTCCACAAGTACGGCAGGAGGAGCGATGGGCACCGCCGCAAGGTCAACAGAGGAAGCGAGTGGATTAACGGGGAATATAAAAGTAGTCGCCGATACAACCACTAACGTACTCCTCGTCACCACTCTTGTCAGAAACTTTCCCGCCGTCGAAAAAATCATCAAACAACTGGATGTATTACTTCCACAAGTCTTAATTGAAGCGCAGATAATTGAGATTACGCTTGACGATGAGAGCATATTTGGGGTGGAATGGATGTGGGAGAAAGAGAAGACTACCGTCAACGGGAAGGATTACAGTCAGACCAGTGGGCCAGATTTTGGACTCTCTGATGAAATTTTCGGTTTAAAATACGGCGTCCTGTCAGATAATTTAGATGCTTTGCTCCACGCTCTCGCCAAAAATACAAAGGTCAACATTCTCTCGACGCCTCGCATAATGACACAGAATAATCAGCAAGCTATCATCAATGTTAGTACTGAAGTGCCGTTCCTTGAAAGCACTCAGGAGACGGCAACTGGTGCCCTTATCACCGCATACGATTTTCGAGATGTCGGCGTCATTCTGACGGTAACACCGCGCATCAATAAATCAGGCACTGTATCATTGGATGTGAACCAACAGATTAACAGCTTGATTGAATTCACGTTGTTTAACGCTCCCGTCATCGCCAAGCGCGAGGCTTCCGCTTATGTAACAGTCAAAAACGGCCAAACCATGATAATCGGCGGCATCATCAGAGACGATAAGACAGAAACCACTCATAAAACGCCGATTCTTGGGGATATTCCATTGATAGGCAGGCTGTTTCAGCGTAAAGACGTGAGAGCCGAGAAAACAGAGTTGATGGTGTTCATCACGCCGCACGTCGTATACACTGACGAAGATGCCAACAGAGTAACGGAGGAACAAAAGGCAAAACTGAATTTGCAAAACAAAGTGGGCAATCCCAAGCGGAGGAAACCATAACCTTAAAAACAGCCCTTCCATCCAATCACCTAAGGCTTTTATAAGAGCGCAAGTACGCGCAAGGTTGGATGGGAAACCCATCCAACCTTCCATCCTTCCAATCACCTCAATGAACTTTTCTTGGGAAATGAAAAATCAAGTTTTTAGAAAAAAAATGGAATGCAAATGAAGAATCATCGTCTTGCAGAGAGGGAAATTTACTTTGTTTAACCTAATCTTCAATGATGGAGGATAAAATGAAAAGAAAACGCACCACGACTTTCATAGTCAGCAGTTGTGTTTTATTTAGCATTGCGCTATTTATGTCCGCATGCGGTAGCACGAAACTGATAGACATCGACAAGACGTCTAACTTTTTAAACCTTTCTGAAGAACAATTGCAGGTAGTTCAGCCGAAAATTGAGGAAATCAAAACCGTTGTTGATGAGTTCAACGCGGAAAAGGAGACGTTTGAAACTGAGATGGAGGAATTGCGAGGTAGTAGAAAGGGTGGAGGTGGCTTCGGCGGCCGTGGTGGTTTTGGCGGTGGTCGACCTGATGGCGGACGCGGTGGCTCTGGCGGGCCTCGAGGCGGCATACGAGAAAAGTTAAATGAGCTTAGTAAGAAGCAAGTCTCTTCCCAACGTCAAATTACTACTTTAGTGAAAGAAATCAAAGCAGTCCTCGACGAAGAACAACTCAAGAAGTTTGAAAAAATTAAACTGCCAGAGCTAAAAATGCCGGCAGTCGGAGGCGGACGGCGTGGTGGACGTATGGGTGGCGGCAGAGGTGGAGGACGTGGTGGTGGTGGTTTTCCGCCATTTTAACACGACGGCGGATAATCAGCACATCAAAAACACGCCTTTGCAGCTTTTTTAGAAAAAAGTGGAATGTAAGTGGAAAAACATCGTCTTGTAGAGTGTAAGTACGAAAATCCCAAATTAAAGGAGAAAGAATCATGATTAAGAAATTCACCCTCGCAGCGATATTGCTACTCGCTGTGGTAATGGCAACTACACCCTTAGCAAATGCAAGAAGAGGAAATCACGCCCTAAGAGGCATGGCAGCAGATATGAGGACAAACCTAACCGACGAACAACGCGCGGCTATCCAAGAGAAGGTAACCGAGTTGAAGGAATCTGGCGCAAATCGTCAGGAAATCCGAACAGCCGTAGCAGAAATGCTCAAAGAATATGGCATTGAAGTTCCTGACGCGTGGTTCAATCGTTTAGGAAAAGGCAATTATCTCTGTGCTGATTTGACAGATGAACAACGCACAACTATCCAGGAAAAAGTAACTGGAATGAAAGAAGATGGCGCAAGTCGGGAAGATATCAGAGCCGCAGTAGCAGAGATGCTTAAAGAATTCGGCATTGAACTCCCAGACAAGCAGGCAAACCGTCAAGGAATTCAAGGCAGGCGGCCTGGGCGTAGAGGAAATGCCAATTATCTCGGCGCTGATTTGACAGATGAACAACGCACGGCTATCAAAGAAAAGATAGCAGAGATGAAAGAAGCCGGCGCAAGTAGGAAAGAAATTAGGGAAGCAGTAGCTGAAATGCTCAAAGAATACGGCGTTGAACCTCCAGACAGACAGGCTGGCCGCCGAGGAAAAGGCAATCGCCTCGGTACCAATTTGACGGATGAACAACGCACGACTGTCAAAGAAAAGGTGACAGAGATGAAAGAAGCCGGCGCAAGTCGGGAAGATATCAGAGAAGCTGTAGCGGAAATGCTCAAAGAATACGGAATTGAAGTTCCCGAAAGACAGGTAGATCATCCTTTTGCCGATTTGACAGATGAGCAACGTACAGCTATCCAAGAAAAAGTAAGTGAGATGAAAGAAGCTGGCGCAAGTCGGGAAGATATCAGAGAAGTTGTAGCGGAAATGCTCAAGGGGTACGACATTGAACTTCCCGATAGAGAGCCGGGCGGTAAAGGAAGCAAACGTGGTATCAAGAACGGCAGACGTGGCGCTAATAACGGGACTAACCGTCGCGCTAACTTGCTCGCGAAAGTTGACCTTGCGATGGTAGACGCTGAAATCGCCGCGGCACCTCAAGCCGCTCCCCAGAATACATCAAAAATAACAACTTGGGGAAAACTTAAAACGTCACGGTAACCTGTTTTTTCTTGCAAACAAGAAATGGAGATGTTATCCTTTCTTTTGATGAACCAGATAACAGAAAGGAATCATCTCCATTTCAAAATTGATTGGTCGTCCAATAATGGAAATAGATGTCTCTCTCATCAAAAAAGCACAAACAGGCGATGTTGAAGCCTTTGGCGAAATATTCAAGCAGATAAATAAACGGATTTATAACTTTCTGCTGCAACTTTCATCAGATAGGGAATTAGCGGCAGATTTAACGCAGGAGACTTTTATCCGTGCTTTTAAGGGTTTGAAATCCCTCAAAAGCAGTGACGCATTTGTCCCTTGGCTCCACAGAATCGCTTTGAATCTTTATCGAGATGAAATGAAAAAGCCACGCCTCCATACAGAGAGCATCACACAAAATTTATCTGAATCTGAAGATGACGAAGATGAAAATGTCGTCAAGCAGATTCCAGATTGGACGAACAATCCTGAAAGGATTGCTAATGATAAGGAATTAAAAAACGTCGTTAGAAAAGCCATAAGCACACTTCCCGAAATTCACAGAACAGCGGTGATTATGCATCACATCGAAGGGATGGAGGTGGAAGAAATTGCTAAAACGTTAAAAATTAGGAAAGGAACGGTGATGTCTCGTCTTGCAAGAGCGAGAGAAACGCTTAAACGCAAATTAGCTTTTTATGTGGGTGATAAATGATGGAATGCAATAAGACAAGAAAATTATTGCCAGATTATTCAGTTGGCAATTTTGCCGAGAAAAAAAGGGAGGAAATCAAGCAACATATAGATAACTGCCCTTCTTGCGCACGAGAGTTGATGTACTTGGATAAGACAGCCTACCTTTTAGATTCTATACCTCAAGAAGAACCTCCTGATTTTCTGTGGGAAGGGGTTCGTAGGGCGATTATCCAGCAAGAAAGCTCACAGGATAAACAGCCGATTTTTCAGAGAGTATTTAGTTTGTTTTGCACGCTAAATCGGAATTGCGTGCAAAACTTTGGACAATGGATGTGGACCAAACGCATCCCTGCTTTTGCGGCAAGTTTAGCTATTTTGATTCTGGTAGCAGGTGTTGTCTATTTTACCGTATTGAATCAACCGTCAGAATCGCAATCCACATTTTACGCTGAAATGGAACAGCAAACATTCTCTCATTGGAGTAGTCCTTTTGCTGATAGGGCGGCGCTGGGGGTGCTTGTTACCAACACCAGTCTGGAAGGTGGCGATTATGAAACATTCCGCTAAATCAATTGCAATCAGCACAGTAGCCGTTTTCCTGTTGCTGTTGATATTTAGTTCAACCGATTCATCGCCGCAAGTCTATGGGCGGCGGGCTTCATCGGGGCGTATGCTTTCTGTGGGGGAGAGAAAAAATCACCGTAGGGCTGGTAAGAGACGTCCTCCGTTGCGTCCCGTCTCCGGACAGCGGCCGCTTTCTTTGAGCAGGCCCCGCCCCTACGGGCTTTCATCCTCTCTCCCCCAACTCGTAAATATGCCCGTTGAGTTGCTCAGAAAAACTTACGCAAACCAGTTGTCCATTTCCCACACTGGCACGCTCAATACCGCAGTTTTTCTGGGTGAAGAGACATCCACTTCCACAGTAGAAATTCGCCAAAAAGACGGTAAGATGCGAATGGATTACAAATCTGGCATCTCTTCGGGCTCATCTATCATTGACGATGGTAAGAAAGTGATGCGGATTGACAACAAAAATCGCATGGTCGACATAAGAAGTGCTATTCCTTCCGCTGACGACAATATTTCGCTCTTGTTGTCAAACTACGAAGTGCGCTTAAAAGGAACGGAAAAAGTAGCTAATCGCCAAACCGTAATTTTGCAGCTTTTGCCAAAGCGGAAAGGGAATCCGGCTAAAAAACTCTGGATTGACAAATTGACCTTTATGCCACTTAGAAGGGAACACTACAATTCCGATGGTGTGTTGACAACGCTTACCTTCTACAAGCAGATTAACTACTTAGCTAATATAAAGGACAGCGATTTCTTACCTCCAAAAGGTTGGCGGATAATCAAGCGACCGGAGATGATGCAAAAGTTATCCAAAGAACAGATTTCTGAAATTGTTGAGTTTGATATACTTGAACCTAAATATATGCCAGAGGGGTATGTCTTGGACGGATTCTATCTGCTTCAGCCTCCTATGCGCCGCAGAAGAGGTGAACATACCCGATATATTGTACATATCCGATATGTTGATGGACTCAATACCATCTCCATCTTTGAACGTCCTTTCCCTCCCCCTCGGCGCGGTATTCGTGGTTTATTTGGTAGACATCGAAGTGAAGCGGACGGAATGTTCGACCCCGAGAGACCAAGAGGAATGCGACGTGGCAGGCGATTCAGACCAAGGTTTTTAGATAATCAACGGGGAAGAACAATCAGAATTGTGAAGGATGATCTAAACGTTATCTTAGTAGCTGACATCGCAGAAGCGGAATTACAGAAAATTGCCGATAGTTTTTAGACTATTCCCATTAGCTTGAGGTAATTATTGCCGATTTTCCCAGGGACTGAACAAATACAATTGGGAACTGGAGTGATTTTGTACTGACTCCAGTCCCCAATTTTTTTACGAAATGTCTTTCAGTCTATGAAAAGTGCAAGAAAAAAAACGAACATTTTTTTATAAAATGTGTCTAAAAAGAAAACATATCCTAAGAAAAGGTAGGTATAATTCAATGAGGTCAAAAATTAATCTTTACCTGTTTATTTTCATTGCAAGTCTGCTTCTGATTAGCACAATGGTTTTAGCTGATGGCAAATGGCAAATTGCCAGGGATGATGATTTTGTCCGAAAAGATGGAGTGGAGAGTGATTTGAAGGACGTATTTTTCGCTGACGAAAAGAATGGCTGGGCTATCGGGGGAAACGTGATTTTGCATACATCAGACGGTGGCGCAACCTGGGAAACACAACCCACAGGTACAGAAAGTTCGCCAACGTTGTCCTGTGTATTCTTTCGAGATGCGAAATACGGTATAGTAGCAGGAACAGGAGCCAGGCGCGGACGGAGGAGGCCGGCCGCTGGTGGTGGCGCACCACCAGGCCCACCCGGTGAAGCTAGACCAGGCGGTGGCGGTAGAACAAGACCGGAACCCAACGCTAGACCAAGACAGGGTGCTGGTGGTGGGCAGCCGCCCGGGCCTGATGCCGTACCTCCACCTGGTTTTGGTCGTCGTGGTGGAGGAGGGGTTGTCCTGATAACTGAGGATGGTGGAAAAACATGGGCCCAACATAGAATGAGAGCAGCAGGGCAATTGGCTGATATTCAGATGGTCGATGAGAAGATAGGCTACGCCGTGGGTGCCACCGATACAGTGGTAAAAACAACTGATGGTGGTGCAACGTGGACTCAAATCATGAGGGGACAACGCGCCAGAACTGGAGAAACCCGGCACAACTTAGATGGTTTGTACTTTGTCAAACCCCAAATCGGTTGGATAGTCGGTTCTTTTGGTTCAATAATGCAAACCACCGACGGAGGAGAAAATTGGGAGAAACAAAAAGTGAATACTCCCACCGATTTGAAGGCGGTGCATTTTGTCAGTGAAAAAGAGGGCTGGGTTGTCGGCAATGATGGCACTATTGTCCATACACCCGATGGTGGAAAAACATGGGAAGAACAAAAAAGTGATACTTACGATGCTTTGCATAGCGTTGTGTTTGTGGATAAAAATATCGGCTGGGCATGTGGAGGTTTCGGAACCGTCGTCCATACGACTGATGGCGGAAAAACATGGAAGCGTGAAAAGACAGGCATATCAACAAATCTACGCAGGATTTCTGCATTCAAACAATTAGATGATGGCAAACTATATTGCTGGGCGGTTGGCGAATGGGGATTGATAATTCGCTATGTGCCAAAGATTTAATTTTTGTTTATGACCAAAAAAATAAGAGGCTGTGTGAAAAGTAGGTTGGGTTGAGGCACGAAACCCAACAGACACCAGTTATTCACCCGTTGGGTTTCACTATCGTTGGACCCAACCTACGTGGGCATTCAAGGGACTTCTCACACACGCTCTAAGGAGGCAATCGAATGAAAAGAATAGCAACTTTTACCATCAGTTTGTTTTTTGTTTCGACTTTTAGCCTCACATTTTTTAATGTGGGGTGGGGTGCCGAGATGCCCTCTGAATCCCAAAGTTACTGGCACCAGTGGCGTGGGCCTGAAATGACGGGTGTTGCGCCTTACGGGAATCCCCCTGTGGAATGGGGCGAAGATAAGCACATCCGATGGAAGATTGAGATACCCGGCAAAGGGCATGCGTCTCCTGTTATATGGGATGACAAAATCTTTCTCTTGACAGCTATCGAAACTGACAAGGGTGTTGAGCCTCAAAAAGTGGAAGAGAGGGAAGAGCAACTTCCTCAATGGCGAAGGAGAATGGGAAGAAAAACGACCAAAGTACACAAATTCGACATCCTCGCTATTGACCGCCGGGATGGTGACATCCTATGGCAACGGACGGCACGGGAAGAACTGCCACATTCAGGAACACACGCTGAAGGCAGTTGGGCTTCTAACTCGCCGGTCACTGACGGTGAGCATATCTATGCCTACTTCGGCTCCTATGGGCTCTACTGCTTTGATATGGCAGGCAATTTCGTTTGGGAGAAAGCCCTGGGTTACATGGCCACCAAGATGAGTTTCGGTGAGGGTAGCACACCAGCGCTTTACGGCAACTCCATAGTCGTCAACTGGGACCAGGAGGGGCAATCGTTCATCGCCGCCTTCGACAAGAAAACCGGTGATGAACTCTGGAAAATAGACAGGGATGAAACTACATCGTGGGCAACACCGATTATCGTCGTGTACGATGGAAAACCACAGGTTATTACCAGCGCAACTAACCGCATACGAAGTTATGTCCTGGCGACAGGTGAGCAAATCTGGGAATGTGGCGGTATGACCGGCAACGTCATCCCAACTCCTGTTACGGCAGACGGCATCGTATACTTCACCAGTGGCTTCCGAGGCAATGTGCTGCTGGCCATTCGGCTCGAAAAGGCAAAAGGCGACATCACTGATTCAGATGCCATCATCTGGAGACACGACAAGAATACGCCGTATGTGCCGTCACCGCTGCTTTACGGGGACACTCTGTATTTCCTTGACAATAACAAAGCTATTGTCTCTTGCTTCAACTCCAAGACTGGGCAGGAATACTATGCGCGCCAGCGATTAGAGGGCTTGAATAATACGTTTGTGTCGCCGGTTGGGGCAAACGAACGCATATATTTTACCGGCAGCAATGGTGTCACGTTGGTAATTAAACGTGGTCCCCAGTTCGAGGTATTGGCTACGAATTCGCTTGATGATAATTTTACTGCTTCGCCGGCTATCACAGACAAGGAAATATACTTGCGTGGGCATAAATATCTTTATTGCATAGCGGCGGTTCACAAAGTAACTGAACAGGATTAGCCAGTTTTTACGTCATGATGAGTGATAGTATACCCAGGAGCTCTGATGATGGACATCAATAACGATAAGACAAATAATACATCTTGTTGCTGGCGAGGGTTTGTAAAAGACGGTTATGTATATCTTAGTAGTCGAAGATGAAAAGAAGGTAGCGGGATTTATCAAAAAAGGGCTTCAAGAAGAACACTATACTGTAGACGTGGCTTATGATGGCGAGGAAGCGCTCCTTCTTGCGGAGATGAATCAGTATGACTTAATTATCCTTGACATCATGTTGCCCAAGAAAGATGGGATGGAAGTTCTCAGGGCGTTGAGAGCACATGGTGAGCCGACTGAAAGCGTAGGCTTCGATGGCGCTTTACGGTTCACCCGGCTTTCAACGCCCATCTTGATGCTCACCGCCAAAGATGCGCTTCACGATAAGGTGCAGGGGTTGGATAGCGGCGCAGACGATTATCTCACTAAACCTTTCGCCTTTGCTGAATTGTTGGCGCGGATTAGAGCGCTATTGAGGCGAGGGAAGCCCGCAAGCGAAGTTTCACTGACAGTCGCTGATTTGACGCTTGACCCAACAACGCACGAAGTGCAACGAGCAGGGAAACCAATAGAATTGACAAGCAAGGAATATGCCTTGTTGGAGTATTTTCTGCGTAATAAAGGTCAAGTGCTGACTCGCTCTTTGATTAACGAGCATGTCTGGGGATATCAATTCACCACTGGTACGAACGTCGTTGATGTTTACGTCAACTACCTGCGCAACAAAATTGACCGTGGCTTCGAAAAAAAACTAATTCATACGGTCAGAGGCGTGGGTTATGTCCTCAAGGAGTAGCAAGTGCATTTCAATCTTTTCCTCCTCGTCTCAGGGATAGTTGCACTGATAGTGGCATTCTTTTTAGGGCGATTCTCAGCGCGGAAATCCTTGAGGTTAATTGATGATATCACACAAACTGCGCAAGAGATTGATGCGAATAATTTAAGTCAGAGATTTGAAGTACACACAGCGGGTGATGAACTGGACGGACTTACTTCTACGCTTAACGAAATGATAGCCCGATTAGAAGGTTCTCTTCGGCAAATTCGCCAATTCACCTCCGATGTGTCCCACGAACTTCGTACCCCGTTGACAGTGATACGAGGACAAACAGAGGTGATTTTGAGAAAGGAACGCACAACCGAGGAATATCATCAGGTGTTGGAAAGCAATTTAGAGGAGATGGAATGGATGTCGCGGATTGTTGACAATCTGTTGACTTTATCCAGAGCAGATGCCGGGCAGCTTCAGATAGAAATTCGTCCTGTTCAGTTGAAGCAGTTGGTTGTAGAAGCATACGAGGAATGCAGTCTGCTTGCGGAAGAGAAAAATTTGTCCGTCTCCCTCGACAAAATCGAAGAGGCTTTAGTTTACGGGGATGAAATGTGGCTTAGGCAGGTATTGTGGAACTTAATCGACAATGCTGTTAAGTATACACCAGAGGGAGGAAAGATATGGCTATCCTTGGAAGTCGAAGGGGGATACGCTAAGTTGACGGTTAGGGATACTGGGATAGGAATACCAGAGGAAGATTTGCCCCGAATCTTTGACCGGTTCTATCGAGTGGACAAGGCGCGTTCACGCGAAATGGGGGGAAGCGGGTTGGGATTGAACATCATGAAGTGGATTGTCAATGCCCACAAGGGGCGTATTGAGGTGACGAGTCGGTTGGGAGAGGGAAGCTGTTTCACAATCTGGCTTGACGAGGTACCAGAAGAGGTTATAGAGGTTGTCGAACGGATACTCCCTGGAGGCAAAGTTCGGGAAGTAGAGAGACGTGAGGAGGGGGGGAAGTTTATCTATAAGGTCAAAAAATCTGTGGGTGCAGGTGAGTATGAGATAAAAGTCGCTGATGATGGAGTGTTGGAAGAAGTAAAGAAAGATTAGAAAATTCTAATCTTATTCTAATCTATCTTTAATGTTGATATGTTATAATTACGCGTTGAAAGAGAGGTGAAAAACTTATGTCTGAGAAAAAGAGGAAAAAAATGGAAAAAATCTCTGTGGAAGAGGTTCCTGCAAACGTCATGGCAGTTGTTGAGAAGGTGATGCCTGGCGGCACTATCGGAAAAGCGGGGAAGATGGAGAGAAAAGACAAGGTTATGTACAAGGTCAAAAAAGAAGTAGAAGCTGGCAAGTATGTAATTGTAGTTACCGCTGATGGTGTTTTGTTAGAGGTAGTACGTGCAGAAATATTCAGAAGAAGGATGAAGTGGCGTAGGCATGGAAAGGGTTCCCACAAAGGGCATGGACACCATCACAAGAAGGGAAAGAGAGGAAAAAAACAAGAATAAAGACGATGATGATTAAAGCGCATCTTAACGCGCTCTTTATCGTTTAAAGCCAATTTCCCGGAGTTGACGATGGCTGTCATGCTCTGTTATAAAGGCGATGATGTCTATTGACACTCTGTTTGTGTCAGTAGGCACTTTTCGTAGAGATTCTTTGGCAGTTAATTATTTGATTGCCATTCCCATTTAGGTCAAGTGGTGCCCCGCGCACGCTTGACCTAAATAGTATCTGTTGAAAAAGTCGTCCCTGCTCGTCGTGGATTGGCAAATCCACGACGCCAATCGAAATCCATGCCAGCGTCCGTCGGATTTGCCAATCCGACGGGAGCGTTGTGGGTATGCCATTTAACTAGAAAATCAACAGATACTAAATTAGGCAAAGAATATTTTAGAACTCATAATTCGTAATTTCCCTTTCTAATAACTTTTAGGAATAGCGATGAACCAACAGAAACACAAATTCTGGCGTAAGTGGCTCACTCGATTGCTGATGTCCCGGCTTAAGACGAGATCGGCGGAGGTGCGAACTTACATCTTACAAGCCTTAGGCAAAGTTGGCGATGAAAGCGCTCTCCCCGTCATACTTGATGCCGCAGGAGATTCCGACAGCGCTATACGCCGTTTTGCGGTATCCGCCTTGGCGGATTTGGGTGATATGCGGGCGGTAGATACACTTATCGGCGCGCTGAATGATTCTGAGACTGACATTAGAGTGGCTGCTGCGACGGCGTTGGGGAGATTTCGGGAGAAACGCTCCGAGGATGCTCTAATAGCGTTCCTCGATGATGAGGAAATCTCGATTCGAGCCCAGTCTGTAATATCGCTGGGCAATCTCCGTTCCAATCAGGCGCTCCCCTTGCTGAATAAGATGATGGTGGCTGAATCCAGTGAATGGATGCGTCGTTATATAAGTCAGGCTATTAAAGACATTGAAGGAGGGTATCGTTTGTGAAACGCATAGTTGTCATTGGCAGCGTTATTATCGTGCTTGTTCTTGTCGGTTTGGGCATTGTGCTCGCCACACGCAACAACAACCATGATGAAGCGCAGCAAAAGACTGAAGTTGTAAAACGCGGTAATTTTGTAATCAAAATAAACGCATCGGGAAACCTGGAATCGCTTCTCTCAGTAGAGGTGAAATCAAATGTTGAAGGTGAAATCGAAAAGCTCAACGTGGATGACGGAGATTTCATCGAAAAGGGGCATATTCTGCTCAAGATAGATGATGAACAAATCAAGGAAGAGATGAAACAGGCTGAAGCCAATGTTACCGCGGTAAAAGCACAGTTTGAACAGGCCAATCGTTCGCTTGCCATTAAGGAGAAGCAACTGGATAGCGAGCTACTACAGCAGCGCGGTAATGTCACGCAAGCTGAATTTAGCCACAATGTGGCAAAGGCTACCACGCTTCAGCAAATTTCGCGACAAGAAACGGATATTCTGAACACCAAAGAAGCTCTGGAACAAGACAAAATTGCGTTGCGCCAGGCTGGAATTGCATCAAAACAAGCGGAACTCAGTCTCAGCGAAACAGAGCAGTCGGAGACTGCTGCCAAAGTTGACTTAGACAATGCGGAGTCTGAACTGAAGCGCACGCAGAAATTGTATGCGAAAGAATTTGTTTCCAAGAAAGCGATGGAAGATGCACAAGCGTCCCATGCGAACGCGAACTCACGCTATGAAACAGCAAAAAAGCGAGTTTTATCGCAAAAAGAATCCGTCCAATCGCAGAAAGAGAATATCGCCCTCCGCGAGCGGGCTATCCAGATGCGGAAAACAACGCTCAAATTCGAGGAGCAGAACCTGGAACTGCTGAAGCAAACTCGTGCGGCTCAAGAAGAACAGTCCCTAACTCAACTGAATATTGCCAAGACACGCTTAACTCAGCTTGAGGACAATATTGATGATGAAAAAGCTATTAGCGGATTTTCTCTCGAAAGCGCCAAGGCGAACCTACTGCGGGCGCAGAGCACGCTGAATAATCAAAAGGAACGCTTAGAATGGACTACTATCTTAGCGCCCATGTCGGGTATAGTCATTAACCTTCAGGTTGAGGAGGGTGAAATTGTGACTTCGGGACGTTCTGCGTTCTCACAAAGCCCGCCGATAATGGCAATTGTTGACCTTTCCCAGATGGTAGTCAAGACGTTTATCAATGAAGTGGATATGGAGAAACTCACGCTTGGACAAAAAGCGGAAATCCAGCTTCGCGCCTATCCAAACCGCACCTACAGCGGGGAAGTTCGAGAGATATCCCCAAGCGGTCAAGCGCGTGATAATATCATCTACTTTGAAGTGCTGATTGCAGTGCTTGGTTCGCCTAAGGAACTGCGTCCGGGGATGACGGCGGATGTGGACATCGTCGTGGTGGAACGCCAAAACGCGCTTCTCCTTCCTATTGTAGCGGTCAAGACTGAGAGGGCAGCCCGAGGTGGGCGTTCTAAAAGGACATCGGGCAATCCTCCCTCGGAGACTATGCCTGATACCCCAGCGAGGCGTAGTTCCGGCCGGAAGTATTATGTGATGTTGGCCCCGGAGGGAGGCAAAAACGATGCTGTTAAGGGTGACGCCGAAGGCGTTAGAACCTTCATCGAAGTGGGCGAGCAGAATGACGTTGATATTGAGATATTGGGCGGTTTGAGCGAAGGCGACCGGGTGCTTGTCCAGGACGCCCCACAGGAAAGAACTGGACAGTCTGACCGCCGACGGAGGAGATAAGATGAATCTGTTGGAAAGCATCTCTTCGGGAATTCATGCGCTATTGAGTCATAAAATGCGCACCCTTTTGACCTTGCTTGGTGTGATGATTGGTGTGGCAGCGGTCATTGGTATGATATCCATCGGGGACGGGGCTAAGACAATCATCATGGAAGATTCGGAGAAAATTGGCGGAGCAACGATGATACGCTTCCGCCGGTCTCGCCATATTCGCAGGAACAACAGATGGATTCACAATGACAGCGCGGAGTATTTCACCTTTGAAGATGCGTTGGCGATAGAAAAAGAATGTCCTTCCGTGAAACACGTTATTCCCTCTATTCCGGTGCGCCGGGGAGCGCGGGCCAGTACCGGAACGGGCATGGCGATGCGAGAGATGCGTACGAGTTATGAAGGTGTGACGCCAGCCTTTCAGGAAGCGAGGAAGTGGAAGCCGCGCACCGGACGGTTTATTGCCGATGCTGATGTCGAGCATGCCACTTCCGTTTGTGTCTTGGGGCAGGATATTGTCGATGAATTGTTCGACGATGACGAGCCTGTGGGTGCTGAAGTTAGACTACGGAATCAGCGTTTCACAGTCATCGGCGTCATGGAATCCCGCGGCCGTAGTTTGCGATACGGTTTCAACCTGGATGACGATATTTTCATACCGATAACGACAGTGCAGCAGAGGTTTACTGGCAATGACCACGTTAGTTCGCTGTCTGTCCAGGCAAAGAGTATTCACCATGTCCCCCAAGCTATGGAAGAGGTTACCGAACTTCTCAAAAAGAGACATCGCGGCGAAGAGTTCTTCAGTACACGCGATGTCGCAAGTGGTTTGGACTTTGTGTTGAAAATCAACAAAATTATCAAGATTCTACTTACTGGTATTGCCGGTTTCTCACTGTTGATAGGTGGTATAGGTATCATGAATATCATGCTCGTGTCAGTGGCGGAACGCACGCGAGAGATAGGGCTTCGGAAAGCTATCGGCGCAAAGTCGCGTGATATTCTGATGCAGTTTCTGATAGAAGCCGTCCTGCTGTGCGCCTTTGGCGGGTTATTAGGGTTGTTATTAGGAGTATTCTTTGGGGTCGGGGTTGCCTGGATTGTTACCAGCTTTATTATCAAAACGATAGATTGGCCCTCTGCGCTTCCCCTGTTCTGGGCGGCCATCTCTCTTGGTTTTTCTGCTGTCATCGGTATTTTTTTCGGGCTTTATCCGGCGATTCGAGCTTCACGCCTGACACCAGTTGAAGCGCTTAGAACGGAGTAAGTGGGAGTGCAAAAATCAACGAAGTGGCGGAATCTGAGATTCCGTCACGAAGTGTATTTTTGCAATAATACTCTACGCTGATTATTGCACTCCTTATCAAAACTTTTGATAGGTGGTAATAGATGAGTTTTCTGGATGGATTATTCATAGGTTTTTCTGGCTTGCGCAAACACCCAATGCGCGTTATTCTTACCGTTCTGGGAATTGTTATCGGCATTGGCGCGGTTGTCAGTGTCGTCGCAATCGGAGATGGGGCCCGTGTTCTGACACTCGAAGAGATTCAACAGACGGGTGGCACTAACATTGCGGAGATCTTTCGCAACCAGTGGCAACGAAGCAATCGCCGGGGAGGAATACTCGCGCAGACGGCAAGAGAGGCGGTTCGAACTAGACGGTGGCGCTATAATCGGGCCGAGGAACTTGAATATCAGGATGCGGTTGCGCTGGAAGAGGGGGCTCCTTTTGTCGTGCAAGCAGTTGCGGAACTTGATATTAGTGGTATAAATGTTGCCTTCGAAGGAAATACAAAAGAGGCGCGACTGGTTGGTGCTTCAATGGGCTATCAACGCTCGCACAACTGGTACGTCTCGGAGGGACGTTTCTTGACTGATGGCGACTTGGAGTTAGGGACGCAGATTGGGGTAATTGGTTCACAGTTAGCGGAAGACCTATTTGGTGAATCATCCCCGATTGGCCAGCGTATTCGAGCGCAACGCTTTCGACAGCACTGGGGCGATTCGTTCGATATTCGTCTCCGGGTAGTAGGAGTAATGCAACCTAAAGGTGATGTCGGCGCGACCGAAGGTTGGGATGATACCATCATTATGCCGCTGACCACCTTTCAGCAGCGGGTGACCGGGAACAAACGGGTCGAACGCATTCGCGCCGAGGTATCGGATGTCAAACAGATGGAACAGGCCGTGGCTGAGATTCAGGCGGTACTGAGTCGACAGCATCCGGGCCCGGAGAATGAATACGAAGTCTGGATGGCCACCGAAGAATTGGCAACTGCGGAACGGGTAGGGCTAATCATGAAGCTGATGCTCGGCGGAATCGCCAGCATTGCGCTTCTGGTCGCTGGTATCGGCATCATGAATATCATGCTGATTTCAGTCACCGAGCGCACAAAGGAGATTGGGTTGCGGAAAGCACTCGGTGCCAAATGGCGAGATATCCTGTTGCAATTCTTGGTAGAGTCGGCGACGCTCAGTTTGGGCGGTGGTATCTTAGGTATCTTCTTTGGCATCTTCTTAGGGCGTACCACTGCGAATCTCATCTCGAATTTAGTGTGGGAAGACACCCAATGGCCGGTCGTTTTCTCACCATTGACCGCTATCATTGCATTTGCCGTGGCAGTAGGGGTGGGCATATTCTTTGGTCTTTATCCTGCGGCGAAAGCTGCCCGTCTAAGCCCCATTGAAGCCCTGAGACGCGGGTAAGAATAACCGTTTTCTTTAGGAGAGTGGTATGATAAAAACAACAATGTGTTTTACTGTTATCATGTTTTGTGTCCTGGCAAATGGTTGGGTAAACGCGCAAGAAATTGACCTTACACAACCATTAAATTTAGAACAGTGTATCAAGATTGCGCTGGACAAATCAAACGACATCAAAAACGCTAAATTGGATTTAGCTATTGATGAACTGCAAATTAAAGACGCAAAGTCAAACTATTTTCCTTCCCTCAATATAGGCGGGCGTTATAATTTTTCTGATAAAGTTGATGCCGGATTTGAAGAGGAGAATTATAGCGCTACGATTACAGGTAGATACCTCATTTGGGACCACGGGCAAAGAAAAGTAAATTTAGAGCAGGTGAGAACAGATAAAGACGCAACACAGAGCCGCTATGAACAAACGAAACAACGGCTCATTTTCAACATCATCCAAGCCTATTACAATCTGCTTGAAGCGCAAAATCTGGTGGAAGTAGACAAGATGCTTCTGGAACAATCCAGAAAGAACACTGAAAAGGTGAGAGCTTTCAGGGAGGAAGGAGAGCTAATAGAAGCTGATGTCGCCGCCGCTGAAGTGCGGGAGGCAAATGACGAATTGAACCTGATAAATGACCAGAATGCTTTACAAGTCGCTATGGCGGATTTAGCCACTCTGATGGGTTTGGACTCAGGAACAGTGCTTCAAATCGCTGTTGACCCGGGGTATGACGCGTATGTAAGGACAGGTTGGATAGAGCTTGAAAAGATTACCTTAGAGAAGGCGATTCAAAATTCTTTGACAAACCGCCCTGAATTTGGAGAATTTGGCGCAAACATGAAGAGTTTAGAATCGGAATTGAAACTGACGAAACTACAACGTTGGCCCCAGCTTGCCGCTGAATATAGTTATGATAGCAGAATTGATGAGTATTTGCGCGATAGAGAAAATAATAAATTCGGAAGTTGGGGTGTTTTGGCTACTTTGACATTCCCACTTTTCGATGGCGGCGTATCCAAACGCCGGGTAAAACGGCTTGATATGACGTTGGAAAAAACAAAAGGGAACGCCGTGGACTTGGAGAGAAATATCGCTTTGGAAGTCCGCCAAGCCTACCTGAATCTCAAACGTGCAGAGAAGGCCTTAGAAATCTCCAGTAAGCAAGTAAGAAATGCAAAACTTTCCTTAGATGTGACAAATGGCCGATTTGAAGAGGGGAAGGCAATCCCGCTGGAACTATTGGACGCACAGACTATTTACGCTCAATCGTTGACCAATCAGGTACGTGTTTTCTATGATTATAAGATTGCTAAAAGTTCATTACAACGAGCAATGGGAGAGTTAAGGGAATGAAGGTTGAAGAATGAAAGGTGGTGCATTGCGATGTTAATTGACGTACAGAACATTCAAAAGATTTATAAAATGGGAGATGTGGAAGTTCATGCTCTGAGAGGAGTAACTTTCAATATAGAGGAAGGCGAATTTGTCGCTATTATGGGGCCATCTGGCTCAGGAAAATCGACGATGATGGATATTTTAGGATGTCTTTCTAAACCTACCAGTGGCGTTTACAGGCTTGAAGACGAAGATGTTGGGGAATTATCCGATAACAAACTTGCTGAAATCAGAAATAAAAAAGTAGGTTTCGTATTTCAATCATTTAATCTCCTTGCGCGCACCACAGCGCTTCACAACGTCGAATTACCCCTAATCTACAGTGGTATCTCTCGAAGGGAACGCAAAAGGCGGGCGTTTGCCGCGCTTGAATCCGTCGGTTTGGCTGACCGAGTAAACCACAAATCCAATGAGTTGTCGGGTGGTCAGATTCAGCGGGTTGCCATAGCACGCGCCCTTGTGAATGAGCCATCCATGATGTTTGCCGATGAGCCGACGGGTAATCTGGATACTAAATCCGGCGAAGAAATCATGAGTATTTTCGATAGACTGAGTGAAGAAGGCAATACCATAATCATGGTGACTCACGAAGGGCATATCGCGGCACACGCCGGTCGAATTATTCGTTTGAGGGATGGCTTGATTGAGCAGGATGAAAGAGTGGCTTGAGGACACTGCATTTAGGGAATAACCAGATAAATAACATAAGTCCTCTAAGAGCGTGTGTGAGAAGTCCCTTGAATGCCCATGTAGGTTGGGTCCAACGAAAGTGAAACCCAAC
>CAZRLY010000038.1:0-26029 GCA_964601015.1 uncultured bacterium
TTTCAAGGGTTACTTCCGTTCCATCGGGAACGGGGACGGGTATGCTATCTTCAAGTGGCACTCTTTCTAATACTTCGGCTGTCAAGTGCGAGATACTTCTGCCGTTGCCCAGAATCCTTTTCGGGTTGGCTACTAAACTAATGTTCGGTAGATTTTGCCCACAAATAGCAGCAATTTCCGGGCTAATTAACATTTCGGATAGCTCTGGTTCATCGCTGGTAAGTTTGGCTTCGTTTATAATTGTTTCGGTACTCTCTACACCTGATATTTCTACCTCCAATGTTATGGTACCTTCCTCGCCCGGTTCTACATCATCAATGAGCCATGTTACTTTTTCAACTGACCCACTTATCGGAGAGGACACCGCTCCGGGTGCATTTTTGAATTTAGTCCATTTTGGAATTGAGTCTTCTATTCTGACATTTTTGTATGTAGTGGTTGTACTGTTGTTTTTATAGGAGATGACATAAGGGATAATATCGCCATTTGCGTATTCTTTAGTTGGGTTATACCAGCCATTCCTGAATTCCTTGACACTGTAAAGAGTGGGATTTTTCACAGTTGTGGTAGTTGAGCTTCTATCATAAATTCTGTACGGTGGACTATTCTCGCTGATAGTCGCTTCGTTTGTTACTATTGTTCCGTCGGGTAGTTTTGCCAGTTTTGATTTATCAAAGCTATCGGGTATAAAATCCATCGGCTGGACTGTTAAATAAAAAGCACCGGATGCGCCAACAGCTAACTGCGGAATCGCCCAAGTGATAACTCCATTGATATGGGTATAATCGCCGGTAGCGGAGACAAAGGTAGTATATTCGGGAATCGCATCGGTTATGAGAACATTTTCGAAGGGGGCGTTCCCATCGTTTTCGTATTTTATCTCGTAGTTGATGGTTTGGTAGGCAAAGACTTCCGCCGGACCAATTTTCTCCAGCGAAAGGTTCATTACATCGGTTGTATGAAAGACGTTAATGGTGGTACCTTCGACGCAGGTTATACTCGCCAGATTTTCGAGCGTTTTCCCCACACTTGAGTGTGGGGCTACGGTCAGATTCTCGTCTACTTTTACGGTGAGTTGAACGGTTCCGGATTGATTGAAAGGCAGGAAGCCAATTTGCCATATCACCGTACCATCGCCCGGGTTGTATTTGCCGCCGTCGGATGCACCTGTGAAATTGACCCCGGGGGGAAGTATATCCGTGATAACGACTCCGGTGGCATCTGCTTGTGTTACCGTCCCGTCGTTTTGGTATCCGATTTGATATGTAATCTCGTCGCCTGGGGAAACCTGGTTTGGACCTGATTTGGAGAGCTTTAAATCGGGCGGTATCGTCTGCCCAAAGGCGTTGCTTATGCCCAATCCGATGAATATAATTAGAATATAATTGATGAATTTCATTAAAGTCACCTCTGATAAAACAGGTATTGTCACAGGGATTTCCCTAAGAAGCATTTCGCAGAGCGGATTTGGCAAAAATTATTCGAGCTAATTTCATTGTTCGTGGGAGTATAATATTTAGACTTTTTTAACACCCACTGTTCAGTTGATGCCCGACATTTTTGCCTGCCGATTTTGCCAAATGGAAATTCCTGTGTCATACATTAGCGGTTAATGTAGAGCGAATCGCTGATCCGTTTGTGCAAAATACCGTTTCGCATTACACCGCCCGGCCCTACAAGCTCATTACCCAAAAATTTCTCCACATACCATTTCATTTTATAAGACATCGTTGAAATATTTCTTGGATTATTGTCATAATAACATAACAGTTTTTGGACAGATTGTCAAGTTTTTTTTATTTCCCAAAACCAGCACCGCTGCTTTAGCTTTTGTTTTCAAACCGGTGACAAATTGCAATAATACGTGACGCTGATTATTGCACTCCTATCAATTAGGACTGCAATAATCAACGAAGTGTATTTTTGCAATCGTGCCAACAGGTAACTCCCACAGCGCTGATTATTGCGCTCCTATGCGAATTTATGAACCGGGCTACTACCTCAATACCCAAGCACGGTTACGCTGTTCTCGTCAGAATTGACGATGTAGATCTTGCCGCCAATACCCAAGCACGGTTACGCTGTTCTCGTCAGAATTGACGATGTAGATCTTGTCGCCATTGGGGTGTACAGCGACGCCTACGGGGGATGCGCCATTGGGGTGTGCAGCGACGCCTACGGGGGATGCGCCAACGGGGATTGATTCGCCAATTATCTGCATGGTTGCGAAGTCAAATATCCTGACGGCGGCTTCGGCTTTGAGAGCGATGTAGGCGGTATGGCTGTTGTCTGGTTCTGAGACGACTGCAATTCCTGTGGGCAATCGACCAACTTCGTACATCTTTGGGGGTGTTCCATCTGCGTGAAACACGGCGACATTTTTGCCAAGATGATTGCTAACCAAAACATAATCGCCATACGCTATGTCTTTGGGTGAGTTGCCGACGGGGACGGTGCGTTCGATGCTTTTTGTCGGGAGTGACACTATCGAAACATTATTACCGAATTCGTTTGTGACGAACAGGCGTTTATCATCAAGTGATTTCGCTATTCCGTAGGGTGTTTTGCCTACGTCAATTTTATCGGATTCGTGGGGCAGCGCGGTCAATTTCACAATCGACACGCTGTCTCCTCCAGAATTTACCACGTAAAGTTCCGTTCCGTCGTTATTTACCGTGGCGTGTGTTGGCAATCTTCCCACCTTGATAGGTTCGCCAATCACTTTGCTACTGCTTGTGTCAATTATCGAAATCGTGCCGTCTGCGTGGTTTACGACGTAAAGTTGTGATTTTACGGGGTTGACTGCCAAACCGATCGGTTCGTTACCAACGCTGATTGAGTCCAAGATTGTATCCGTAAAAGCATCAATCACGCTGACATTGTTTCCATATCGGTTTGTGACGTAGGCGCGGTTGCCATCAGTTGAAAACGCTATGTATGCTGGTGTCCGAAAAGGCAGGGCAGCGTTTTTTATTGTTCCAATAACTTTCGGAATCGGTTTTAGGGTAAGTTCAAACTCGTCTTCCTGCGATGTATTGACCTCATGAAGTTTCGGCATGAAACCGCTTTTAGAAACAAAGATAGAGTAAATGCCATCGTGTTTGAGTGTGAAAGTACATTTTCCAGAAAAGTCTGTTTTAGCGGTATCGGAGAAGCCCTCGCCTTTGACTTCGAGCGTGGCATTTTCAATCGCAACGCCACGCCGCAAATCTCTGACGATAACACGCATCTCCGGCTGTGGCGGCACATAGGTTACTGAGATGGGCTGAACCAAATCATTTTCCCTGTTATCGTTGTTGACGCTGGTAACTTTGTAAAAATAGGTACTGTTTAATGTAACATCTTTATCCTCGTAAGTTGTTTCTGAGCCTGCCCAGAGCTGGACATACTCACCGTCCGCCCTGTCACTGCGATATATTTTGTAAGAAACTGCATCATCAACTACATCCCAGATTAGGATAATCTTGCCATCGCCTAACTCACCGGTTGACTTAGGCACATCGGGAAATTGCGGCTTGTCCCTCTGCCCACAACTACTAACACAACCCATCAAAACCATCAACAGTAAGAGTAACAATCTGCGCATTATGTCCTCCTCAAAAGTACGCTATCACCTACTATTATATCGCTATTTGCCATGCCTGTCAAGCGCATTCTTGATTCTTAAACGTTTCATCGCCACCTTTTCATCACCCGCTGACTTCAAATTAAACTTGTCATTTACACTAATATTGTGGTAAAATCATTTGCGTTATTTTACCACATTGAGAAGGACTTTTATGATTAAATAGAAAAATCACAACCCCGATTACTTCTGGTTTCAATATCAAAAATATTCCCGCGTCAGTTTCAGCGAATCTGCGGCGACTAAAGAATGCACAAAAATTTACAACCATCTGTCCGTACTGCGCTGTGGGGTGTGGGCAGGTAATTTCTGTGCTTAACGGCAAAGTGATAAACGTTGAAGGCGACAGCGAACACCCCATCAATCAAGGTTCGTTGTGTAGTGGTGACATGGCGGTATGAAGCCCGCCGCTACATTTTTCGGATAGGCACTAAATATTAAGAGAGTCGAATGCTTCAATGAACTCTTGTTTTGTTTTAGCATCAAGCGCCAACGCCTGAATATTAAATAATGTCTCTTTATCACGAATAGACTTTATCTTCGGTAGAATTGTCCTCGGTACAGAGGTAAAACGCTTCCTTATGAGGGCAAGTAATCCTTCAGTTCTACCTTCAGCTAATCCTTCAGCTAATCCTTCAGCTAATCCTTCAGTTCTACCCATAGCTAACCCTTCAGCTCTTGCTTTGTTTACAATATGTTGATAGTATGCTGATTCTTTCATGATTTCCTCCGGGATGATAGTTTCTATGGTATCAGTGTCATTAATAACCAATCCGCTGAGAACGCTCATTGAGAAAAGTAGGTTCGGCAAATGCTCCCGCGGGGTGATTTCATTAGCGACAGAAACGCATTTCGATAACCATTTTTCTTGGCTAAAATTACCTGGTGTTCTCATCAGCGGGATGAATGGCAAGCTTCCCGGTGTGCAGTGTTCCAACGCTTCTTCACCATTCATCTCCCAAAGACGGATAACGTTGTACTCTGCCAAAAATCTCTGAGGATACTTTTGCTCGAATATACCCGTATCCTTCCTGCCGCCTGTCTTTTCGCGCAAGTAAATAACAGTTGATACGACAGGTATGCGATATACTCGCAGTAATCTCGCTTTGTATTCAGCCATACGATATGGCATGATGGACATAGGTTCCGTCTGGAACTCAACATGCGCAATCACAATGTTTAGAGTGTGAGAAGTGTCGAGACTTTTGACGACGCTACGCAGGAAGCACCGCCCGTAGCGGACTTTCTCTGTCCGTCCAGATGCCTTAAACCCTCTTGCGAAAACTATAAGCAACTCCGTTAGGAGTCTTATGTTTATAGAATCTGAATAAGCATTCTGTGGGAATAACTAAAATTCTTAAAACGTAGGGAAATTTCTGGCATGTTAGCATTTGGGTTGACTTGATTTAGAGGTTGTGGTAGGTTGGGTTGAGGCACGAAACCCAACAAAAACCATCTCACCTGTTGGGTTTCACTTCCTGCGTAGCGTCGCCCTCCGTCTCGACACTTCTCACTCAGTCGCGGAAGCGAACTCAGATTTTTGCCTACAAAACTCAAAAATAAAGAAGGGGAAAAATATAATGAAAGCAAATAGAGAAACAATCCACAATTTTGGAAGGATGTTCAATGCCGGAGTTTTCGGCGTAGCGTTGTTAGCGCTAACGATGGTTCTGCCCATCTACGCCAACAACATTAGTGTGGAAAACGTCGCCCTCACCGGGCAGAATGCAGCCCAGGACTACGCGTATGTCCAGTTTGACCTATCGTGGGACAACTCCTGGAAAACTGCAACACCTAACAACCACGATGCCGCCTGGGTGTTCGTGAAGTACAGGAAACAGGGAGAAACCGCATGGTACCACGCTTACCTTTCTACAACCGATGTTGACCACAGTGTTACGACAAACAACAGCGTTACGCCGGCGTTCCGTGTGGGAACAACGGATGCAAAAGGGATGGGTGTTTTCATCTACCGAGACGGTGACGATACAGGGAGTATCGACTGGGATGGAGTAAAACTAAAATGGATGTATGCACAAAACACCAACAAGGTGATAGGCGATGCAAACCGGGTCAACGTAAAGGTATTTGCCATTGAGATGGTGTATATCCCGCAGGGGGACTTCTATGTCGGCGACGGAAGTTCTCCCAGCCGATTTGAAGGAACAGATGACAAACCTGTTCAAATTACTACCAATGAAACAACCGTTAGAATGGACGGAACATCTTGTAGCGGTGACGCTACTTTACAGAACGGAATAAAAGTCGATGGTGATGGGGGAATAGCGGATAATGCCAATTACCCCACCGGCTACACCGCCTTTTACTGTATGAAGTACGAAATAAGCCAGGGGCAGTATGCGGATTTTCTCAATACTCTCACCTCCACGCAGGACGGAAACCGCTACTCCTCAACCAGCTACCGTTACACCATCAGTAGGTCACAGGACATTGACATCGCAGGCGAGAAGACCAAACACAATTGGGTCAAGGTGCTCGTCCCGAGCTTATCGGGGCATTTTTTTTTGACAAACAAGGAAAAACGTGTTAATCTTTTGGCAAAGGAGTGACTTCTTCAGCGAAAGTTGGCGTGAAATTATTGAGATTAAGCCACCAAAAAATAGAAGAAAGGAGAAAACATGATAAACGTTGTCCCTTTGAGATATGATACAACTTTTAAAAAGGCTTTTGGCAAACCTGTGGTATTTTGCCAATTTGTAAAAGATGTCTTAGGAGTTGAAATCCATGTGGACAGAGTGATTGCTGGATGGAGGTATCCTGAACCGGTAGGCTTTGTTGACATAGAAAATGACCTTTTGCTGAAGACACCGCAAAAGATAAAGAGCGATAACATTACCCCGCAGGAACTCAAGGTAATCAAGGATGAGGCGGCTTGGGAACAAACCAAGCAAAATGCTTTTGAGGATGGACAGGAGAAAGGGCGCAAGAAAAGAGAAGAAGAGATGGCACATTCTATGTTGCAAAAGGGGATGGAGCTTGCTATGATTGCAGAGATAACTGGGCTAAAGTTGGAAGATATTGAAGCGATAAAATCTGCAGAACCGCCAACCGAATAGACAAGCGACATTTTAGGAGTGCAATAATCAGCGTGTGGGATTGACCTTTTGGTCACGATTGCAAAAATACATTGACAGATTGGTTTTGATTTGCTACAATATCAAATAACAGAATGAATTCGATAAGGAACATTTGCGATGGATATTGCTTATTCGATTAATGGTATTCCGAGCCGATTGACAGAAGAACGTTGGCTGCATATTATTGAAAGACACTTTGACCTTTTCAATGAGTTATATGCAAGGTATGACAAAGAAGCAGATGCCTTGTATGTCATGTTTGACAAAGATTCCAAAGTCTATCTCTCACGAGATGGCGCTGATGATGTTTTGTTGGAATATGATATTAACGAGCGCCTTGTTGGTCTCACAATTATGGATGTTTCCACGAGGACTTGACGGTTCTCTGCCAGTCGAACTTTCCTCCTTGCCCCAAAACGAATGATGACGTTACTGGTTACAACATTAACTTTATTTTTGAGAATTGCCTGAGGAGGTACCTATGCAACTACGCATGTTATCTGCATCCGACATTGATAAAGCTCTTTCTATGGTTGACGCTATCGACGTGAACGCCAAGGGCTATGCTATGCTCAGTGCAGGGGAGGCGACGGTTCCCCATCGTGCGTCCATTGAGACTGCGAACGGGATAATCTTATTCATGCCAGCTTATCTGCATCCCACCGGTGCTTTGGCAGTGAAAGTGGTCAGCATCTACGAAGAGAATCCGAAGAAAAACTTGCCCACCATCCACGCCATAGTGCTTGTGGTGGACAGCGAAACCGGACAACCGTTGATGCTGATGAATGGGACGCGACTGACGGCGCTGCGCACGGGAGCGGGATGTGGGGTGGCAACACGCCTACTGGCACGAGAGGACGCACGGGTGTTTGCCATGTTCGGCGCTGGCGGACAGGCGATAGACCAAGTTGAGGCGGTGCTTGCCGTGCGCCCCATTGAGGAGGTACGCATCTACACCCCTTCAGGAAGTTCGGCTCAGAATTTGGCGAATCGGCTCAGTAAGCGATGCCCTGGTTTGACGGTGCGCGCTGTTGATAGCCCGGCTCAAGCGGTACGCGACGCAGACATCATCTCCTGCGCAACCACCAGTGGCATACCCGTGTTTGACCCGGCGGATGTAGCGCCCGGCACACATATCAACGCAATAGGTGCCTTCGTGCCGGAAAAACGGGAGGTGCAAGTGGAGGGGCTGTTTAACCTACGCGCATTCGTGGACAGCCGCGAGGCAGCATTGGCCGAGGCTGGTACCCTAATTCAGGCAATCGCCGAAGGACATATCCAGTTGGTTGACCTGACGGAAATCGGTGAAGTGGTGTTGGGCAAAGCACCTGGGCGTACCTCCTTGGACGAAATTACCTTCTTCAAGTCCGTGGGCATAGCCGTTCAGGACGCTGCCACCGCACAGGCTGTGTTGGCACAGGCGATGGAGATGGGGTTGGGGATAGAGGTGGAGATGTGAAGGAAAAATGGAGGAATAATGATGACATTGACTAAAATTTGTGCTACTGAGTTCTGGCAGCCCCCTGCGTGGGCATTGTTAGAACGACATCTGATAGACAGTATGAACAGTGCTGCTGTTGAATTCGTGGAACGCTATACACGTCCCGATGGTACGCTCATCTGGCGTGACGAGTGGCCGGGCATGGATGGCTCCGACGATGCCTACGAGAGTTTCCATAACTTCGCACTGTTCTATGTTTTAGGTGGAAGCGAAGAGGTTTATGAACTGGCACGTCGAGAATGGGATGCGATTACCTGGCAATTCACCGAATATGGACAGGTTTATCGTGAGTTTGACGCCTACTACGACTGGATGCACCACGGTGAAAGCTACATTTACATCTACTACTTTGGACTTGCAAACCCCACGATACTCATTGACCGGCAGCGAACGCTACGGTTTGCGCACTTTTACACAGGCGATGACACGGAAGCCCCGAATTATGACGCAGAATTAAAATTAATCCGTTCACCTATCACGGGTAGTCGTGGGCCTCGCTTTGAAATGAGCGCGGAAGACTGGGTCACTCATCGCTCTGTGCTGGCAGGTTATCCTGCGCCGTTTGATGATATTCCCGGTGTGGAAGGAGCGGTGGCTGACTGGAATGACGATACCATCTTTGCCGAGATTCTGAAATTGGTGAACCAACGAATGGCAAGGGGAGATGTACCGTTGAATTTGACAGCAACCAGTCTTGTCACACACGCCTTCCTGTATACGGGAAATGAGAAGTACAAACAGTGGGTACTCGAATATCTCAACGCCTGGCACGAACGCACCAAAGCCAACAACCACACCATGCCCGATAACGTGGGACTTTCTGGTAAAATAGGCGAATACATGGATGGCAAGTGGTGGGGCGGTTATTATGGCTGGCGTTGGCCGCATGGAGCGATGAATTTGCTCGAATCCACTGTAATTGCGGGTTCCAACGCCGCACTCCTCACTGGAGATATGTCCTGCCTTGATTTAGCACGCTCACAACAAGACTTGCTTTGGTCGCTGGGCAAAGAGGTAGACGGTGTCTGGCATGTGCCCTATAAACACAATGACAGGGGATGGGATGGCTACAGACAAATTGACCCACGCCTCGCAATCCACATCTGGAATATTTCGATGGACGAGTCCGACAGAGAACGCATCCTGAAATATCCCAAACAGGATGCGTGGAACAACGTCGCAAACACCGTAGGCAAGGGTGACCAAGCGCACACACCCCCGTGGTTCCGATACATTGAGGGGCATGTCCCCCACTATCCGGAAAACATCTTGCGAGTCAATTATCACCAGCACTGTCGGCGTTTGGAGCAAATCCGCAAGGACAACGGCAACCCAAATGAGTGGGACGTCCACCACTGGCAGCAATTAAATCCTGTTATCTGCGAGGGTTTGGTACAACTCACGACGGGCGCGCCGCAGCATATCTATCACGGTGGACTACTCCACTGCCGTGTCCGCTACTACGACGCAGAAACAAAAAGACCGGGGCTCCCAAAATCGGTGGCGGCACTTGTGGAGCAGATTCACAAGGATGGGATAGTCTTGCAACTTGTCAATCTTGACGCCCAACGTGGGCGGGAGGTAATCATTCAGGCGGGGGCTTTTGGCGAACATCTGTTTACCGAAGCGGTAGTGGACGGGCAAACATCCGGCGAATCGGTCAACTCGAAATGGTTGAAGGTAGCGCTTGAGCCGGGATGTGGGGTCAAATTGCGTCTGGGGATGTCGCGTTATGTAAATATGCCATCCTACGAAACACCCTGGATAGAGACACCACCTGCTCCCATCAAACCCCGGAGGCTAAACTAAAACAGACTGTAGGTTGGGTTGAAACATCTGAAACCCAACTATTCAGTCTATCGTTGGGTTTCGTGCCTCAACTTCTCATTAGAACGTGTGTGAAAAGTCCTCCGACTGTAGGTTGGGTTGAAGCATCTGAAACCCAACTACTCAGTCTCTCGTTGGGTTTCGTGCCTCAACCCAACCTACTTCTCATTAGACAAAGAAGCTATGAACCGGAATGTGGAAAACTATCCCAATAATAGTCCATAAACTTCCGACAATGTATTGTCCTAAAATAAGCCCCAGAAAAAATGGCACAGCGTTTCTGTAGGTTCTAAGTCCGCTGAATTTCAAAATAGAACCCTTAATCAACCAACTTATAAAAATTGAAAACCACATCCAACTCATTGTCCAACTCCCCGACACAGCATATCCAACAGGGTGAAATGGCCACCATATAAATCTAAGCCGGAGTGACGCAAGAAGAGAAGAAAATATCAAACCGAAGCTCATCTGCCGTATAAAACTTACATCCGGGCCTCTTGGGAAAGTCAGCAGCCTCTCCAAACGATTAAAAGATTCACCACCTAAAAAACTTATGTATCGCATTCCATCATGATAAAAGATGTACAACGTTATTGCGCAAAATGAAAAAGCTCCAACTATTGCAGCGAGCATCATGGCGATTGAGAGTTTTCGTTGGTTAATATTTACTTGTTGAGCTATTTTTAATCCTTCAAGTTGATGTGGCATTGGATGACTGCGATAATCTCTGGACAGCCAATAAAGGAGAGAAAATACCGTAAGGCTCTTGGGGCTAAATCTCCGCGTACCAATTATTGAAACCAATGCGCGGTCAGGACCGGCATAGTAAAGATCATGAGTAGGTGGGCCAAGTTCTGCTCGCATTCTGGCGACAGTTATCGAAATCAAAAGATACAGCAAAATGAAACCAGTTCCAGCCCAGATTGACAAACCTGCCCTCCACAAAAAAATCAGAAGGTAAGCCAAAGATACAACTAAGATTACAAACGCAGAATTATAGCTTATTTCAGTCTCTTTTTGTTTTACCACTTTCTCTCTTCTGAAAAAGGAGATGGCGATGTTGAAAAGATATTTGCGTGCTGAAAAGAGGGCGAAAATGCCTATGCCAAACCATGCTCCAACAGATTGGTCGCCCATGTAAAAGCCCGACGGTGCCTTCATCCCTAAAACATTCCTGAAAACAAGCTGGACTTTCCAAAAGAGATAGAAAAACCATACTGAAAAAGAAAGGTCAAGAGGCATAAAATAAGCCAACCCCACAACGAAAGGATAAAAATGTAATGGAAGCCAGCGAATTGCGTTGAAGGGCCTATCTGTAAAAAAGAGGGCGAGATTTAATCCAACCCTTGGCGAAGGAATCGAGGGAAAATAAGAATTCAGGTCGCGAAATATCTCTAAAAAGGCAGAAAGAGAAAATCCGAGCCACATTAATTTGTTAGAGAAAAAATCTCTTCCTTTTGTCATCTCCATCGGGAGTTGGATTATCGGATAGCTTAGTTTTTCTTGCTCTGACCAACGGCGCAATATTAAAGCACTCAATGAAAGTAGAGCGGCTACCAATGCCACTGTAAAACTTAACCAGAGAGCCAACGGTGTCAGCCATGCCCTTAGATTTTCTGAAATGAAAATACTGGAATCGCCGCGATAGTAACCCCCAAGGACGTTTTTATCTGAAACTATAAGCCAGTCTGGAAGATACCTGAAAAAAAGATTAGCCCAATCGTTTTCAGGCGTAGCGTACCAGTGGGCATGTCCCATAGTAGCAAGCAGAATCTCCAGCATGTCGTGACTTGAAAGAGCGGTTGCAATATTTATCATCACATACAAACACAAAAATTCCGCTCTACTAAGGGCGTGTTTTGGCACAAATCTCTGGATTAAAAGGTTGAGGATAGTTAATGAAAATAGCGTGAAGACGGCATTGTAAAAAAGAGAAAGAACTGTTGCATGCAACGAAGTCCAGATTACCTCAGATTGAAGTACCCAAAAGCAGTTGATGGGAATAAGAAACAAACCAATGATGATACATCGAACCGTAATGCCTTTTTCTGCGCCGTTTTTTTCTTTCATTAAGATTAATTGGAATGTAGAGGCATGCCGGGTGCATGCCTCTACTCTGGAGTGCAAAAACTCAGTTTTTGCAGCATCACCAGGTGGGTAATTGAAGGGCTATGTCTTATCAGGTTGATTACATCTTTTTTATGTTTGCCCAGGTTATGGTAAGTCTGCCAAGAGGAGAAACAGACGAAGGCTTCGTGAGGTTCGCACTCAACGTGTCAGCAGTTCTTACGACATTACTTATCCTCATTTCATCAATGAACCCTTTCCATTGGAATTCCCTGGAATGCTTGCTTCCAATGATGACATCCATGTCATTGTCAATCAGCTCTCCACCGTGTTTTGTGGTACCAGCGATTTCCCCATTGATGTAGAGCTGTATTTCGCCGCTGTCCTTGTCGTAGGTACCTGCAACGTGATACCACTGGTTGACTTCAAGTGCATCGGATGCCGCTGCAAATGCCGTCCCATTATCCGTTGTGATATGGAATTTGGGTATCGTGTTCTCACAACCGAGATGGTAGGCACCTGGGGGCCCTGCCCAGTTGCAGCAGATGAGATGCCAACCATTTAGGTCTTCAGGGTAAACCCAGGCTTCGACAGTGATAGCATCAGGGTTGATAAGTTCCTTGACATTTCCAATATTGATGACAGTCGTTCCATCAAAGGCAAACGACTCTCCAGTGTTTACATCCTTTTTCCATTCGTCTGCACCCCATGCCGTTTTTCCTTCGACTGCACCATCGAATCCGTTTGGGGATGCGTCAGTGATTTTATCTCCCTTCTCCTCATTCAGATGCCAGAGGGCAAGGGTATGGGTGTCAGGGATATATTCAAACCCTGAAGCGCCGTAGGACAAAGTTATGCTGAAGGTGAGTAACAACACAATGATTGTTGAAAGGTATTTAGACATTTTTTGGTCTCCTTTACTTTTTGATGTTAGCTTGACAATGTTAGATTTCTATTTTGGAGTGCGACGATTCAATCGTTGCAGGCAATGACTGACTCATTGCACTACAAAAGGGCGAAATCCCCAACTTGTAAATACGTCTTGAGGACATCTATCTCTTATTTAACATTGTCAAGTTAAAGTTCCCGTTTTAACCTACCCCAGTTTGTGGCAAGTTTGCCAAAAGGTTTAACAGAATGTTGCTCTCCCTGTTCAGACCAAAGTGATATGATACATCCGCTTGTCGCTGTTACCCATGTAGGGGTTTGAAGCCCGACACCTGTAAAGTCTCCTGGCGCTGTAAAGGTTTGACCGATTGACTCTTCAGCGTCGTGTAAGGGGAATGGAAACCAGGTATCACCTATTGCTCCTTGAGGTGCTATTATGATAAGTTCTTCCCATGTCCCCTTTTTATCCAGTTGGTATTGTAGCTTGAAATCGGATTCGTCCAAAGGTTCTCCATCCTGCCACGCCGTGCCATCGGGATATGGGTCTTTTTTTGACCCCCAACACCCGATAGAACCTGAAACATCCGTCAATTCGATATAATACAAACCTGGCGGCTGAACGTTTTCTAAGAATTCAAGGTTTGACCAAGAATTATCCGCAACGTTCTTGAACTCAAGAGATATAACCAAACTTCCCTTTGGCGGTTGTTCCTTTGAGAAGGAAATAGGGACAGTCAAAGTTAAAAAAATAACCGCTATCCCAAATGTCAAAACCATCTTTCGTATCATCACAGTCCTCCTTGTATTAAATTAACGTTGAATATTTTACCACCTCATTATTGGAATATCAAGGAAAATATGGAGAGTTTTTGTATTATGTGTGGGTGTTAAAAAAGTCTAAATATTAAACTCCCACTAACGTTTTATTCTGTTTTTTTTACAGAATAAAATTTTGGGTAAATGACCGATTGCTTCATGCACAGGGTAAGTTGAAAAACACATTTTCCGCAAAGTTACGCAAGGGGAAAAATGAGGTTGTAATTGAAGCATGGCTTGCCAAAGATATTTCACTGCGGGTGACGGATACTCAAGGCACACCAATACCAAACCTCAGTTTGAGTTGTCCACTCTCGGAAACTCCTAAAAGATAATCAGGAAACGCACTGGTTTATCCGACAGTTTTTTGACCTCAAGTTGAATGTTTGCTTATTCGTCAATGCGAAGCACTTGTTTTTCGGCTTTCACTCAGGCAGATACTTCTTGGGATACTTTGCAACCACCGTATAATTTGGGTCAACTATGTTTCCGATTCGCATCGTCCCCACCTGTGAGTTCACCTGAAAAGCCTCCCACTTTTCAAATCCATATTCATCGACCAACCACTTGACCAGTTCCACCTGTGCAATGCGCACACAGTCCATCAGTGGGCGTCCGCTTCCCGCTGTCATGATATGCGTATCGTCCTCAAGGCGTGGCCAATCCGCATTTGCATGTTTTATGACTTCGACTTTTAACGTCACTTCCGCCGTCGCTTCAAGTGCTACGCCACAGATTTCCCCGTCTCCCTGCACTGCATGTACATCCCCATAAGCCAAATATCCGCCGCGTACCCATACAGGCAGATAGAGCGTAGTTCCCTCTTTGGTTTCGACGCAATCCATGTTGCCGCCGTATTCGCCCGGCGTAAGCGACATCTCAACGCGCCCGAAACGCGGCGCAACGCCTATGGAACCTAAAAAGGGATACAACGGAATTTCGACTCTCTTCAACTTGCTATTTTTCAACTCCAGTATGCCCACATTCCGTTCCAAATCCAATTGCCAATCGAACTTGTCTTCTGGTATAGGTTCATTGAGCAACAAATCCTTTCCCGGTCCTTCTCCCGTCAGCGAGCCAAAGTGGGCGATATGTCTTGACCAGGCGTAGTCTCGATTTAGCTTTATCCTCTCAATATGTACCGCCAGCACGTCTCCGACTTGGGCATCTTCGACGTAAATCGGTCCGACGAGCGGATTTGATTCTCGAAAAAGAGTAGCGTCACTTCGTTGTTTCTGCTCTTCCGAAATAGGTTGCATCTTTTCATCGTACCCACGCGCATCTCGCGTGGTTGCTATTATGGTGTCGCCGCTTTGAACTGTCAAAGCGGGTTCGTTCGGTCCAAACGTATAGCAGTAAATACGGGGTATTAGTTGATGAGTTTTTGCCATTTGTAACTCCTTGATAATATGTATGCCGTTTCACCAAAAGAATGACACAAAACCGGCTTATATTATCCTTATCAATTCATACAGAACTTTATGAACATCATCGAAGTTGTGTTCCCTTCGTTCGTTGTGCAGAGGACAACCTCTGCCGGCGCTCTGCACGCTATAAAAACCACAGGTACAAGCAATCGTCTCACCTGTTTCTCCACAAATGAACCACCATGGTTCAACAATCATTGTGTGACCGGAAGCGTATATTTTGTAAAAATTCAGCCCGTTGCCCAGCGGATGTCTATCTATGCCGTATAACACCGAATCTGCTACATCCAAGTCTAAGGCTTTCTCGGCGTCCTCAACGCGCCTAAACGCTACCGCCCCACTACCGTTATGTTTAGCGCAAGGAGAGACTACTAATTGGGATTCAGACAAATATGTGCTAAATGTCATCCTGCATCCGCATGGATAATCAAATATTTCTATGACTTCCATCGTAGCTATACTCCTTGCGTAAACCGTGTTCTATATCTCCGGCACTTCCACAGATACTTCCTCGCCCAGTTCATCAGAACGGAATATCCCGTCCATTATTACGTTCGTTAAAAGCACCCCTTCAGGCGGAATCGGCGATGGCCCGTTTTCACGAACGGCATTGAGGAACGCTGTTATTTGAGCGAGCCAGACATCAACGCTGGGCAACCCCTCGCAGCTTATCGTTGTCATGCCTTCGGGCGGGTTCGCTTTCAGGGTAACGCCTTCGGCTTCGGCTAATTTATTCAACTCTTCCGGAACGCTGTCGGCGTATACGATTGGTCCACCGAGGGATAAGCCAGCTTGCTTGCCCAGAAAATAATTGCCTCCAAGCGTATCTTGGTGTACCGCCCAAGAGATTTTGAACAACATAACCGAACCATCTTCAAATCGCACCCAAGCAGCACCAAACTCCTCAACGTCCATGCTCTCCCACCTCGCGTCCTGCCGCGCAAGGTAGTCGCACGTCAAGGCAGACACTCCGACAGGCTTGGGATACCCAAGCACAAACAACGCATTGTGCATGTTGTAGATGCCGATGTCAACGATTGCGCCTGCGCCTGCTGTCTTTTTGTATATGAAAGTATGCCCTGGTATTCCCCGACGTCTGCACCCCGATGTTTCACTGTAGTAGATGTCGCCGAGTATTCCTGTTTCGACAATCTTGCGAGCAAAAGAGACGGCAGCCCCAAATCTGCTGTGAATGGCGACATGCAAAATCTTGCCAGACTTCTTTGCAGCGCGAACCATCGCTGTAGCGTCTTCTAAACTGGCCGCCATCGGCTTCTCACAGAGGACGTGTTTACCTGCTTCAAGTGCTGTTACCGTAGGCTCTCTATGCCCCAGGTTGTACGTGCAAACGCTGACAGCGTCAATCTCGTCCATCTCCACCATCTTCTTAGCGCTGGTGAATGCGTTCTCTTTTGGCACTCCCCATTCTTCAGCGGCGCGGAGAGCCTTCTCCTCAATAATATCGCAAACGGCAATAATCTCGACACCTTCTATCCTTGCGTAAGTGCCTTGATGTGCGCGAGATATGCCGCCTGCTCCTATTATACCAACTTTTACTGTATCCATATTTATACCTACTGTAAAGAGTAATGAGTAAAAAGTAATATCGTGAAGTGATTCATACGCATGAACTCAAGGTGTGCGAACGCCGGTTGAGTAGATTCGGAACGTAGTGGAGAATCGTATCGAAACCAAGTGAGCGGTATCGGGATGAATGGTTTTGATGGTTTCGATACGCCCCGTTAAGTTGATACGCATGAATATCGCAGAAGTCATTATATCAAAAAAATCAGCCGATGTCACGAAAAAATTTCACAAAAGGCGGATTTATGACACGAACCATTAGTTCAGTAGGTTGGGTTGAGGCACGAAACCCAACAAAACACTGGATTTTTGTTGTCAAAACCATTGAAATATGCTAAACTTGAGCGTGTGAGGATTTGTCAAGTTCAGTAGGTTGGGTTGAGGCACGAAACCCAACCTACGCTATGAGGAGTAAAAATGGCACAAGAACCGATAAACGAGGAAATAGAAGAATTAAGAGACAATATCCGCTATCACGAGCACAAATATTACGTGGAAGACAACCCTGAAATTCCAGACTATGAATTTGACCAACTCATGAAAAGGTTGGAGGAGTTGGAAGAACAGCACCCTGAACTGATAACGCCTGACTCTCCCACTCAGCGGGTTGGCGGGGAAGCGGTACTGGGAGCCAGCGTGGAACATCGGGTTGCGATGCTCAGTTTGGACAATACTTACAGTCCAGAGGAGTTATACGAATTCGACGAGCGCATTGGGAAGGCGCTGCCCGACCAAAATGTCGAATACGCTGCCGAATTGAAAATTGACGGTTTGGGCGTTGCGTTGCTATACGAAAATGGGGTACTGGTACGTTGCGCAACGCGGGGAGATGGACGGCGCGGCGAGGATGTGACTGCAAATCTGAAAACTATCAAAACCATCCCGTTGCGGCTGTCGGGCATTGGACGGAACATCCCTGTGTTAGAGGTACGCGGCGAAGTCTACATGCAGCGCGACAAACTCGAAAAGGTCAATCAAGTGCGCGTCGAACGGGGCAAAACACCCTTTGCGAATCTCCGCAACGCCGCCGCCGGCTCTGTTCGGCTGCTTGACCCAAAGTTGACAGCCTCGCGTCCGTTGGGCATTTTCATCTATTTTTTGAGCTATGCAGAGGGAATCAGCTTTCAAACGCACATAGAAACTTTTGACGCATTGAGAGAGATGGGGTTCAAGCTCAACCCCCACACAAAAGTCTTTCCAGACATCAAGGGCGTTATCGAATACTGCAAAGACTGGACAACAAATCGGGATACCCTACTATACGACACTGATGGAATTGTCGTCAAAGTCAACTCTTTGGAACAACAACAGGAACTCGGCGCTACGGCGAAAAGTCCGAGATGGGCTATCTCATGTAAATTTCCCGCAAAGCAGGCGACGACGAAAATTGAGGACATCGTCGTACAGGTAGGGCGTACAGGTGTTTTGACGCCCGTTGCGATACTCTCAGGTGTCGAACTGGCGGGCGTAACCATCACCCACGCGACGCTACACAACGAAGCGGAAATTCGACGCAAGGACATCCGCATCGGCGACACCGTCCTGATAGAACGCGCAGGGGATGTAATCCCAAAAGTGGTGAAAGTGAAAAGACGCTTCGCCCCTGGCGGGCAAGCTGAATTAAGAGATGGCAATGAGAAGGAATTCAAAATGCCCGAAAACTGCCCTGTTTGTGGCGCACCTGTGGTGTCCTCCGAAGAGGAAGTCGCAGTCCGATGTACCAGCGCATCGTGTCCCGCTCAACTGAAACGACACATCCAACACTTCGCTTCACGCAACGCCATGAATATCGACGGACTTGGGCCGGCTCTAATTGACCAATTGGTCGATACGGGTTTGGTCAAAGATGTAGTTGACCTATTTTTCCTCACCAAAGAATCAGTCGCCGAACTTGAACGCATGGGTGA
This sequence comes from uncultured bacterium, assembly GCA_964601015.1. Taxonomy (GTDB): domain Bacteria; phylum Poribacteria; class WGA-4E; order DTYX01; family CAZRLY01; genus CAZRLY01. The sequence goes on from CAZRLY010000038.1 coordinate 18,741, forward strand.
CACGTCCGCCGAAAATATCATAACCGCCATCCAGAACAGTAAAAACAACGAATTCGCCAGACTGCTCTTCGGGTTGGGAATCCAATATGTTGGGAAAAATGTGGCGGAGGTATTAGTTTCAAGCTATCCATCTCTGGACAAACTTGCGACAACCACGCAGGAGGAACTTGAAAACATTCACGGAATCGGCCCAAAAGTCGCAGAAACCATCGTTCAATTCTTCCAGCAAGAAGCCAATCGCAAACTCATCGACAAACTCCGAAAGGCAAATTTAAACCTCGCAGTCGAAACTCCCGAAGAAGGTACTGGCGGTGTCAGTACGAGCCGGCCCCTGGAAGGCAAAACATTCGTGCTTACAGGAACTTTGCCTGGCATGTCAAGGGCGGAAGCGACAAAAGCCGTCAAAACAGCAGGCGGACGCGTCACCTCCAGCGTGAGTAAGAAAACTGATTATGTCGTCGTAGGGGAATCGCCGGGTTCCAAGCATGACAAGGCGGTACAGCTTGGGGTTGCTATCTTGAACGAGGATGAATTCAAAGAATTGTTGGGGGATATTTCAGGGCAATAGAGTAGGTGAGTGCTGAACGAAATGGAGCGGCGAAGCGGCTTTTTACGGTAACGCAAAATTGTCTCAAATGTAAAGTTTAATATTGAAAACTACCTGAAACGAATTAAAGTTGCCTGTACTAATTCATAAACTGAAGAAACTCCCCGGGTTGAATGCACCAAGACTTTGATAAAATGAGGGAAGGAAGCAACCCGCTCCCGTTGACCAAGCGTTCGACTCGCTCGTTAGGCTTTCTGAATTTTGCGAACTTCCAGTTGTATGGGTGTTTCTTGAGGGTTGCCATATCGTCAATGTTCTGGTTCATGCAGAATTTTACAACGTAGCCGTTTCCTTCCTGAACCAGTTCAAGTTCCTCGCATTCGACGATAGGACAAATTCTGCGGGCTCCACTGGGAGTGACATGCTTCTCGCAATGCAAGAACGGGCGTTGCCAGGCTTGGAGATTGTCTGCGACATAGAGCAGCAGCGAAATCGGGTCAACGAGGATGAAATCGTCATCTTCGTCGTGGTGAGTCACGATAGCCCGTGCTGCCAGTTGCACAACCAGCCCCTGAAGGGAGTGAAGTTGGTTTCCCAATGCGCGCAAATGGTGTAGCGCGCCCAGCAGCGCGTGCGCGTGTTTGAATCTTTCCTTGCAAAGATTATCTAAACGTGAATCCAAATCAAGCCCCTGATTTGCGAACCAGGAGCCATCCAACGGATCAAAAAGCCCTCGCCGCACTGAATCGGTGGAAAGCACTCCCAGCGCGAGGGATAGGATTCGGCATGCGTCACCGAAGTTCCTGCGACGTTGCTCCCCTGCCCGAAGGTGATACTCTAACGGATAAGCCGAATCGTGAAGCAGCCCACACGTCAGCCAGGCATACTCCACGATAGCCTTCCAATTGTGAGGACTGGTGTTTATCCCAAAGCAACCGCGATAATCGGCCGTTTTGTGTTTGTAACGTTCCGCTAAGTCAACCAGTAGTTTCTCGTTCTCACGATGCAGGAACCACCAGCCGATAGCAGTTACACGCAGGGGGTGGGTAATGTGGTCGCGGTAACGCTTCTCTTTGGCAAGCTCAACGTGTGCCTTCCAATCGGTTTCAATGAGATGCTCAAAGCAGGGGATGGCTTTTTCAAGGTTCAACACTTCTCCCAGGATATTTAGCCCCCGGATAAGCAGGGTTTCAAGCAACAACACATCTTCAAGACGGCGTCGCTTACGAGATACCCCCTGGTGTTTACGAAATAACCGCAGACACCGCAAAATCTTGTTGTCAATCCTTCTCCCAATCTGCGCCATCTGACCGGGCAGCAATACCAAGGCTTGCCGACGTTCTGCCTCCCTGAGTTGTTCCAGCACAAAATCATCGTTAAAGAACATAGCTCCCTCCTCATTCAATTAGACGAACGACAATACCTTTGAGCAGAAGCCGAATTCGGCTTGCTCCGGCAAAATTGCAGGCAAGTGTCCTGTACTGCCCAGATAGAAACTGCGACGCAAAGATTCCGATTCTGGGATAATTGCGAATTGCTCTTCCCTCTGCCCGACATGCTTGAGATATGGGAAGAGGGCTTTGGCCTCCGTCCCCACGAGCGCGTCCCCTTCCATGAGGGACTTGAAAGAATTCAGGTCAATTAAAGTCGGTTCAGCCTTGTTGACAATCAACAACGAGCGGGGTTTGTCCAGCCTTCTCAGGTTCATTGTCTTGAGAAGCCCGAAGTTATCAGAACGGTTGAGCGTCGTAACGTAGACATTCAAGTTTGCCGTGCGCCCCGTCGTTTCGGACACCAAGCCCAACCCGGGGTGGCAATCAATAATGGTCAATTCAATCCCATGCTCTTCCAACTTATCAAGTAAGATTTGAGTTCTCGTTTGGATTTCGCGGTAGTTTGGTTCGTCAGCAACCAGCCCCATCAGGTAGTCAAGCGTTTTTGCGTCTTTCTTGTCCGGCTGTCCTTTCCTCAGATTGAGAATGACCGAAAACTCCTGCTGCCCCATGTTTTTGTCTTTGTACTTTCCCAGGAGCTGCTGAATATCAAATTTGTGTGGGTTCGCGCAGAGAATATATGTCTCAAGGTAAACGCCGGGAACCTCGTCCAGCACAAAAAGGTCAGCCATTCCGCTGCCGATGAAATCGAAGTCAACGACGCAGACTTTTTGACCCGAAGTAACGGCGTACTTGGCGAGAAGCAGGGAAATTGTGGTCTTCCCAACTCCGCCTTTATGTGAATGAATGGCAATTGTTTTCATGGCTTTTCCTCGCTTTCTATTTGGGGGATAATTGCGTTGAAGAACTCGACAAGCGCAGGGCTTTCCATCTCTTCATTAATCTTTTCGAGGCTCTGCCGCACCTCTTGTCGCTCGGATTCGGTCAAGTTTGGATAGAGGATGTTGAGCACTCGCAATGCACGTTCACGGCTAACCTTTGCCGCTTCAGATTGAGCGGCGAGTTCGAGGAGCGCAGACAAAGATTGAGCTCGTTGCGGTGGCTCAAAATTTGGGAAATTCTTGCCAAGCGCGCCGAGCGTGGCTGTGACTTCGGAGGGCTGTCCACGCTTGAGAGCCTCTGCAAACACATCAAGCAAAATGGCTTTTTGACCAAGCACAAGCTCTTGGTAGGTGTCACCGAGCGCAGCAATGCCAGCCGCAGGGCCGATGCTCCGTGTACTCGTCCGAAAAAGGTCGCGGAAGCCATGAATCCTGCCAGAGCGCAACGCCTCCAGCGCCAACTGCCCTTCTTCAGCAACCCGCTCGCTCAACTCCTTCACTTCGGCTTCACTCAGGAACTCATTGGCAAACTCAATTGGTCCGACGCGCTGAGTGATTGCATGAGCTAACCCAAGGAAAAACTCGAACTCTCTGTCGCCGAGGTGTTCCTTGCCACGCTCCACAAAGTCAGGACTGAGCCGGTCAGACACCCCTCCAGGCGGCAACTCAGAGGCAAATTTTAGCGTGTTTGCCGCGTGTTGTCGGGCTGCTTCGGCGTCCTTGTCGTGGAGAGCTAAAAAAGTTCTCAGAAGTCCAAGCAGCAACTGCGATGGTGCGTCTTCGGGCACGAAGTCTTCGCGGGGCATCGCGGCTCTGGTGTGGGCTATGTCGCCGGCTAAAACGTGAGCCTCTGGAATCAAGATGTCAAGTTGTTGTCGTTCAGCAGGCTCATCTGTTGCATCCCGCCATCTTCTGAGGGTAGCGGCAAGCTCATCGAACCGACGTTGCTGGCGAAGCACCCCTGCCAACAATGGATACGCCTCGTGTTGCGACGGGACCTGATTCAACACATCCTGCAATATTTCGATTGCCCTGTCATTTTGCCCGCGTCCTTGTTCAATTTGAGCAAGAAGCAGAAGCGCAGGTGGGAAGTCTTGCTGCTGCGCAAGGATAGCCTTCAGCCGCTCTTCGGCTTCGTCAAGCTCGCCTTGAACGACGAGTGCGCGCGCAAGATTGGAAAGGGCTTCAATATCTTCGGGCGAACTCTCTACGATGCCTTCAAGCACTTTTCTCGCTTCAGCGATTTTTCCTGACTCAAGCAGTTCGCGCGCTTGGATGTGTTGAGGGCGTTCGACCCGGTCAATGAGAGCTTTGAGCAAAAAAAGTTCCGTTGGGTTGACGCCGTTCAGGGTTGCGCGCGACTGCCCGGAAGCGTAAAATTGCAGGAGAGCCTCAACGGGCTTGAGTTCCGCTTCCACGTCAGCAAACTCTTCGCGCTTGCTCACCCGTTCGACGTATGGGAGCAACAGCGACGATAGCTCTCGGGAATGCTGGAGGCACGGGATTATCATCCGGTTCGTGAATTCGGCAAGAAATTGCTGGATGCCGGCATCGGCAGCAAACTCCAGAGCTTCGGCAAAGAGTTGCTCTGCCCGTTGCACATCCGCATTGTTGACCGCTGAAGCCGCCAATTGGAATAGTGCTTTGACTGTGTTAGTGGCAGATTGCCGGATGTACGGCCGCTTCTTGAGCGAAACGAACAGTTCGTGAGCTTTGCGGAAGTAGGGCAGGGCTTCTTCGGGTTCGCCCTTGCTCAAGGCAAGCATTCCGAATGCGCTCCATGATTGCGCTTCACCGCTACGGTTTCCTATCTGCTGGTCGATTGCCAGTGCTTTCTCATAGTATTCCCTTGCCCGTTCGTAGTTGCCCAAAGAATCGTAAACAAACCCAAGATTATTCAACGAAACGGCTTCACCTCTGAGATTTCCTATTTTCTGGTCAATTGCCAGTGCTTTCTCATGGTATTCCAGCGCACGTTCGTAGTCGCCCAAAGAATCGTAAACAAGCCCAAGATTGCCCAATGAAGCCGCCTCGCCTTCTCGGTCATCTGCATCTTGAGAAAGGGCAAGCGCACTTTCATGACACTCCTTCGCGCGCTCATAGTCCGAAAGGGAGTTATAGATGTTGCCAAGAAGAGAATCCGCTACGGCATTCAATCTGGAATTGTCCTGCGCGCTCAACAATTCGTCAGCTTGCTCAACCATCTGCAAGGCAAGTTGATAATCGGACAGGCTATGATGAGCCGATGCCAACGACAAAAGAGCGGCGGCGTGAATCTCCGGTGCGCTTGCAGAGGTAAGCCCAATACAAAGTTCAATGGCGTCTTCAGCACACTGCACAGCGCGCCTGTATTCTCCCGTCGCCTCAAAAAGGGCGCTCCAGGCAGTCAGGAGCTTGGCTCTGGTTGCGGGTTCGGGGGATGCGTTCAAGCATTCGTCGGCAGATTTTAGATCACTTTCGGCTCCCACCATGTCGCCAAGCGAACGCTTCACTCCGTTGCGTACCACCAAAAGACCGACTTTCCGACGTGCTGATTTTTCCGTCGTTTCAGCAATGACTTCATCAAGCGCGGCAAGAGCATCGTGTAGCGTGCCGCCTTTCGCAATAACTTCGTCCACGCATTCTTTCTTGATGCCAGCCCATTCCGGGTCAAGAATGTCCACCACGTCCTGCATAAGCCCGCCCAACCTCGCTCGCGCGGTTGGGTCCTCATAGCTCTGAAGCTCACCGAGAACCCGACGCGCCTCCTCCGATTCCGTGAGCAGAGAAAAGAAGCGGACGAGGTACAGGCTTTCGTCACGTCCAAGGTGTCGCATATCGTACCAGATCTGAAATAGCGGCGGATGGATGCGAAAAACCGTCTCGCGGGCTGCGTTTCCTTCGTTGCTGCCGGGAATATCAAGGGCGTCCTGGCGGATGACCAACCCCAAATCACACAGGTTGCCAAGGAACGTCCGCACCGTCTGCTCGTCCTGGTAGGTGAGCGCGGCAATATCTTTCGCCCTGCCAACTCCCCTGCGGGCTGCCAGCATCTCAAGCGCAGCCGCCTGCCCACGATTCAGCAATCGGTCAATCACGTCCTGATACATGGGCGTCAAGTCGTCCACCGTGTGCTGGACGATTTCAACAAGGTCAAAAAGTGGTTTGTCGCCGAGGCAATCGTAGAGGAACACAAGCAGGCGTGGGTTGCCGTCGGCGAGGCGGTTGAGTCCCTCAATGCGCGGCGCAAGCCGGGGCAGGCTTTCAAGAAACTTCTCCCGCCGGTCTTTTTCCGCTCGTTTTCGCAGAAAATCCATCGCGTCGGTCAGCGGCTCAAGTTTCACGACGGGGTCAAAATGTTCGAGGAACTGCTTGGGAAAGTCCTTGCGCTTTTGAGGTGGCTGAAGGGCTGTCGCAACGACCAAAAAATGCGGACAGGTCAAAAATTTATCCATCTCGTCAAGGGGTGCTTTCTGTGCATCCCTGAATCGCTTGCTTTTGCCAGACGTGGCGGCAATTGCCAGTTCGTCGAAGTTGTCCAAAAGAAACAACACCTGCCGGTCAGTCGTTTTAGCTCCGGCTTCGAGGAGAATGTCAAGAGCTTGCTCTGGCGCAGCCCGGGCCTTTTCTAAATCTGCCTTGACTTCCGGTCTCACGGCGGCGAGCAATTCGAGTGCCCTGATGGCAAAGGAGGGCAGATTTGCCACCCGGCGTTCCTCCTCGCTGAACTGAACGACATCAAAGGCAGCCTTGAGCCCGGGGTTGCCCGCTATTTTGTATCGTAAAACCAACAGGATTGTCGTTTTGCCGATGCCTCTAGGTCCGTGGAGGAAGATATGTTTGGGCTGCGACACTCCTCTCTGCGCTCTCAAATGCGCTATCAGTTGCGCGAGCAGTTCGTCGCGTCCCACGAACGTGTTGAGGACATCGGCCGGGGGCATCCGATGCGGGTTGTATTTGAAAATGACCGCGGTGCTTGTAATCGCAGAGCCAAACGCCCCGCCCCGCCGGGAACGAGGTGTCGTCTGGCTTGAACTGTAGAAATCTGATTTAAACTCCATAATGGAATGCTCCAGTCATTTCATAAACTTTAACATTGAAAACTACCAGTTGGGTTTCGTGCCTCAACCCAACCTTCTTGGTTAGCTATGCCGTTTCAAAAAAAGAATGATACAAAAAAGTTTTATGTCTTTATCCGCGAAAATCCGCTAAATCAGCGTCATCCGCGTTCTATCTTTCCTAATTTAATGCATCAATGTTTTCTGGAAACAGCATATCGTTGGGTTTCGTGTCTCAACCCAACCTACAATTCAAAAATTATACCACAAAGTCAACTCACTTTGCAAGCAAGAAATACCAAAGTCTGCTAACTTTTTTCAACAAGGAGCAAACCATCACCTCACTCAATCTGCCTTCCTCAACTCAACCACCGCCCACAAGCCCAAACCTTTGACTTCAAACGAGAGAGCGTCGTCGGCTTGCGCAAGC
>CAZRLY010000039.1:0-9227 GCA_964601015.1 uncultured bacterium
ATTATTGCTCGAAGGATATAAACGATACACAATAGCAGGCAGTGACGCTCACGGCGATTTTAACAGAATTCGCAAGATGATATTCCCCTTTGCAAAATTAGGGGAATCTACGAAAAGTTCATTCGCAAAGCCGAGAACTGCCCTCCACTGCGGCGCAACGTTGGATGAGAAAAAGATACTTGATGCCCTCCGAAATGGCAGAGCCGTGCTCACAGACGGCCCACTCTCCATTTTCAACGTCAAAAACGAATTTGGACAAATCGCTTCCATCGGTGAAACCATCCCCGGCAGAAAATTTGAACTGACAATCCAAGCTAAATCCACTGAAGAATTTGGTGCCCTCCGAACCGCCCGATTATTTCGCGGCAACCTATCCAAAAAAGAGGAAAATATCGAAGCTGAAATCCCCCTGAAAGGTTGCGAATACTCATTCACCCATTCGATTACCGCAGACACCGATTGCTATTTGCGATTGGAAGTAACAAGCCGGCAAAACCAGCATGAACATCGCTGTATAACTAACCCCATTTGGTTAGTTACCTGAGATACGTCAAGGTGAATTATGGAGATAAAATACAGCCCACTTAGGGACAAAATTGATGATGAAACAGTTATTCCCCTTTGCTTCGCTACAGGTAGGAGGTGTAGAAGTTGACTGCTCGACAGAAAAATGCTCGTCGCAATCGCTACTGGGCTGCTAAAATAGTGTTTGGCCTAATTTCGGAAGAATATGAAATTACAAAGTCTGCCGATGCGTAAAATTCTCTCCTTCATAGAATTATCTCGTCCGATAAACGGACTAATCGCCTTCATCTCCGTTTTTTTAGGAGCTTTACTTGCCGCTGGTTCGTTATCTCCCCTCATCAGCGTTTTGATAGTCGCAGTCGCCGCACTGTTGTTGTTATCAGCCGGCAACGCCCTCAACGATTTTTGCGATTTGCAAATAGACAACATCAATAAACCACACCGCCCCATCCCTTCAGGAAGAATCGCACGCAAAGAAGCATTGACCTTTTCAACCGTCTTACTCGGCATCGGAACTTACATGGGCATACTCATAAACTGGACGGCGTTTATAATAGCGATTGCAGTTTCAGCTTGCTTAGTGTTGTATGCAACCAAACTAAAACGGATGCCGTTGGCAGGCAACATCGCAATCGGATTCCTGACAGCGTTGGTTTTCATCTCTGGCGGCGTAGCCGTAGACGCTATAAAAGGGACGATAGTTCCTGCAATTTTCGCCTTCCTGTTCACAACAGCCAGAGAAATCGTCAAGGACATCGAAGACTTAGAGGGTGACAAAAAAGTAAACGCAAAAACCTCTCCGATTCTCTGGGGAGAAGATACTGCGATGTATATCGCCTTCGGCTTCATGGCATCGGTTATCATCTTCTCCTTTATCCCGTATTTGATAAACTACTCATGGCGCTACATGCTCTTAGTATTCTTAGGTGTTGATTGTGTGCTTATCTACTGTATGGGTAGTCTCAAAAAGAACCGCAGTAGTGAACGGTCTCTGCCCCGTTCAAATGCCGGAAAAATTCAAAAAGTGATGAAACTGGATATTTTTGTGGGATTGGTCGCAATACTACTGAGGTAAAGCATGTTGCCAGTTTGCTTAACCAGCCAGCGGTAGGTTCTACATCGTAGAGCATGCTGCCAGCTTGCTCATTATTATGCGAATATTAACCCTAATTTTTTTCTACTTCTGCATCATAGCCAACGCACATTCCGAACAACCGCAACAACCACTTTCTCAGCAGCCCGTCGCTTCGCCCCATAGCGAAGCGACTTTTCAGTATGTCATCCGTCAGGTAAAATTTGAAGGCGGACGTATTCTCACCCGAAAGCAACTCTCCGAACTCATCAGCATCAAACCAGGGCAAGATTTTCAAAAAAATGCACTAAAAACAGGACTCGAAAATATTTTATCAGAGTACCGTCGAAAGGGGGTATTGTTTACAAGGCTTGAACCCAAATTTGAATATCCGAAGACTGGAAAACCTAATTTATCGCAAGTCATCATAACTATCCAAATTCACGAGGGAAAACGACTCAAAACTGGTAAGATTACATTTGTGGGGAATACGATGTTTACGGAGGCGGAGTTAAAAGATGAACTCCGTTTGCAAGAGGGTGCGCCTTTTAACGAAGATAGATTTTCTGACGGTATTGAGAGAATATTACGGTTATACAGCGAACATGCGCACCCGAAAGTAAATATCTCTCCCGTTGATTTTGAGATTGATTCGGAAAGGGAAGCTATCAATCTAAAACTGAAAGTGGACGAAGGGCTGGTTGTGAAAATCAGTCAGGTAAAGGTAGAAGGACTACAGAAAACACGCCAATACGTACTTTTGCGTGAATTATCTGTCCGCGAAGGCGATACGTTTGACCAGAGGAAAATTGACCAGTCTTTCCGCAAACTCAACAATCTCGGCTATTTTTACGAAGTCAATCCCAATCTGCTTCAGGAGGGCGCGAAACCCGATGAGATTATCTTCAACGCGCAGGTTACAGAAGCGAGAACCGGCAGATTCAATGGCGTGCTGGGCTATGCGCCGCCGGCTAACGCGGGTGAAGAAGCCCAGTGGACTGGATTAATTCAAGCGAGCGAGACAAATCTATTCGGCACAGGCAGACGGATAAATATTCTGTGGAAACCCGGTCCGATGGAAGTTTACGAACTGGGGTATGAAGAACCCTGGACTTTCGGAAAGCCCTTAAAAATTGGCGTAGAGTTTACAAACGCAAAACAAACTGACCGGATAACCGGTGCTGTTTCAAAAGAAAGGGCGGGAAGTTTGACCGCCGGTGCCAAATTGCTGGAACATCTATCCGGCTCGCTGACAGTTACCTACAAAAAGATAGATTTACCTGAGACTTACAATCCCTCAATATCGGATTTTCCCTACGAGGTAGGTGTCCCAGAATTACCCCGGAGTGATTATTCGCCCGCCCGCAGTGAAGCGGAGGGGCAAAGTGGAAGCAAATACGGAATTACCTTGGGGTTGCAAAGGGATACCAGGGACTTTTTTCTCAACCCGACAAAGGGTAGGTTAGACAAAATCGCTGTTGAAATTTCGCAGGGAGATTTCAAGATAAAAAAAATCTGGCTTGACGTGAACCAGTATTTCAAAACTCTGAATAAACAAATAATTGCTATCGGATTGCACGCCGCTTTAGCCTACGGAAACAATATTCCGCCAACAGAACTATTTTATCTCGGAGGCGCAAATACCCTGCGCGGATACAACGAGGATTGGTTTAGAGGTGTTAAAAGACTGCATTTCAATCTGGAATACAGGTTGCTCATCGGGCGTACTTCGCAGGTATTTTTATTTTTAGACACGGGTGCCGTATCCACAATTGACGAACCTAACAATTTTGCCCCCGTCAGATTGGGATACGGATTCGGAATACGCCTCGAATCCAAAGGCGGTTTAATCAACATGGATTACGGGTTGGCAAAAGGGGAAAGCGCATTGGAAGGAAAGATACACTTCAGCTTTGGTGCATCATTCTAATCTGTTGCGGAAGGCGGACTGAAGGGAGAGAAAGTTAGAAAACCGGAGAATCAGAGACGAATACTTTCTGGTGCTCCGGTTTTCACAAGTGATGTATTGAGGTTTGACCCAAGTTTGCTTTATCTATATTTGTCTTTGAGTTTACCCCACACCGTAGCGACTTTGTCTTTCGGGGTAACGGAGAGCGAAGCTTCGATACCGCCCATAAGAGCTGTTAGGTCAACGGTGGAAAGCGCTTCACTGAAGACGATAACTTCGTCTATCATTCCTTCCCATGTTTCGCTGCCTTGCCGTCCGATATTGGCAAAATCGTATTGATTGAGTTGGCCGGAGTAAGCCACTTGCCCTACCTCTTCGGCATCGACATACTGCGTGGCTTTTCCGGCATCGGCGTCAATCACCATCGCGATGTGATACCATGTGTCCGCTTCAAGACTTTTACTCTTCGGAAAATTGACGTTTCCTTCCCCTTGGGGAATTATTCTTCCCCAAAGATTTGTTGTGGAATTTTCAACCCACATGCCAATCGTCTTGGAACTTGGGGCTGCATTGTCAACGTCACCTTCCTGGACATGAATTAAGCCGATATTAGTGGTAGGGAGCGCCGTATAATTCGCCCACATCGCCACTGTAACCGTATCGTTGTGGGGAAGCGGAACACGAACATTGTGTGCTTGGGCAAATTCAAACTCCAATGCGTCGCCGAATTTACCATCCTTCGTCCACTTGGGCCCACTGATGAGTTTCCCATCTAACCCGTTACCGGATGAGTCCTTGGCAACATCACCATTTCCGTCATCGAATAACCACATTCCGACGATTGCATTTTGGTTCAACGCAAAGCCTATAGCAGCTATGTTCCAGATGCAAAACGCCACTAGCGCAAATCTTAGTAACTTCATTAAAAACACCTCCGAAATGGTATTGCAGTAATAATTGAACAGTTTTGGCAATAATTGTAGGGTAGCTTCCACTAACAATGTCGGAAACTAACTACCAACAATTTTAGCATTTTTCAAGCTTTCTGACAACAGGAAAATTAAAATTTTTGCCGAAGCTCCTTACAAAAACGGCACTAAAATTTTTGTCATGGGGAATTTGTGGAGATTTTTTACAGGACTTGACATTTTGTTTTGTATCAGGTATACTCTTTAGCATTATGGAAAAACTTTTGAAATACCCCATAGACACATTTAACAAAGGCAATTTCTTCTTCAGCGCGCACATGCCTGCGCTGATAATATTAATCATCTTTGCAGCCCTGGTTGCAGTGACGATATTAGCTTATCGCAGGGTTTCTTTGCGCACTAACCCGATATTTAACGCTTTTCTGATAGCGCTTCGAGCAATCGTGCTTATCATCCTTTTTTTCTGCATATTAAAACCTATCGTGACGATTCCTCAAACCAATCCAGAAGAATCCTACCTACTTGTGCTTGTCGATGATTCCAAAAGCATGCAGATAAAAGATTGTGATGAAGAAAGAAGCAGGAAAGAGGCCGCGTATGATGTGCTATACAATCCAGAGAAGCCAGAAGAAGGTTTAATAAATCGGCTGTCTGAAAAGTTCAAAACTCGTCTGTTCGCTTTCTCTTCTGGCACTAAGCGAATTGGCATGATGGAAAAGCTGAAGGCAGAGGGTGAATACACTGACATCCCCGCGTCAATTTCCAAAGCGTTAGAGGATTTGAAGGGAGTGCCTTTATCCGGCGTAGTGCTTATAACCGATGGCGCTGATAAAAGCGGTGAGGACATTGCGAAATTAGCTTACCAGATGCGCGAACGCAAAGTCCCCGTCCACACGGTAGGCATCGGTTCGCTGAAGGGTGTACACGATTTGGAATTAGTCAAGGTAGACGCGCCGCGCTACGGCGAAGAGGATTTTCCTGTAGAAATCTGGGTAACTGTTAGCCGCATGGGTTACCCAAAACGCAAGGTAAAAGTCACCCTGACAGGCGATGATGGAACCAAAAAGGACACCACCGTCAACCTTGACGAAGAACACCCAAGCCGTCGTATACCGATAAGATTTCTTCCGCGCAGCCCAGGTACTCATAAATACGTTGTTAAAATCGAAACGGAGAAAGACGAGGTAGTTCCGCAAAACAACTCCAAAAGATTCCTGCTCAAAGTGGCTGCCAGCAAAAAGGTCAAAATTCTTTATGTAGACGGCAGCCCGCGCTGGGAACTCAAACATATCAAGCGAGCGTTGGAAAATGACCCAAATATCGAATTGGTGGCGAGGGTAAAAACAGCGATAGCAGGACAACAACTGGTAAATACTGATAGATACTGGGGGCAGGGAAAAGTAAAGGGTAAAGATAAACTCGAAGGCATATACCCCCTAAGTAAGGAGGCACTCTTCGATTACGACGGCATCATCTTCGGCAACATAGACGCATCGGAGTTCACAGAAGCGCAGTTGGAAAACACTGAAGAATTCGTGAAATCCAGAGGTGGCGGCTTTCTGATGCTGGGCGGCAGCAAGTCACTTTCAAGCGGTTCGTATCTAAATACGCCGATAGCTAAGATGTTGCCGGTAGAACTCGAAGGGGCATTTATCCAACAGCGAATGTCACAACAGCAGATTGTCATGGCGCATTCATCAAATACCGAATTTCTGCTAACGCTCACGCCAGAGGGCAAAATTTCCCCGCTTATGCGCATAGGCGGGAACGTCCTTCAAAGCGAAAACAATTGGAAGACACTTCCCAGTTTGATAGGTTACAGCCCGGTCAAAAGGGCGAAACCCGGTGCGACAGTTTTCGCCGCCCACCCGACGGACAGAAACGAATTCGGGAAACGCATTCTTGTAGCTACTCAAAACTACGGTTCAGGTAGGTCAATTGTGTTTACCCCCAATTCCTCGTGGCGCTGGAGCATGCTGACAGAGCAGGATGACGAAAGACATGAGCGATTCTGGCGTCAGATAGCCAGATGGCTCACAACAATGCCCAAAGAGCGGCTTAAACTTCAGATTGCCAAAAACACATATCGACGCAAAGAACCTGTTTTGATAGATGTTACAGCTTATGATACATCCTATAAGCTCACCAATCACGCCAGTGTGCGTGCTATAATCACCGACAAAGATGGTAACAAAAAAGAGCTATATTTGGAACAGGTACTCGGCAAGGAGGGGCTTTACCGAGCGCGCTTCGTCCCGCAGAAACAGGGGGAATATACGGTAGATGTCATCGGCCTTCTCAACTACAAACCGTTCGGCCAACAGCGCGGACTTCTTGAAGTCGCAGAATCCTACGAGGAATTCACCCGCGCTGAACTAAATTCCAACCTGCTTTCCACTTTAGCGCGCATCAGCAATGGCAGAAACTATACAATCGAAGACGCACCCAAAATGGCGGACGAAATCTCACTCGTCAAAAGCGCAACATCGGTAATGGTAGATGAGGAACTGTGGGATATGCCGCTTCTCTTCTTATTGATTGCGGTGTTTTTGACGGTTGAATGGTTTTTGAGAAAACGAAAAGGATTAGCCTGAAAAAACGTAAAGCGTGAAGCGTGAAGCGTAGAGCGTGAGATTTATAGAACGCGGATGACGCGGATAGCGCGGGTGCTCGCGGATAAAAACCTGAATCAGCGAAAATCAGCCGAATCAGCGTTATCCGCGTTCTATTCAAAAACACAAAATTTATTACTCAAAAATACCTAAAAATTACATAATGGAGGTATTAAAATGATTAAAAACAATACATTAATCTTATCGGTTCTAACAATATCTTTACTTGTCTTTTCCATCCCATCTCTTTTCGCAGCAGATTGGGAGGTAAAGGATGTACCTGTAAGTGACACGCTTTACGGCGTTCACTTTGTCGATGCAAATAACGGCTGGGCTGTCGGCGAAAATGGCGCTATCATCCATACGAGCGATGGAGGAGAAGAGTGGCAAAAACAGGATGCGCCAATATCTGACTTAATATTATATGATGTCTATTTCGTTGACGCTCAAAAGGGTTGGGCTGTTGGTGGCGTAGTTGCTGGAATGGCGGCTCCCGACAAAAACACCAAGCCTAACAGACAAGCAACGAATGATATTAACACCTTCTATGTCATTATCCATACCGAAGATGGCGGAGAAACCTGGACAGTACAAAAAAACGATTATGCATTAAGCTTTTTAAAAAGTGTATGTTTTGTGGATGCTGACAATGGTTGGGCTGTTGGCAGTGGTAATTTTTGGAATGCTCAGACCTGGGATGTGGAAGAAAGAGCGATAATTTTACGAACAAGCGATGGTGGGCAAAATTGGCAAGGAGGGGATATTCCTCTTATGGAAGGGGGGTTTGTCGGAGGAGAGTTGAACGGCGTCCACTTTGTCGATACACAGAGAGGTTGGACAGTCGGTGGCTCCGTAGCGTTCGGTACCGCTTATGTCCTGAATACCGAAAATGGCGGGGCGAATTGGTTTGTCACACAAGGGCCCGTTGGTTTTTTTCAAGATGTTTACTTCACCGATGACCAAAATGGTTGGGTTGTGGGTTTTGCTGTAATAGACGGTGTGAACTTTCAACCGCTCATCTACCATACGACTGACGGAGGGCAAAATTGGATACCTCAAGTAGATACAGTTGGCATAGCTCTTTATGGAGTTCATTTTGTAACTCCGCAAGAGGGCTGGACGGTTGGTATAGTTGGTAATATATTTGGGTATGAAGGTGCCGTTTATCATACTGGGGACGCTGGCTTCAACTGGGAACCGGAAGCCCTTTCTGCATCTGGCGTTCAGCTATTTGATGTACACGACGCCGGCAAAGTTGACCTTTGGATGGTGGGGGAACGGGGCAACGTCCTGAGAAAAAGGCTGGCACCACCTCTCCCAGTTTTTACAGTTACCAATCTCAACGATGACGGCGAAGGTTCATTACGTTGGGCTATCGAGCAAGCTAATGCCAATCCGGGTGCAGACACGATTGATTTCAGCATTTCTGGGACAATATTTCCCAAGTCCGTTCTGCCTGAGATAACTGACGATGGAACAGTGATAGATGCCAGTCCTCAGTGGGATGGCGGATGGCCAGAAGGACAGCCCGGGGTAACTCTGGATGGTACTGATGCTGGAGATGCGGCGGGGCTGAGTATAAGCAGCGCTAATCACTGCCACATCCGAGGGTTATTTATCACGAATTTTGGACAGGGTATTACCATCAATAATGGCAGTCAATTTAACACAGTTGGCGGGACAGAGCCGGGACACCGTAATGTCATATCAGGCAACCGGGACGGTGTGGTAATCGTTGGCTCAAACACAAACAATAACGTAGTCTCAGGGAACTACATCGGCACAAATGCCACGGGCACCGAGGAAATGGGAAATTCAGAAACTGGTGTCGCTATCATGGAAGGGGCCCAGTTCAACACCATAGGTGGCATAACTGAAAGCGAAAGAAACATCATCTCAGGAAATAAGGCTGGCGGTGTGTGGCTCAGTGATTCAGGGACAGATAACAACAAAATCTTGGGGAACTACATCGGGGTGAATGTCGGTGGAGATGTTGCGCTGGGAAATGAAGATGGCGTTGGCATCGGTTATGAAGCTCGAAGCAACATCATCGGTGGCGCGACTGAAGGTGAAAGAAACATCATCTCTGGAAATGCCCACAATGGTGTGTGGTTCAGGGACTTAGGGACGAATAACAACAAAGTCCTGGGTAACTACATCGGTACTGATGTCACTGGAAC
>CAZRLY010000039.1:9327-26018 GCA_964601015.1 uncultured bacterium
TACATCGGTACTGATGTCACTGGAACGGTTGCTCTGGGAAATGCAGGAGATGGTGTTAATATCTGTTGTGAAGCCCAATTGAACACCATCGGCGGCACAACCAAGGCTGAAAGGAACATCATCTCTGGAAATGGTGGTAATGGTATATGGCTCAGTGATTCAGGGACAAAGAACAACAAAGTCTCAAGTAACTACATCGGCACTGATGCGAGCGGAACCATTAAGTTGGCAAATTTAAGAAATGGCGTTGGCATCATTGGAGGTGCCCAAAACAACATCATCGGTGGCACAACCGAAGGCGAAAGGAACATCATCTCCGGAAACAACGAAGACGGTGTGAGGATAGAAGGGGCAGGGACAAACAACAACAAAGTTTCAGGAAACTACATCGGCACAAATGCCAATGGAACTGCCGCTCTGGGAAATTCAGGAATTGGCGTGTCGCTTGATGATGGAACTCAAGATAACACCATTGGTGGCACGACTAAAGGCGAAAGAAACATCATCTCCGGAAACGACAGCAACGGCGTGTGGATTATTAACCCAGGGACAGACAACAACACTATTTCAGGGAACTACATCGGCACAAATGCCAAAGGAGATGCTGCCCTGGAAAATTTACATAATGGCGTTTACATCGGTAATGAAGCCCAGTTCAATACAATCGGAGGGAACACTCAAGGTGCCAGAAACATTATCTCAGGAAACGTTCACGCCGGCGTGTCTATTGCCGATTCAAGCACAAACAACGTAGTTGCTGGTAACTACATTGGCACTGATGTCAATGGAACTAAGCCCATCGAAAATAAAGGAAATGGCGTTGACCTCGGTGACGGAGCTAACACCATCGGTGGTACGACTGAAGGCGAAAGAAACATCATCTCTGGAAATGGCGGTAACGGCATACACATCTCGGGCTCAGGGACACACGACAACAAAGTCGTGGGTAACTATATTGGGACGGATGTAAATGGAACTGCTGATTTGGGAAATTCGGGGCATGGCATTACCATTGTGGAAGGTGCCCAGACAAACACCATAGGTGGCACAACTTCAGGTGAAAGGAACATAATTTCAGGAAACTATGTTGGTGTGAGCATTGAGACCTCAAACAACAAAGTTTTAGGTAATTACATCGGTACTGATGTAAGTGGAACTCTTGCGCTGGGAAATTCATATCAGGGCATTAACATCGGTGGCGGGGCCCAGTTGAACATCATAGGCGGCACTGGTGCGGAAGAAGGAAACATAATCGCCTTCAATGGGGCTGATGGTATTGTGGTGAATGGTACTGATGCAGATTACAACAAGATTTCTGGCAACTCAATACATGACAGCGAAGGTATAGGGATAGAGCTTTTTGATGGCGGAAATGATGAGATACCCCCATCCAACATCACTTCAAATAGCTTGGTTGGCAATATCCTTACCGTATCAGGAAATGACGCTGGCGCTAATGCCACGGTAGAGATTTTTGAAGCCGATTCGTTTGAAAGTGGGGAAGGGAGAACATATCTCGGAAGTTTGCCCGCTGACGGAGGTGGCAACTTCTCTGGCACCGTAGATGTGACAGGGAGAGGACTTTCCATTGGCGAGCCACTTGTTGCTACAACGACTCATATCAACAACAACACATCAGAATTCAGCGCGCCAGAGACTATACTTTCTGTGTCATTTTTGGTTATCAGCATTGAACCTGACAACGGCAGATTGGCAGGAGGTACGAGCGTCACCATTACCGGCTCAATGTTCGAGCAAGGCGCAACTGTCACAATCGGCGGAGAAGAGACAAGTAATGTTAAAGTTGTATCGGATACCACAATTACTGCCGTTACTCCTCCAGGCAAAGCTGGCTCCGCTGATGTCGTGGTTACCAATCCGGGTGGCGAATCCGCTACTGGAGCAGGGCTTTACACCTACAACCCGATGCCGACGGTGACAGGGATTGCCCCCGCAAGTGGAGCGTTAAACGGCGGCAATCAGGTGACAATAACTGGAACAGGGTTTCTCAATGGCCTGGCAGTTACCATCGGTGGTAAAGATGCGACAAACGTACAGGTTATATCGACAACCACCATAACAACGACAGTGCCAAAAGGTGATGCACCCGACGCGGTGGATGTGGTTGTTACCAACCCCGATACACAATCCGCCAAAGGAGAATATACTTACCTTCCACCGCCGACAATCTCAAGCGTAACTCCCGACAGCGGACCGGTTGCCGGTGGCAATTCCATCAACATCATCGGCAAAGATTTCGTACAAGGTTTGACAGTTACCATCGGTGGGAAGCAAACTACAATCACTGCATCCAGCGCGACCGAGATTACTGTCAAAGTGCCTGCGGGTGATTTGGGCGTTAAAGATGTCATCGTGACAAATCCAGATGGACAACAGGATACGAGTGCCTATACCTACCGTAGCAGAACATTTACCCTCTCGCGGACGGAGGGTTTTGTAGGGGATGATGTAAAAGCCTCCGGCTCCGGATATGCTGAAAATAGCGACATCGGTAAACTCATATTCGACGGTTCGGTCATCTCAGACTTAACCGACGCCGGAGCGGGCAGCGTGATAGATGAGCAGATTAACAGCGACGCTGCAGGGACATTTGAGGTTTTCTTTAAGATACCCACACACATCGGCGGAACGTTCACCGTAGAGGTGGGTTCAGTTTCTGCAAATTTAAAGATTAAAGCAAGAATTGCAAAAGTTGCGCCGGAGAAGGGCGCTGCTGGAACGGAGATTACGGTTTCTGGCGATGGTTTTTTTGCGAACGAGAAAATAACCATAGATTTCGGAGCAACAGAAGAGATAGCCCTTGCCACAGCCGGCGCTGATGGTTCGTTCACCGAAACTTTCATTGCCGACGAACAACAGCCCGACACCAAAAACATCAAGGCGACGGGGGGACAATCCGGGCAGTTCGCTTCTGCTAATTTTGAACTGACTGAGAGCGTACAGGTGATTTCCCCCACGCTCTCTTCCTTGACAACCACTACCCCCAAGGTAGATGCGAACGGCTATTCCGAAGCCATCGTCAACATCACCATCCGAGATGAAAAAGGCAAACCTGTCAAGAACGCTAACCTTACCGTATCCGTCACCGGCTCAAATAATACTTTCGAGCAACCCAAATTGACCGATGATAACGGCGAAACAACGGTCAAAATAGTATCCACAAAGGCAGAAACGAAGATGGTGACAGCCGTTGCTGAAGATGTCTCCGTAAGCGATTCTGTGAAAATACGCTTCAAACCCGGCGAACCGAGCAAATTAACCGTTGAGTCGAACATTGATAAAATTCAGGCTGACGGCGCATCGCAAGCGACTATAAACATAACCGTATTTGATAAGAATGAAAACCCCGTCCCCAGCGAAACGGTGGATGTGGAAATAGAACCCGTAGTCGGAAAGGTCAAAACGCCAGCCGAAGACAACGGCGACGGCACTTACACAAGCACGTATACGGCAGGGGACATACCCGGAGATGTCACAATAACAGTTTGGACGAGCAACGGCAAGTCTGCCGAAGCTAAGATAGCCCTCACCGTAGTTGACAAAACAGCGGAGATAATTAACGTAACCGTGGAGGGAAGTCCTGCGAAAGCTGGCGCGCAAATTTCCGTCACGCTCAATGGCGAAGCGGGTTGTGAGGCATCCTTCTCCATCGAAAACGTCACTGAGAATATCCAAATGGAGGAGGGAGAATCGGGCGTTTACACGGGAACTTATGCCGCCAAAGAAGGCGATAATGCCGTAGACGCTGTGGTGACTGTTACTTTGAAGGACACGCTAAACAATGTAAATACCGATTCTTCATATAAAATAACACTGGATACAACCCCGCCGCCTGCGCCAACTGATTTGACCGCGACGCCAGAACTCATCGACGCCAGCAATCAAAAAAGCATAACGATAAGCGGCAAGACGACACCGGAGAAGAAGGTAACGGTCAAATTGGCGGATAAAAATCAAAAAGAACTCGTCGGAGATGCTGAAGCAACTGCTGATGGAAATTTCAACCTTGTAATTGACGCTTCATCGCTCTCCGACGGAATCGTGCGCATAACCGTCCAGGAGGAGCCCGACGCCGCCGGAAATGTAGGGGCAGAAGGAGAGATTATTGCTTGGAAGGATACTACCACAATAAAAGCCGATTTTGACATCAGCGTCATAGAAAGCCAAAAGACAGCAAGGGTAGGCGGAACGGCTGTATACATCATCACCGTAACAGGCGTCAACAATTTCCAACAACCTGTGACGCTCATGTCGGTGTACCCCAAAGGCATCAGCATTGAGTTTAGCCAAAATCCCCTGACGCCAACGCCAACGAACCCAACGTTGTATCCGCAACTTACCATGACGATAGGTACAGAGACGAAGGAAGGCATCTATGACATCGAAGTCTACGGGCATTCGGGGGGAGCATCCAAAAATGTCAAATTGACGCTCACCGTCGAAGAGGTAAAACTGACGCCAATTTTAACTATACAGTTGACCGGTAGCGGGGGCTCTCCGTCCCCCCAGCTTGGGGAAAAGGTTTCAATCGCCGGTAGTTTGGTTGCTCAAGAGGGAACACTGCCCACAAAGGTAAATCTGACCGCAACTTATCAAAAACCCTCTGGCAAAACCGTCGAACAATTCGACAGTACCGATGATAAAAATGCTTATGTGTTGGAGTATACGCCGGATGAAGTGGGGGAGTGGAAGGTGACGGTCAAATGGGCAGGCAACGATGTGTTCAAGGAAGCAGTAACACAAAGTACCTTTGAGGTAAGAAAGGGAAACAGCACAATCCAATTTGACATTGACGACAAACTATCCCTCGGCAGCGAGATTGCGATAATAGCCCATCTCAACCCTGCTTTGCCCAACGAAACCGTCAACCTTCGCGTCATAACTCCGCCACCAGATAACATTACCTTTGCCTCTGAATCGCTGGAAACCAACGAATACGGCAGATTCGAGTGGAGTTTCACTCCCGCAGAAGAAGGCGACTGGACGCTAAAGGCAACCTACGATGGCAATGAGAACTATAAACCCGCTGAAGGAGAATTTACGCTACACGTAATCGGAAAGCAGGCGAAGGCTATTGTGGTACTCGGCGGGGGAGATAAAATCGAAAATCCAGACTGGAACAAGTTCAACGCAGTGGCGGAATACGTCTACAAGACGTTGCTCAAGCGAAAGCTGAAGCCCGATGACATCTACTTCCTCAGTACCGAAAAGGATATTACAAAAGGATGCGACGACAGAACCTCCTTTGAGGTGCTTGAATCCGCCATCACAAACTGGGCTAAGGGGCGAGTTGACCAGCATACTCCGTTGTATATCTATCTGTTGAGCCATAACCGAGATGATAAATTTCTGTTGGATATTCAAGATGGCAAGAATATCGTCTTGACGGCAGAACAATTGGACAAGTGGTTAGACCAACTTCCTGAGGACACAAAGGTTACCGTAATAATTGAAGCGTGCTACTCAGGCAATTTTATCAAGACGCTCACGGCCCGCAACCGTACCATCATCACAAGCGCTGTGCATGAGGAAAAGGCGTATTTGCGGCCTAATAAAGACTCCTTCTCCAAATTCTTTTTCGATTTCATCTACAGGAACAAGGATATAGGGACGGCGTTCGCCGAAACCATTGACCTGATGGAGAACATACCGACATTCGCCTCGCAAAACCCTCAACTGGACGCCGATTGGGACGGTATTCCAAACGAACCGGACGATTTTGATGAGTTGGCGAAAGTATACATCCCGAAAGACACGCCCAGCTTGGCGGATGAAATGGAGATACTTAACGTCACTCCTGCTCAAACGCTTTCCGAAGGAAAGGAAAGCGCAACCATTCAGGCGCGGGTAAAATACGCTAACGAGGAAACTCTGGTGACAGCGGCTATCTTCTCCCCTGAGTTTGCCCCTGAAAAAGATGAACCGATTATTGTCATCTTCACGCCGGTCAACGGTGAACTTTACGAATTTACATACAATGATTTTAACAAAACCGGCAGGTACGTCATCCAAATCAACGCCGACAATCCCGAAGAAAGCGCCATCCCACAAGCGACAGCCGTTACTGTTGCCCCTTCAACAGGCGCCTGGGATGTCAACAACGATAATTCAGTAGACATCACCGATTTGGTGTTAGTTGGAAAAAACTTCGGCACATCATCGAAGATAGGTGATGTAAATGACGACGGACGGGTTGATATAAGTGATTTAGTGTTGGTAGGCAAACATTTCGGCGAAACCTATTGAAGGGCGAGGCATTTACGAAGGTGAATCCACACGTAGTGTCTCCTAAAGTCTGGACATTTTGCAACCACATAGGGTTTGACAGCACTTGGACGGACGGAGAAAGTCCGCTACGAAGGTGAACCCACGCGTAGCGTCTCCCCTCTGTCTGGACATTTTCGAACCCTACATGAACTTAAAAAATCAACCATTAGGAGTTTTTAGGTGGTGATAGTTTTGACACTTCTTGAGTTAGAAAACATTTCAAAATCCTTTGGTGCGACGCGCGTACTAAAAGACATCTCGTGGCAACTAAACTCGCAGGACAAAATCGGTTTGGTAGGGGATAACGGTTCTGGCAAATCCACGCTGATGAAGATTATGGACGGGCAACTGCAATCCGATAAGGGCATACTTAGAACTGCGCAGGGAACTACGGTGAGCTATTTACAGCAAAATCCAACATTTGATGAGCAACTGACTTTATCGCAGTTACTTGAGGGGGATTTCAAAGAGCTTTTGAAAGTACGAGAACAGATGAAAGCGTTGGAGACAAAAATGAGCGATGCGAATGTGTCCGATGAAGAGCTCGCGAAGATAATCGCCAAATATGGGCAGTTACAGGATGAGTTCCAGATGCGTGGAGGAAATACTTACGAGGCGCACAGGGAAACGGTTCTGAACAGATTAGAGCTTTCCTCTCTTGCCCCAAATTTGCCCGTAAGTTCTTTGAGCGGCGGACAAAAAGCACGCGTTGAATTGGCGCGCATTCTACTGCGCCAACATGAGGACAGCCGTTTGAATCTGTTATTGCTCGACGAACCCGATAACCATCTCGATATGGCATCCATCGACTGGCTTCAACAATTTCTGAAAGAATACAGGGGGGCTTTCGTGCTGGTTTCGCACAACAGATTTTTGCTTGACCAGGTTGTCGATGAGATAGTCGAATTGGAAGATGCGCAGTTGACAAAATACCACGGTAATTACTCCTACTACACAAAAGATAAAGAACGCCGCATGAGGAGCCGGTACTACGCGCACATCAACCAAAAACGCAGGATAGACAACTTGCGAAAATCTATCATGTTGCTCAAAAAGTGGAGTAGCAGAGACAGCGTCAAACGCGCCCGACAGGCAAAGAGCATGGAGAGAAAATTAGAGCGAATGGACGTTGTGGAAAAGCCGAATTTTCAGAGAAAGAAGATGAAGTTAGATTTTGAAGTAGAGCAACGTAGCGGTGAAATGGTTGTGGAGGCTGTTGACCTGACGAAACGCTACGGAGAGATGACGCTGTTTGACAATGCCAACTTCACTATTCGCTGGGGTGAACACATCGCTTTGGTGGGCCCAAACGCGTCGGGCAAGAGTACGCTCATAAGACTGATATTGGGATTGGAGCAACCCACAAGCGGCACGATAAAACTCGGCGAAGGACTCATCGTGAGCTACTTTGACCAAACACAGAAGGGCTTGAACCCGGAACGCACAATCTATGACGAAGTTCAATCTGGAACGGAACTAACCGTTTGCGATACCCGGTATCTCTTAGCGCATTTAGCGTTCCCACAGGATGAGGCGTTCAAACAGATAAAAAACCTGAGCGGCGGCGAGCGAAACCGAGTGATGTTATCGAAATTGGTATACTCCAAAGCAAATTTTCTCGTCCTCGACGAACCCACCAACCATCTCGACATCGCTTCCGTCGAAGTGTTAGAGGAGGCCTTAGCCGAATTCCCCGGCACGATTTTGCTTGCCTCACACGACAAATACCTCTTGACACGCGTAGCCGACAGGGTTATCGAAGTGGATAACGGCAAAGTTAGATATTTTCCGGGTGGATATGACAAATAAAGTGAGCAGGTGAGCAGCCGAATTGGAAGGGGATTTTAACAAAAGATTAAATCAAAGATATAAATATCAATACCCTTTTCAGGGAGGAGAAACAAATGAAAATCCGATTGATTTTAACAATTGCAATTCTGTTTCTTAGCGTTTTGAGCGCATCCGTGCTAATGGCACAGGGGAATAAGGCGTTGAGTTTGGATAGGAGTGGGGATTATGTTCAGGTTGAAGATAATAGTATTTTGCGGATTGTAAAACAAATATCCCTTGAAGCGTGGCTGAATTTTAATAATATAGAACCACATAATAGCATAATTCAGAAAGCCCAAGGTACATCTTGGCACAATTCTGACTATTGGCTATTTACCGACAGTAGTAGTATATCGGTACTAAATGGTGGCATAATAGACTTTAGACCATATTATCCTTTGGAAAATGGTAGGTATTACCACGTTTGTGCGACATACGATGGCTCCGAGGTTAAAATATATGTTGATGGAGTATTGACGGGTAGCCAAAACGTAAAAGGCGATATTCATGTGTCAAATGGAAATTTGATTATAGGAAAAACGACTGGAGGTGAATACCCATATAATGGTCAAATCGACGAGGTCCGCATCTGGAACATTGCACGCACCCAAGAGCAAATTCAAGCCACAATGAACACAAGACTCAGAGGCAACGAACCCGGCTTGGTCGGCTACTGGAATTTTGACGATGGCACAGCGAATGATCTCTCCCCAAGCGGAAATCATGGCTCATTGAAGGGTGATGCGAAGATTGTGGAGTCTGATTTAGCGATAGGCCCAATAGTCATACCACAGTCAATTATTCCTCAGACAGTCCACGTCCCCTTCTCGTTGGGCATTGACGCCGTGTACCTCGCTAACCTTCACAACTTCACCTTCGATTTAGCTTTCAATCCTGACATCCTTCAAGCGGTTAGTGTCGAAGCTGGTTCCTTCCTCAACAACAATGGCAAAGATCCAATCACATACGAAATCACGAAAGGACGCATCACAGACATCTCCTGTCGTCGTGAAAATGCTGACGGTGTCAGTGGTTCTGGCGTACTGACGCAGATTACCTTTGAGGCAATCGGTGTTGGTGAGTCTGCTTTGCAAATAGAAAACGCCAGCTTCTCTGCGCCTGATGGAAGTCCAATAGAATTTTGGGTGCGTGATGGTGCTGTCACCGTTTTTGCCCCCCACGGCAGAGTCACAGGACGTGTCATAGATTTTCAGGGGGTGCCTGTTGGTGGGATTGAGGTTTTTGCATTGAAGGATGGTGTCTCCATCGGTATCAGTGGGGAAACAGATTGGGACGGCAATTACATCATCGAAAATATCACTGAGGCTGGGCAAGTTACCGTCCGAGCAAGGAAGGCTGGATTGTTGCCGGGGATTGCAATGGTTTCCGTGCAAATTGGTGTGACTACCGATAATGTTGATTTCGTTTTGGGAGAACCAAGCGGGTTGAATAGTGTCGTTGATGCAAACGGTTTTATCAGAAATTGGCTATTGCTTGGTCCAATTCCGTGGGAAAACGACGCCAACCGCCTGATGACCGATTATTCTGCTGTTACTAACTCAGAGAAGTCTATTCAGCCCCAAGAACCAGAAACGAAACCCCTTCAGCCTCGTGCAGGAGAGTACGGAAAGGGATTTGCGGAAACACTGCGATGGAAACTACACAAGGATAGTGACGGAGATGTTGACCTTGGCAGTCTCTACGGCAACAGCAAATATGTCGTCTATGCTTTCACGTTGGTAAAATCCTTAGAGGAAAGAGAAGTAACGTTACAACTGGGCAGTGGCGACGGAGTTATGGTTTGGTTTAACGACGAGTTGGTTCATCTCAAAGGCACTACCCGTAGTCGGGAGGTTGACCAAGATGCGGTTG
The DNA here is from genome assembly GCA_964601015.1 of uncultured bacterium. GTDB lineage: Bacteria > Poribacteria > WGA-4E > DTYX01 > CAZRLY01 > CAZRLY01. The sequence continues at coordinate 19,318 of CAZRLY010000039.1, forward strand.
AGAACCTAACTCTGAACGCGGGCTGGAACCGTCTGTTGATAAAGGTAGAAAATCAGGGGGATGGATGGGGCTTCTTTGCACGTTTTGCAGAAGGAGAGGAACTGACACCGATAACGAACCTTGATATTTCCCCGCAATGGGCGATTGGTCAAGACTGCGGTGACTCAAAAGAATTCAATGCTCAAATCTCCCTCACGAGCGGCGTCAACATGATTTCCCTGCCCTTAAATCCCGACGTTGCCTACACCGCATCAATATTAGCACAGGAGTTAGCTGCTACTATTATCATACGTTCCCACGAAGGCGCATTTCAGGTTTATGTCCCTGAAGGTGAATTTGGCATTGACTTTCCAATCGAAATGGGCAAAGGTTACATCGTCAACGTGCTGAAAGAAACTCAATTCAACTTGACAGGCAGAGCATGGGGAACAGCAGTTCCAACAGCACCCTCTATTCCTAATACATGGGCATTCGTCATTGCAGGAATGTTACCAGACGAAGTTCCAAAGGGTACAAGCATCCTTGTCACAAATGGTCGCACTGGTCAAAGTGCCATAGCAAATATTGACCAATCAGGCGAGTTCACTGCGGCATTTGTAGATATGAACAAAAAAAGTGTGGTCAAAGCTGGTGATGAGATTCTTATCCGAATAATCGGTGCAAGCGGTACTCAGTTGACGGAAGGCAAAAAACACATCATCTCAGATGAGCAGATTGCCCATGCTTATTTGCTAACACACCCTCTCACAAAAATTGACCATACGAGACTCTTGCAGAACTTTCCAAACCCCTTCAATCCCGAAACGTGGATACCATATCAACTTGCAGAGGATGCCGTTGTCAGAATTGCCATCTATGACATCAACGGCGCATTGGTACGCCAACTAAATTTAGGACATCAACAGATGGGATATTATCAAGGCCGGTCCAACGCAACTTGCTGGAACGGATGCAATAACTCAGGGGAAAAGGTAGCGAGCGGAATCTATTTCTACCATCTCTCAGCAGGAGATTTCACCGCAACACGGAGGATGACAGTAATGAAATAGATACGGGGGAAACACGTCAGACAAGACAACTCCCCCATCGCACATCGTGTATTTGAGAATGGGACAAAAATGAACGAATGAGTTCGTTACTACAACAACAGAACCTTCGTAGTAATGAATTCATTCATTATTTTTCGGATAGGCACTTAGCACTTTAGGAAAATAAAATGACAACACGAAATGATGAATTAATTGAGAAGTATAGGGTAGACGAGTTTCCTCTTTCCGCAAAATACGACATGCACTGGGTTCACAAGAATGAAATGGGACCAAACGTTTTGTGGATAACAGAGGCGTTATGTCAGGTAATGCACCTCAAACCGGGAATGCGTGTTTTAGACATGGGGTGTGGCACGGCGATGAGTTCTATTTTCTTAGCGAAGGAATTTGATGTACAGGTTTGGGCAGCAGATCTTTGGATTAGTGCTACAGAGAATTTCGAGCGGATTTGCGAAGCAGGACTTGAGGGGCGTGTATTCCCAGTGGATGCCGAAGCACGTGCCCTACCTTTTGATGATGATTTTTTCGATGCTATCGTCAGCTTAGATAGTTACCACTATTATGGTACTGATGTGCATTATTTAGAGTTCCATATTCTCAAACTTCTCAAGCGAGGAGGGCAAATCGGTATTGTTTCTCCAGCCTCACCGGAGGAAATCCCTCTACCGCTTCCTGAACATTTGGGTGATGAATGGTATTGGGTGAACTCCGTTGACTGGTGGCACCACCATTGGAAACGTTATCCCGAATTGGAGGTAGAAAGGGCTGAGTTACTGCCGGGAGGTTGGGAATTATGGGTACGTTGGCACGAATTTCTTAACCTATATGGCAGTCGTAACCGCCCCGGAGAAGCTGGCGAACTTGATACGTTGCTTGCCGACGGGGGGAAATATCTTGGTTTTGTTCGGATGATAGCACGCAGAAAGGATAGTGTGTTGTCACATATCCTTTGATAATTAGCGCGCTTCCTTGTGTTGTGGGCTTACCATCCTTCAGGTGGTTCAGGAAACCCAAGTTTTCTATAATATGGTTTCAATTTGTTGTGCAGTTCAACTAAGCGTCTTATGTGTTTTTTCTATCGCTTCTTTCGTTCCTCTATGGTTTTTGGCTCTTTGCGTATTATAGCTTGTAATTCGGCTGTAAGTTGTTCGTAATGCTGTTGTTCTTCGAGTGTTAATCGGCGCAAGTCTCCAACAGGATAAGTGGTTTGGTTTTCAACGGTAGGTTGATTTTCCTCTATATTGCGCTCAGTATATGAATTAAAGATTTTTTTTAAAACATATTGATAAACCTCCACCCGCATAATTGATATTTATATTATACCTTGCCTATATAATTCAAGTTTACGTTTTGAAATTTCCTGCATCCTCTTGCTATGATATCTTTCTTCGCCCACTTCTTTCTCCCCCCCAGAAATCAGCGCTTTCATCTCTTCATTACTTTTGTTTTAGGGTTTGCTCAAAGCCTTGGCATTCCTGAGTTTTGGGAAGGATGGATGGATGGAAGGAAGTAGATGGCAAAATCCCCCTCTTTCCTAAATCCTTCTTGAGAAGTGCAGAATGTGGACTGATTGAGTGGTTTCAGTCGTTTTTGTTTTCGTCCAACCTAATAGAGCAAAAGTTATTACAGCGCGGGATATGACCTTTCAAGAGCGCAGAAGGTATAGGAGGTGATAAACATGGGCGAGAAAGTTTTATTCAACTCTCTTGAAGAAGAGCAGGAATTTTGGGATACTCACGATACCACAGACTTTATAGATGAAGAAGTTACAGTCGAGGATATTATACGAGAGAATACTCAAACATGCGTGATGATAAATTTAGATATGAAGCTCTTAAGTGAAATAAAAGAATTAGAAAAGATGTTAGAGATTGATCGTTGTGTGTTGGTGCGTAACTTATTGTCAGAGGGCTTGAAATCATTCAAAAATCCCCCAAATTAATTCTTTATGGTAATTTTGTAGGTCAATTTTCATAAATCGGCGAGCTTCTGTCGAGATATGAATCTCGACCTACATAAAAAACTTTTTTGGTCGAACATTAGACTATGATTATAGAAAAATGAGACAACTGACCCAAAATTTCAAAAACGGTGAACTGAAGATAGGAGATGTTCCTATGCCTGCGGTTAAATCTGGTGGGGTGTTGGTGCGTAATTGTTTTTCGTTGATAAGCGCGGGGACGGATAGGATGATGATTGAATTAGCTCAGAAGAACATCGTAGGGAAGGCGAAAGAGCGTCCTGATTTGGTAAAGCAAGTTATCAATAAAGTGAGAAGTGAAGGGCTCATCAATACTTTTCGGAAGGTGATGGGACAGTTGGATTCACCGTCCCCTTTGGGTTATAGTTGTGCGGGAGTTGTCTTGAACGTAGGAGCTTCTGTGGATGAGTTTAAACCTGGCGATAGCACTGCTCGTAGGTAAAAGGCCCTTTTTCGATTAACCTGTGCGCTCCCATCATATCGCCGTGGGGCTGTGATATAATTTTGCTTAGTATGCTGCCGGGTCAGGAATAGGCGTCTGTCCTGTTATATGGAAGGGTTCCGTGGTTATATTACGGTATTCCATCTGCCAGCCGCCGAATTCCGGGTCAAGCCAGCCAAAGTTATCATAAGGCTGATATATCAGGGTGCCATTTGCATCCTGACACAACTTGTATCGCTCGAAAGCGGCTCTACCTGCTCTTAGGAATCTGATATCTTCCGTCAGTTCGTATGCTATGTGAAAGAGCAACGCCATCTGAGTATAATACCACGCACTGCGACTATACCTCACATAGAAAAGAAAACTGCCAATACCCTCTTCCTGGGGCAACATGGATTCAGCATAGACGGAATCAGCAATTGCCACCACCAATTGAGCGGCTTTTAGATTACCTGTAAGCCTGTAATACTCGTATACATTAATCCCATACATCGAGTCCAATCCAGCAGAAATGCAACGCCAGTTATTATAGGTTGGCTGGATGTATGCGCCACGCCGCCAGTCAATAACATTCTCGCTCTGGAACTTTATGTCCATGTAGCGGTTAGCCGCCTGGCGATATTTTTGGTCGCCAGTTGCTTGCCAGACGCGCAATAGAGTCAGCATCGGTCGAGCTTGACTTCGCGCCTCTGCCGAACCAAGCCCGGACTGACTGCGGATTAGATAGTCTGCATTTGATATGGCAGCATCAAAACTATCTTGGTCGCCTGTCATCCAGTAATGTAATATCAGCGACTCGCCGAGTTGAAAAGCCGGCCATGTAGCATGTCCGCCGTGTACGGAATGGTCAAATCCCAGAGCGCATGTTATGCCATGCCACTGGTTCCAGTCCGGGTGTCCTTGTGGGATATGAACTGTGTCAACATCGGCAATGTGCCTGGCCATTTCAAAACTGCGCTCCAGCCATCGCCTATCCCCAGACGCAAGCCCCCAATTCAACGCTCCCTGTATCATTGCCCAATAACCGTTTCGCCACTGTCCTTCAGAGCCATAAGGCATATCCCCAAAGTCCCGGATACCAAAGTGACCGGTAATTCGTTCGCTGGAAACATCGCCGTAATTGTCGGTTACATATTTCCACAACTTAGGTTCGTTCTTATAAAAATTTGGGTCAATTAGATTTATCCCCCCGCTTAGACAGAACCAGTTCCCGTCAAAAAGCCGTGGCGGTTGGTCAGCCATCAATCCGAGAGCTATATTAGTTTCGTTACCAACTTGTTCATCTGTAAACGTGAACCATACATCATGTCTTTTAGCTTCTCCAAAACGCGGCTTGTAAACTGGTATCTCTTCGCTGGCTGTAAATAGACCAATGTGCAAAGCATTTCCATCCACCTTCAGGGACTTTGGATATTGTTGCCAGAATCGCCATACTGAAGTTTGCACACACCCATTGGTTCCCGAAATGGATATCCAGCCTTGAGCACGCCTGCCGTCAAATCTCTTGCTATCATCACCAAAGGCGGCAAAGTGTTCAGCATCTTCCTGCAACATCGACAAAACGCCAGAGCTTGATGCAATTGGGTTATCACCTACCACTCCCGCTGTTGTTGTTGCGCAAACCTCCCCAGGGATAGAGGCAGTCAACGCCAGTTCTGTCACATCAAGAGTTCGGTCATCCATATCGCCTTTATAAGTTTCAGGCTTTACGTCGTTGAATATCCTGAAATGAGTTTGAATAGTTGGCAATCCTGCATAAGCATATAGTCGGAACAGAAACCGGCCCACATGCTGCTTTGTTGTATCCAATGAACCATGAATTTCAACGCAAGCAGTCACAGGGCCATCTTCTTTGACTTCTATTTGCTGGCAGTTGGCATGGACGGGGGTTGGTTCGCCTTGCACAAGGATAGACATACACGGCTTCACATCAACCATAGCAGGCTGTCCTTTGCCCGATATGGTAACCGTATCTATAAGTATTCGGGGGTTGCTTCCGAGTCTGATACTTATAGCTCCTGTATCTAATGTAATCTGTTGACCGTTTTGTTCAATTTTAATGGGGGTATCTGGCTTATGACTTACACCCTCGTTGAAGTGCAGACGGAATTCATCGCCATCTTCGGCGCCGGGAGGCGCAATGGTATTCAGTAATAGCCAGCGTACACTTCCGTCCGGCCATAGTCCGGTTGCTCTGGCTTGGACGCACACCTCACTGTCCTTGCTGTCAAGAAGGCGAATACAGTTAATATCCTTCAAGACACCCGGAGGCATGGGAATTCCACAGGTAATGGGAAAACCATATTCGGGGATGACAGCAGGTGTAACCAGAGTTAGTCGTGCTGGAGACGGCATCTGTTGGCCGCGTGGTGACAGGGGTAGGCGGTTGTTATGGCGTTCTGCGACTGTTATCTCGTGAGGACGTTTACCATGAGGAAATGCTTCCACAGCCTCCTGTTCTCCAATAACCGGGTTAGCGAACCAGACAGCAGTATGGAAACGCGGAGGTTCTTCTGTTTTCCCATCTCCAGCGGCATACCATACCCCGCCAATAAACCAAACATCGCGGTCATTGCGTTCAAGGGTGCTAACCTTATCCAGAACCCGGAAAGCAAGTCTAAACGTCTTTCCGGGCTCAACATGGGGAGTAATATCCACCTGAAAAATGGTTTGTGAGCCGTGAATGTTTTCATCACAGACATCACGCCCCCAAACAACTTTATCATCAATTAGCATTTGTTTGAAGCGATGTTCAAAAAAGCTCTCAGTTCCCAATTGGCCTGGTTTGTGATTCTCTTGGTCAGCGAAGTAATCATCAGCACAAAAGAACCTTAAAGCGAAAGGTGGTTTCCAGTCATCTGGAATTGTTACTTCTCTCCACGCTCCAGCGGACTTCCCGGTTTTGGATATGACAAACGGGTGAAAAAGATTTAGCATATCCCGTATATCAACCAGCGCCCACCACGGCTGATTTGCTGACACATGCCAGCCCTTAGAATCGGAAAAGTTAAGCAATAAAACACGGTTATAATAATCATTTTCTCCTGATTGAACATTAGCAGTCATAATCAATACTCCTATAAAAAGTGCCGTATATATACGAAATCCATTCATCTCCATTTTGGGGGAGACAAGCCTTTCTCCCCATGCACATCAATTTAAGGGGTCAAATTGGTACCTTCGAATCAATTCGAGGCTAAAAGCTGAAGTCGTCTCAAAGACGACTAAG
>CAZRLY010000040.1:0-25368 GCA_964601015.1 uncultured bacterium
AAAGGGCTTTTGAGGATGGTCAATTTATCACCATTGCCGACGGTAATGTACCCATTTCAGAAGCCGAATTAGCGCGCTGGGATACTACTAAAGAAGTCGATGGAACTTACACGCTGAAATTAAAGGTAACGGATAAGGAATTTAACAAATCAGTAGATGAGATTGTCGTTACGGTGGACAACACAGAACCACACCCGAACATCGTATTAACTTCTCTGGGAGCGGAAGGTGATTACACGAAAAGCAATACCTCGCTCTCTGTATCCGGGCAAACCGAAGCGGGTGCTGTGATAATTAGTGCGCAACTTATCTGGTGTGAGCATCCAGTGATTATCAAGGATGTGGCGTCAGACATTGATATTGATGAATATGGCAGAATAACAGGAACGTTTACGGTGGGAGATTTGAGCGGCATTCCTGATTTAAGGCTAAAACTTTGCGTCAGGGATTGCGCGGGCAACGAAGGTTGCGGGGAATCGCATTGCCTGGCGGTAGATGATGAAATGCCTCAAGTTCGCATCTTAACGCCCGCTAACTGCGCTTATTTTAACTGGTTGCCAATTCGCATCGCAGGAGTAGCGCAAGATGGAATATCAGGCGTAGCAAAGGTAGAAATAGATGGAGGGAGTGGCTGGATTGAAGCGAACGGTACCACAAATTGGTCTGTTGATTTCTATGCGCCGGATGTAGATGTCCTCTACACTATCAATGCGAGAGTTTATGACAGGGCTGGCAACCTTTATGAGCCGCAGTCAGGGACTTCGGCTATCGGCGTAAAATATTACCCCGGTTCTCCCGCCGCAAATATCAGCGCGCCCGCTGACGACAGCGAAGTATCCTGCGCGGTCAATGTCTACGGTAGCATTGCCGATTCTGACGTTGACCCAAGTGACTTAGGATGGGCGCTTTCGGTTATGACCGGCGTTTCTGCCGCCTGTTCCGAACAGCCTTGTAGCGGCACAGTGATAGCATCAGGGAATAGTCCTATATATGAAGGCTTACTTGCCCGGTGGGATACGCGCGGTATCATAGAAGGCACTTACACCCTTTGCCTCACCGTAAAAAACAATTTCACTCAAGTTCACGTCAGACGGACAAATATTAACGTTGTCAAAAAGGGCATCTGTATTGATATTGGTGATGTGAATGGTGACGGGAAAATTGCAGCTTATGACGCTTCTCTTGTGCTTAGGTATATCGTTGGATTGATTGAGCTTTCGCCTGACCAACAAGGCGCTGCTGATGTCACAGGCGATGGCACGGTCAGTTCCCTTGACGCCGCCTTGATTTTGCGGCATACAGTTGGGTTGATTCATAGCTTCCCTGTGGAGGACAAAAACGTTGCACCATCTATCAATATCAGGGGCAATATTGCGAAAACAGATTTTTCGCAATCCAAAAGGTAGCGTTCGCTTCGTCTTAACTTAATGCGCATGGGTACATAGGCCTGCCGCTACAAATAGTGTAAAGGATGGAAGAAACGGGTAAAAAAAACGTATCTTTCCATAAAACCTTCTTGAGAAGCGCAGAATGCGAGTCGAAGAAGGAAAAAATATCATGACAGGAGGTAAAGGTTATGGCAAAGAAAAGTGAATTGCGCCCAAGGGAACGGGTAAAGTTGGCTGTTTCCCACGTTGAACCAGACCGGCCGCCCATCAAGATTTATATGACGCCGGAAATCAGCCGAAAATTGAGCGAACATTTTAAAGGCAGGAATCTGTCGGAGGTTTTGGGGGTGGACTTCAGGGGCGTTGGTCCAAGAGCGTTGCGTTCGCCAAAGCAGCCATCGCCCGGTTCAGATATTGACCACTACGACATCTGGGGCATCGGATATAAAAATGTCGCTTATGCAACAGGCACATATCCCGAGGCTATGGAATTGCCTTTTGCAAAGATGGCTGCGATGGACGAAGTCGAATCGTATTCGTGGCCCTCGCCTGACGACTACGATTATTCGGTCATTCCAGAACAATGCGAAAGGGTATCTGATTATGCAACTTGTTTTGGTGGAGCGGGCACACCGGATATTGTCAACGGAGTCAGCCGTGGACGAGGCATGGAACAGGTTATAATTGACATTGAGACAAACGATGAGGTGGGCACTGCCATTATTGACCGCCGAGTTGATTTTTACTATGAACATTGTCGCCGTGCGCTTGAAGCCGCCGACGGTCAAATTGACATCCTCCAATTGGGCGAGGATTGCGGCACTCAAAACGGCCCGCTCTTTTCGCCTGCAACATTCAATAGATTTTTCTTCCCGCGCTTAAAGAAATTTTATGATTTGGCTCATGAATTTGGCGCAGTTGCCATGATGCACTGCTGCGGCAGTTCACGCGCCCTGATGCCGATTTTCATTGATATGGGGTTGGATATACTTGATGCTGTGCAGCCAGAACCAGTGGGCATGAACCCAGAAGAACTGAAGGAAAATTTCGGCTCACAGCTAACATTCTGCGGGATGATTAGCACACAACACACCTTGCCCTTTGGCACGGTGGAAGATTGCCGCGCTGAAGCGCGGCATAGAGTAGAAGTCATAGGAAAAGGCGGAGGGTATATTTTCAGTCCAGCGCACAATATCCAACCAGATACTCCGCTTGAGAATATCCTCGCCATCTACGAAGTAGTCAACGGCGTCGACAAATTAGGATAGAAGTGCGTTGCTGCTTTGGGAAAACCTGGGGACGGGCCCTTTAATAGCACCAACGTTTGTGCTTTATTCACTAAAATATTTATTACGAGAGGAATCCGCCCGTAGAACAGGCAGCCCTGCCTGTTCGGATTGTCGTGTCGAACGAGTAAGGAACCACACGTTCTACGGGTCAAAGATTTGCGCCCATGTGTACTAGCCGCCTTTGACGGCGTCGGTGCGATAATGTGAAAAGTTGGGTTTCACGGGCTTCAATCCAAATCTACATATTAAGGAGAAAGTTATGATTGACTTCCACGTTCATTTAGGTAATTTATATCGCCACAACTATCCGGATAAAATAGGACTTTCGGTACACCAACTGATTGAGCGCATGAACCGTGAGGGCATTGAGATTAGCGTACTCTTGCCACTCGAAAGCCCTGAGGGTGCCTTCGGCTATTTTCTGACCGAACAAGCTATCGAAATGCGCGACACGTACCCTGAACGCCTCATCGCATTTATGTGCGTTGACCCAAGGCAATCCAATGTAGCGGAGCAGATTGATGTGTTTGTCAAACGCTATGGTTGCAAGGGGTTCGGTGAACACATCAATGGGCTGGCTTTCGACGACGCACGCAACAAGGTGATTTACGCCAAGTGCGACGAATACGGTTTGCCTTTGGTATTTGAGATTAACGCAAACTATTGCTACGATGAGGTAGGTTTGCCGCGTCTGGAGGCTTGTTTGAAGGAATACCCGAACGTAAAGTTTTGCGGGCATGGACCCGGCTTTTGGGCTGCCATCTCCGGCGACGACGACGGTAAAGCTGGCTATCCAAAAAGACCAATTACTCCCGGTGGCGCTGTTGACCGCTTACTCGGCGAGTATGACAACCTCTACGCTGACATCTCCGCCGGCTCCGGCCACAACGCCCTCACCCGCGACCAAGAATTTACCAAAGGCTTTGTTGACCGACATTGGCGAAAACTCCTGTGGGGGAGTGACTACATGGGGCATAACCAGTTTCTGCCACAGGTGGAATGGCTCGCAACTATCGACGTGACGCGTGAGGTACGTGACGCGATTGCCAGTGAAAATGCCCGCCGTGTGTTGGGTTTGAATGATAAAGGAGAAAATACCCCATCAGTCAATATACTTTCACAAGACGAAATTAACGCTCTCTTAGACGCTGTCACACAGAATGACTGACAATAGTGTGTAGGTTGGGTTGAACGAAAGTGAAACCCAACAGGTGAATAACTGGTGTCTGTTGGGTTTCGTGCCTCAACCCAACCTACTTTGAAAATAGCGTGAAGGCGTTGGGCTCCGCGCGCCAATGCCCGTTTCGCTCTACATTAATGAGAGACGCTGAAGTCCCTTGCCATCTCTGCGCCCTGCTCGCCAGCGAGGTTACGAAAGATGTCAGACACTACCTCCTCTGCTTGCTCCAGTGCCTGGCGAAATGATGATTCGCCCATCTGCTCTTGATAGCGCATCAGGTTTTGGGCTACCTCTTGAGCTTGCGGGTAGCCCATGCCCTGAAAGCGGGAAGAGGCAAACGCCGCCAGAGCCACAGCCGTCGCTAAATCTCCGCTGTCAGCATACACAGAAGAGAGTTGCCAGGCAAGCCATGTAGTTGATAAAGGGTTGCGAGCGTCCAATGCCAGCCGAAGCCCTTCTTCGCAGTAGGCATGCGCCTTATCCATCTCGCCAAGATGTCGCCATACCTCGCCAAGATTGCCCAGAAACGTGCATTCGTTTTGCCTGTCGCCGATTTCACGGTGTATCACCAGTGCTTGCTCATAGTATTCGATAGCTTTGTGAGCATCGTCAAGGGCAAAGTAGGCGTTGCCAAGGCTGCCCAAATCGACTCCTTCACCATGCCGGTCGCCGATTTCACGGTCAATCGCCAGTGCTTGCTCGCAGTATTCGATGGCTTTTCGTGCATCGCCAAGGACAAAGTAGGCACTGCCAAGGTTGCTCAAATCTGTTCCTTCACCCTGTCGGTCGCCGATTTCATGGTCAATCGCCAGTGCTTGCTCGCAGTATTCGATGGTTTTGTGAGCATCGCCAAAGTCAAGGTAGACATTGCCGAGGTTGCCCAAAGCATTACCTTCACCCCGTCGATTGCCGATTTCACGGTGTATCACCAGTGCTTGCTCGCAGTATTCAATAACTTTTCGGGCATCGCCAAAGTCAAGGCTGACATTGCCAAGGTTGTTCAAAGCATTGCCTTCTCCACGTTGGTCGCCAATCTCGCACGCAATGTCGAGGCTGCGGTTGTAAGCGTCGCGCGCTTGTTTGTATTGTTGCAGCGAATAATTGATATTCCCAATTCGCTCCAGCAATCTGCCGCGCATCTGCAATATATCCGGTTTATCAGCGTCAGAGCTGGATTCATATTCATCAAGTAGCGCCCTGAGTTCATTCCGCCGACGGATTTTTTCATCTGCCGAAAGGTTTGCATATTTGTCACTCTCACGCAAGGAAAACGTCGAAATGCGTTCTAATTCTTGGCGTTCCGTATCCAGATTATATACTCCGCTTCGCCATGCCCAGAAGTCGGGGGCGTCATTAGCGATAATCTCGACGGCATATCGTCTCAGCCAGAATACCATCGCACACCGGAAAATTCCTCTGTATTTCTCCCTTTGAATATTCATCGCAAGCAACGTAGCGTCTCTGTGTTCCGGTGAATCGAAGGTATCTTCCAGCCCAAAGATAAACATCACAGCCCTCTCTGCATCGTCGGCGGAATTACCAGAGAGAGCTTGCACCTGTAAGCCATCATCGGAACGCAAACATATCGGCGGTGCTTGCTCTCGAATAGCGTCAAGAGGATTGTAGACAGATTTGTTCAATTCAATATCGACTACCCGGATGTTATCCTCAGCTAAGGCCTGCTTCATTCCATCCACAATCTTGTTGCGGGTTGGCAATGCGTTCACGACAGCAAAATGAATTGCGTGGTCGCGCTCCCATCGCAACGACTTGAGCAGTCCATTCAACGCCTCTGCGCCTTCGGCGGTTAAATTCACATTTTTATCCCGAAATACCAGGTTCATCTGCCAACGCCTCTCTGACTTTCCGTGTTTGCTTTACCATTGGATGGACATCCGCCCATCGCTCCTCATTGCGATACTCCAACGCCAACAGGTGATGGGATAAGTGGGCGTATTCTTGGTCGCTGGGAACCCGGCGTTCTTCATGGACTTTCACAAGTTTTGTTATGTCGTCATCTTTGACCAGATAATCGTATTCGCGCACTAATTGATTGATTGCCTTCTGAGCGGCTATGCTGTCAATCTTATTGTCGGCATACCGACAGGCATATCTCGCAAGCCTAAGGAAATCCCGTACATGCCCGCCGCTGGCGAGACATAACTCCTTGAGGATAGCGTCTGGTTCGACGAATACTTTGGTCACATCTACCCGTTGATGGATGATTTCACACATTTTGGCAATGCCGTCGGGATACTCATTACCCTCGCTGTCGCGAATTTTGACCATCGGCATAACGGATGGAGCATCAATAAATACTTCGCCAACGTTCTCTTCTCTGAGCAGGGATACCGGCATGGTATATACGATATGACATCTGGGAGTTTTCAGATGTTCGCCGTGTTCGATGTAAATGGAGCTATGCGATGTCAGGCGAGTATCTTCCGCTAACGTTTTAAGAATGATTTTTTCCAAACCATCAACGATGATTACAAGCCCGCGCTTGCTTTTGTCTTTCAGTTGGATTTGCAAGTCATCCAGCAAAGTGTTGACATCATCGAAAAGCAACGCTGCACGAGTTTCCACTTCTTGCCGCACAGTTTTGACATGCGATGACGATGTTTTGAAAACCGCCTTCAAAGCCGTGGATACCTTCACAAAAAAAGGTAGATTCACGCCCACACCGAATTTGCTTTCAAGTTCCGCTTCTTGCTGACTTTTTTCTTTTTCTTCCACCACAACTTCGGCGAGCCAACTTCCAATATTATCTAACACTTCATCGCGCAGTTTGAGTTTGAGGTCAGAATTACTACGCACTTGCTCATCAATTTGGCGTACCATCGTCAAAATAATATCTGACCACTCCACATCATTTTTGTTAAGCTCTAACTCGGCGTCAAAGAATACGACAAAGTAATCATGTTTTTCAAGCTCTGTCTTCAGTCTCAATAGCTCTGTGGTTTTTCCACAGCCACGGTGTCCGGTAATCAGAAGCTTGGAAAATCTTTTTTCACCTGACGTGCCTTCCGACTCCAGAGCTGTCCAGCGAATCTGACGAGCGATGTCTCGGACAATATTATCCCCACCGCGAAACTCCGTCAGGTCAACATAGCGCCGGTCACCACTCGGCAAGGCTCTCTCCGGGTCAACAGCGATATAAGCTGTTTCAATAGTATCAGCCAGCATACGTTAATCCTCCTAATTTTTTTATTCATATCAAGATTAAATTAAATCTTGATATATTTCCTCTTTCAAGTCAACGGAAATTGTGGTATCAAATCTTTTTTGATATTCATGACAGTCCGTATGCTTCGATGTACCCCTCATCTGCGCCCTGTTCGCGCATGAATTTCACTAACGCTTCGTGCATTGACTTCGCTACATCTGGGTGTTCTTCGATGATGTTGCATTTCTGTTGCCGGTCAGCCTGCAGGTCAAACAGTTCCGATTTAACCTGTTTTGGGCCGACCAACAACGCCCATTTTGAACTGGTTACGGTGATGAGCGAGGCTAAATAACGGATGCCTCCAGGGCCCGTCCAGCTATAGCATGTCGTAAAGAGGTTTTCCCAGTGTTTGTCGGCATTCCCTTCCAGCAGCGGAAGCCATGAACGCCCGTAGATTTTCAGTCCCTTGACATCACATACATCAAGGATTGTTGCCATCAGGTCAGCCGGTTGAACCAGCGCGCCTACTCGCCTGGGGAGATTGTCCATCGGAAGCCATACCAGCAGCGGAATACGTGCTACCTCCTCGTAGATGGGCCATGGGTTTGTAACATCCACCGTGTGTTTGCCGGTACGGTTGTGTTCGCCTATGTACATCCCGTGGTCAGAAATCAGCACTACCATTGTATTTTTCAGCAGGTTCATCTCCTCAATCTGACGTAGCAGATGCCCCACCCACTTGTCCGTTAGCGTAACTTCCGCCGCGTAGCGCGCGCGAAGGCGTTGGATGTGTTCTGGGGAATATATGTCCGTGTAGCCGTAGTTGGGATACATATAGTCAACGCCGTCGTAATTTGGGCTGTAAAGCTCGGTGTAGTAATCCGGCGCGTGCCAAACCTCGTGAATCTCGAAAGTATCCACCCAGAGGAAGAACTTATCGCGCTTGTAATTATCTTCGAGCCATTCCCCTGCGCGCATCATGGTGCGAGCTACGAACCAGTCGGGCTCGTAGCGATAGTGGGACGTGCGCACCATATCTCGGATGAACCCATGCCCGCCCTGTCGAGCGTGTTCCTGGGGGAAGGGGAATTTTATATCCTCGGGTTTCACCCCATCGTCAACCGGCTTCTTGATAAGGTCAAACTCATCGAAATCCCTGTTTAAATTTGCTCCTATCATGTTGCTTGTATCAAGCATAAGGGCTGTATAGTATCCCGCCTCCCGCAGGACTTGAGGGAGTGTTATTTCATCATCCCCTAATTGTTTCCAGCCGTATTTGGGCCAATTGGTGTTTCCAGTGAAACAGTCGGTACGCATCGGCACGGTAGGAAAAGACGTACAGTATGCCCGGTCAAAGATTGCGGACTTTTTCGCAAAGTTGTCGATAGCCGGCGTTCGTATCCAGTCGCCCCGGTTGTACCCCAGAGCATCCCACCGTAAAGTATCAAGACAGATTACAATAACGTTCATCTTTAAGAAGTTCTCCTTTCCTCATACGCAGTAATACAAAATTTTTCTCATAGCTTTTGGTCAGGATAAATGCTTTGCAGTTCTTGTCGCAACCACTTTCTCGCTGAATACAGTCTGCTTTTAACAGTTCCAACTTTTATTCTCAGCGTATCTGCAATCTCCTCATAGGAAAGTCCCTCCAACTCGCGCAGAAGGATTGCTTCCCTGCGTTTTGGCGGAAGTCTTTTGACCACTCCTCGCACTTGTTGCTTTAACTCTTCTCGTTCAACAAGCTCATCAGGTAATAAACTTTCTGAAGTCAACTCAACTACCTCTTCAGGATTCTCACTTGCTAATGGTATCTCTTTGCTCCGATGTGATTGTTGTTTTAGATAATCAGCACAGTGATAATAAGCAATTCGATGTATCCAGTGTGAAAACTTTTGACTCTCCTTGAGTTGTTCCAGACTGGAAAAAGCCACCATTAAAACTTCCTGTACTATATCTTCAATATCCTCTTTGGGCTCATCTTTCAGTTTGTAGGAAACAACCGTTGTTATCCTTGAAAGGTATTTTTTTGCCAGGATGCACTCCGCCTTTTTATCGCCATCTAAACATCTTTGAACTAATACATCTTCCCCTACTAATTCCCGGCATTCCGTATCCAGATTATCTACTCCACTTCGCCATGCCCAGAAATCAGGAGCGTCATTAGCGATAATTTCGACAGCGTATTGTTTCAGCCAGAATACCATCGCACACTGGAAAATATTCCTGTATCTTTCCCTTTGAAGATTCATTGCTAACAACGCCGCGTCTCTATGTTCAGGTGAATCAAGGGTGTTTTCCAAGCCAAAGATAAACATCACAGCCCTCTCCGCATCATCGGCGGAATTACCACACCGAGTTTGTGTTCGTGAGCCATCCTCGGAACGCAAACATATCGACGGCGCTTGTTCCCGGATAACGTTAAGAGGATTGTAGACAGGTTTGCTCAATTTGATATCGACTGCCCGGATGTTATCTTCAGCTAAGGACTGCTTCACTCTATCCACAATTTCATTGCGGATTGACAATACGTTTATGACAGCAAAATAGATTGCGTGGTCGCGTTCCCATCGCAACGACTTGAGCAATCTATTTAACGCCTCTATTCCTTCGGCAGTTAAATTCACATCTTTATCCCGTAGTAGCAGATTCATCTGCTAACTCCTCCCTGACTTGCCGCGTTTACTTCACCATCGGGTACTAAATCAATTTTAACACATTTTCTCCTTCTGGGCAACAAAAATATCTGCCTATGCGTTGCAAAATTTTGTGCCATTCTTGAGGCAGATGTGTTATAATATTAGAAATTCCCCATGTGTTGTTTGGAGTTGATGTTTCGTGTGTGTGTCTGCGATATCCACGCACATACAGGCACCTGTCCTAAGAGCGTGTGAGTAGGGGCGAACCCTACTTCATTGGTATCAACACAGTTTGAAAGTAAGGGAAGACGAAATGACTGGAAAAGCGATTTCAAAAATTTTCGCAACTGGTTCCAAATATTCTCGTTGTAAAAGACACCTAAAACCAGAGGAGGAGAAAAAATGCTGTCAATCAAATGCAATTTACCCTTTGTAGCAATATTGATACTAACCATAAATATAGGTTGTGGCTCAAAATTAATTACCCCTGAAGGTGAATTGGACACGCCAGAGTATAATTATCAAATCGGAAAGAAATTTTTGGACGCGGGAGAGTTAAGCAAAGCGATGACGGCTTTCCAGCGAGCTAAGGGGTTGAAAAAGGGTTTTGCGCCCGCTTATGAAGGCATTGGTTTGGTTTATTTGGCGCGGGGTGAGTTCAAAGAAGCGATGAAAATGATGGACGAAAGCCAAAAGAAGGATAAAAATTATGTGCCTGCGTACATTGGAAAAGCTCGCGTTTTTCTTGGGATGGACAAAATAAAAGATGCCATCACTGTACTCAGAGAGGCTTTGAGAATTGAAAAGGAGAACCCCGATGCGTACTTTTATATGGGCGTTGCTTTTATGAAAGATTATCAGTTTCAGAAAGCTGAAAAGTGGTTTGCTAAAACGCTTGAGATTTCTCCCGCTTATAAGCGCGCTGATACGGAATGGAAACGGGCGAATCAGATTCAACGAGCTATGCCCGGCACGAAAGTTGGCAAAAAGATTGCACTGGTGGAAAAGATAACAAGGGCAGATTTAGCAGCGTTGTTCGCTGAAGAGTTGAGAATTAACCGATATTTTAAAACGCCCCCTGTACTCAAACATCAAGCGGAAACAGAACTTGATGCGCTGTACGCAAAAGACATCAAAGGACACTGGGCGGAAGGATACATCAACACGATGCTAAATCTTGGTGTCATGGAAGCGCATAAAAACGGACAATTCCTTCCCACAGCCCCGGTAAAGAGGGCGGATTTCGCATGGTTCGTCCAAAATATCCTGTTGAAAGTGCAGAGGCTGGACGATTTAGCGACACGGTTCGTAGATTCTTCTTCGCCCTTTTCTGATGTCTCCAAAGGCGCATACTACTTCAATGCTGTGATGCTCGTCACCACTCGTGGCATCTTGAACGCCGATTTTGAAAGCGGAAACTTTCATCCAAATGCAACGGTGTCGGGCGCTGAGGCTTTGTTGGCGTTGCGCAAATTGAGAGAAGTTATGGAAAATTGACGACATATTCACAGACTCGTCCCTTTGAAGGGTGCAGAGGATGATGGAGAGCGACGGAGGTAACGGAATGAAAAAATCAATGGCGTATCTTCTGCCGATTATCGTATGTCTGGTGGCAGCCTGCGCGACCAAAAGCAAGGCGAAACATGTAGACAGCGCAATCGGCAAAGGAAGAAATCACAAGCAGGCTTTGGAAAGCGCCAAAGCCGAAGCGCTACGCAAAGCGTTTGGCATGTACGGCGCAACAGTAAAATTTCCTAAAAAAGATAAAGAAAGTTTTGAATCTATATTTGGAATCAAAACAAGGTATTTTTTCGACCAGCCGACGATTAAACGCCGTTGGCAGGATAACGCCGGCTACTTTTATGTGGAGATTTCTGCGGATGTGGACGATAGGACGCTCTTTGTTTCCAGCGATGGATACGGCGAAACCGTAGAAGATGCGTTGAACAACGCAAAAGCCTGCGCCATTGAGAACGCAGTAGGCGTCTACGTTTCACAGGAAATCATAGACGAAATGGACGAACACGGAAGCCGCTTGCGAGAATTCACGCGTACGAAAGCTGAAGGCTACATCAAACACTGGCGTAGGCAAGGTTCGCCTGTCAAAGACAATAGTGGTTATCACGTCTACATCATAGCGGAAGTAGTGCCACACGAAGTGCGGGAGATTTTGAAACAATTCAAAGAACCTGGTTCAGTTTTGCTCTGCCTGATGCAACAGGTAGAGGTAAGAAACGGGTTGCCCGCAGAGGATGGAAGGATTAAAATCAATTGGGCGGAGCGGATGTTGAAAAGGGAACTGATTGACGAGGGATACAAAGTGAGAACAATCGTCAATCTTCCTCAAAAGAAAAGAGTATACGACATTCTCACCAAACAGGTTGACCAATTTCTCGGAGAAGCTTCTCTTATTCCCAGCGAGGAGAGTTGGGCACCACAAAATCGAGTCAGCATGGCATATCTGGCAGATATAATTATTTACGGTAAAGTAGATGTGACAGTCCGAAAATTTAACGGGATGGACGCTATCGCCGCAGAGGGGAACATCACCCTTGATGTAGCGCGCCTGGGAGATACAGGCGCGCTTGAGACGATTGCAACTTCTACCACAAGCGTCGCCAGAGATAAACCGTACATCGGTTACGGCTCAACTGGCTCCGAAGCGGTGGAAGTTTTCTTCAATCGAGAGGATAATGAACCCATTTTTCAGAAAAAAATCAATGAACTTCTTGGAGAACTCAAAAGAAAACTCGGTAACCCGAAACAGGATGTTGTCATCTACGCAACAGGGATGACGTATCAAAATTACAACAGACTGCGTAATTTATTATCTCAAGCCCCCTACGTCAACGTCAAAATCATCGGCACAGTCTACGCCAAAACCCTGAGCCGCATCACCGTGCAACTGACCGACGGGGGACAAATGAACAGATTAATCCAATATCTGGAAGAACTACCAAACTGTCGCGTCAGAAGAGTCAGCAGACAGGAGATGTTCATTGAGTTTTGAAATAAAGTCGCTGATTTTAATCCGCGACAAGATAAAAGGAGAACAAAATGTATACATTAAAAAAACGGCTGTTTTGCTTATTCGTGACGCTAACAATCGTGGCGCTCTTGCTACCGTCATGTATCAGAGCACAACAGCCCGATAGGAACCTAAATAAAATCCACCAGAGCGCATTAGAGCAATTATTGGCTAAAAAAGAACTAACGGCGACTGAAGTGGGATTTAGTGATGATACAGGTTCAATAGGCAAGCGCAGACGCCAAGCAATTCGTCGCGCGGAATTGTACGCAAAAGCACGTTTGGTCGAACAAATTACTGTGGTGTTATTTGATGCCACTGAAGAACTGGACTACGAATTCTACCGCTCGAAAGTGGAAAACTTCAAACTTCGTTATGTTGAAAAGGCAGAGCAATCTGAGCCGAAGCTCTTAGAGGATGGAAAAACGTACGAAGTCAAGGTAAAATACAGAATCTCCTTGAAAAGGATTAGGGAACACCAACCGGTTGCTCAGAGGATAGAGATTCGCTACAAGCCGCCGGTTGTCCTTGATAAACAAGCTATTGCTACGTTAAATGCGACAGTTGCGGAACTCAGCAAAGAGATTAAGCAACTAAAAGGAAAGGTTGCACAACCACATCAATCAACGGACATAATAGCAAAGCAGGAAAAACAACTCCGCACACTCTTACAACAATTGGTGCGCGTCGAAAAGAGCCTTAAAAAATCAAGGAAAGAAAAGGACAAATATGACAGAAAAGCGCCTAAGTCACAGAAAAAATATAGTGGCTTAATCGTTGTCACCAAAGGATTGAAGGTTCGCCAGAGTCCGATTCCCAAGATTTACACAAGCGGTGGCATGTTGCTATACAGCGAGCTTGTCCTCAGAAGGGGTATAAGAGAACGCTGGAACGGTTTGATAGTCGAATACGCCAAAACAGTCAATGTCGCCAAAAAGGATTTTAAAAAGCGCATTGGCGATAATCCCCTCGTTGTCCAGGCTTCCGGCGTGCGAGGACTTCACCACGGCAGCTTGACACTATCTGATTCAGAGGTATTAAAAGTATACGGCTCTACCTTGTCATCTCAGTTTTTACAGGAAGGGCGCGTTGTTTTCATCATTGATTAACAAAGTAGGGGCGAGGCATTTTGAAATAATAGGATATGAGGATGTCTCGCCCCTACTAAGCGGAATATTTATTGTCGGTTGCGTGGAGGGTTTGTCATGAGAGGTTTGGAAGGTAAAATAATTGGTAATTGCGAACTAATCAAGGAGATTGGTTCCGGCAATTTTGGAACGGTATATCACGGAAAACACAAAGGACTGCGCCGGGATGTAGCTGTTAAAATTATCAAGCAGGAATTGGTGGATGAGCCGCTCTATTTAGAACTATTTCAAGCAGAAGCGCCAAAGATGGCTGAGTGCGATGATTATACCCATATCGTTGAAGTCTACGACGCGGGTGTTGAAACCATAGGAACCGCGCAATGCTGCTATATCGTGATGGAATTGATGGAGGACAATCTTGAACGGAGAATCAATGCCCAACCCGAATGGTTGACGCTTGACCGCACAGAAGGAATTATGGACAACATCTGCAAAGGGGTGCAGACAATTCACGACAATGGACTTCTTCATCAGGACATTAAACTCGCCAATATTATGACGAAAAAAGGCAGAATCAAGATAGGAGATTTTGGTCTGGCGATGAAGAGGTATCCAAAGAATAACGAGGATTGTGTGGCGGGGGGAACGCCCGGATACATGGCACCTGAACTCGAAAACAGCGGCGAGCCGACGATTCGCTCTGACATATACAGTCTTGGCGCGGTTTTCCAAAAGATGGTGTCGCACCTGAAGGGCGTTCCACAGAGATGGCGGCAGGTTATCTCAAAAGCAACAGCCCGCGACCCATTTGAGCGTTATAGTTCCGCCATAAGAATGCTAAATGATATCGAGGGCAATGAAAGTGAACCGGAAGACGATGAAGATGGTATCAAGGGCGATAAAAGAAAACAGCGGTTTGTACTGCCATTTGCCATTGCGATGATATGTGGGCTTCTCTTTGGAACGGTATATTGGAGGGAGGATATTTCCCAGGGCATCGGAGAGCTGTTTCGTACGCCTGAACAAAAAGTAACGCTGTTAAAAGAAGAAGCGCGCGGACATATTTCACGAAAAGAATATGAGCAAGCAATCAAGTTGTTGCAAGAAAAACCTAATCCAGAACTTCAAACGCTTCTTTCTGAAGCGAAGACGGGATTGCTCAAAGAAACAAGCGGGCTGGAACCCGAAATCGCTCTCACCAAACTCAAAAAAGCCGCGAGATTATTTATTCCACCGGATGCCGAAGTCCACTATCAAATCGCACTAACATATAGCCATCTTGAAAATCTTGAAGCAGCACTTCCTGAAGCAGAGAAAGCATATAAACTTAATGAAAAAAACGAAACGTACCGTAATCTGCTTGAAACCATAAAACATGGGCTCTATCAGGATGACTAAATTGACGACTTTGTAGTAACGAGTCGTTGATTCATAGAAATTGCTGTCATTTCTCATCAAGCATAGAGCCTAATTTTTCTTTTAGTCTTGATTCAACAGATTGGTTAATCCACAATGTTGCTAATGCACAACCATAACAATCCTCTTCTTGGGGCAGGTTATCAAGGTAAGACACTCCCTCTCTAATGCTATCGAAAATACCTCTCTCTTTCACATTACCCAAAGGCAAATTACGACGGACTGCGTGGGAACCGCATCTATACTGATTACCGTCAGGCGAAAAACTCGCTTGAGTCGGAGCTACATAACAATATTCTCGTAATGCCAATTTTCCGTACCGTCCTTCTGCTGATGTTTTAACGTAAGCGTCTAATCCACCTTTGTGGTCAATTCTTATAAAAGGATTTCCGAAATAGCCAATTAAACCTCCTCTCTTATCCTCAGGTACGCCAAACTCCCCTTGATAACTATTCCACATTTGACATACTTCAGTCCATTTTTCTTCATAAAATCTCCTGAACTCCTCTTCCGTTGGTCTTAAATAATCATTGCTATCACCGCCAACAGGGATTACATGAGGAAATAGGTCATTATAAAAAAGGTCACTTCTATCCACTGTCTGCTTATGTTTTTCTAAAATAAAAGCAAATAACTGTGGAAAGAAATCAAGATTTTTATTTGTCAAAACACAATTTATGTGAATAGTAGGGTAAGAAACTCCAATAATATCTCTGGCTAATTGAACATTATAAATGCCCTCTAAAACTTTATCAAATTGGTCTCCTCCAAATAAATAATTCTGTATCTCTCTATCAGGGGTATCCAGTGAAATATGCAATTTTGCTAAACCTGCTTTAATAAAAAGTAAAGCAACTTCAGGTGTCAAATCTATTGCATTTGTATTTACATTAACTGCTGCTCCTCTTTCACTTGCGAACCTGATTAACCCATTGTCACCCCAAAGCTCTTCCTTCAATATCAAGGGTTCACCGCCAGTTATGTAAATATACGGCCCTTGTCGGTCATTGTTAGCAGTCGCAGCTTCAATAACTTCCTTCCACCCATCCACACCGACTGAAGATTCAGTCCAGGGCTGATTGCAGTAGATGCATTTAGGCTCAAAATTACATCTTGCTGTTACATTAAACCCAAGAAAAGAGAGTATTGGATTTTTACCGTCTAAATTGTCAGGCCATCTTGATAGTTCACGAAACAAGAGAACTTTATCTTCACAGCCTTGCGCAATTAAACCTCTAACCTTCTCCTCGTTAAATTCAAGTAATTGCTCGATAACAATCCCAATATAGCTTTTTGTTTTACCGGGCTCAATCCTCTCGTCCCGAACTTCTTCTATCAATCCAGAGCTAATTGTTTTCTGCCATTCTTGAGATTCGAGAAGTTTTTCAAGTTCCAATCTATGTTCTTGTGTATAATGATTTAGATTATACATGATTGTAGTTTAGAAATCTATCCAAATTAGAGTTAATCTTTGACTTGCGATCGTATATCTGTTGTGAAGCAATTATTAAATTTGCAATAATTAGAAATTCACGTTAGCTTCCGCTAACGTTTTCAGATTTGCCAGGCCAATTTTAACACATATTCTCCCTCTGGTCAACAAAAAATTTCGACTTTTTTAATTTTTTTCATTCATTCAGGCCAAAAGCGGGATTTACAGGCGATTGTCATGCGCGTTAGATTTCGGGGGGCACATCCGACTTGTCCTGTGGATGATAGCCGAGTACTTTGCGTCCGTGTTCCAAATCGTAGAGGTGCCATGTACTGTCCGACACGCCAAACACCACCTCGAACTTCACCCCCGGATGAATAACTGCTTGCTCGAACACCCGCACCGCGTCGGCGTGACTGAGGTGATGGGGGTGTTCGGGATGGCGCCTGTCGCGCTTGAAATTGCCAATCCGCACCGCCACAAATTCCATGTCGAACCGGCTCGCATACATATACCCAAGGTTCTCGCCGAATACTTTGCTGACTGAATAGTAGCTTGCCGGCCGGGGCTGGAGAGTTGCCGTCCGCGTGATGTTCTTTGGGTAAGGTGCGAGGAGTCCGGCACGGCTGGCAAATACAACCCGGCGCACGCCGTTCTGTAGCGCAGATTCAAGTACGTTGTAAGTCCCGACGATGTTGTTTGGAAGTATCTCCTCCCACGGTGTCCCCCCTGAAGTACAGCCAGCCAGATGAATCACTGCGTCCATATTTCTGGTGGCTTTGAACACGGTATCGAAGTCGGCAATATCGCCAATTACCGCGTCCTCCAAATCAAACATTGGAACGCGGTCAAGTCCGCGAAGTAGGTATTTGTCTTTCATGCCCTTTACGAGCGTTGAGCCAATGGCACCAGCAGCGCCGGTAATCAAAATTCTCATCTGTTTGGTCATTTCTCTACCTCCTGCGTTAGGACATCCCATGATGAACGTAGTCCTCTGTCAAGCATCAACCCCAAGCGACAATGGCAGGCACATAGCCCTCATGTATTGATTCAATCGTCCATTGCTAACTACAAACGGTATTATAATTTGACCCGGGCATATCGTAGTGTGTACGGTTCGTCGGTGATGCCAAATAGGTCAATTATGTCCGATGGCTTTGAACCTCCGCGCTCGGTTGCAGTGAAGAAAGTACGAAACGGCCTGTGGAGTTCGAGGTTTATCGGCTTTGCAAGTTGTGGTGAAATTTGCATAACCTTCACCGCTGGCGGATTACAAGTGCAAACGGCAAAGAGTTTTCCATCAGGTGTTGCGCACATACGCGCATATATTGGCGCGTCACCAGCGATGTCCTCACCGCCAACCAGCAATTTGCTTCGGCTCACAACCTCGCCGCTTTTGATGACGCAATGCTCCAACGTCCTTGTGAGACGAATTTCTGGGAAGTACCTCTCACGCAGAAGCGGCACGGTGGGTTGTTTGATGTAAAGCAGATGCGCATTTCCATCAGCATCAACCCAAAGGTCAAGATTACTGATGTGTCCACCGGCAGCGTCAACGTCTTCAACCTCAATCGGCGGGGCAAAATCGGTCGTTGTTGCATCGGGCGTCCATGTGTAAAACAATCGCCGAAAAACGTAGTCCCATTGGCGCTGTGTCTTTTCGTATTTGTAAGTCCGCCAGTCCTCGTTCGGTTCAACAATGTCACCAATTGCGAGGATATGCCCAGCGCGGTTGTGCAATTCAACCTGTGGGTAGCATGCACGAATTGGGAATTGAATACGTCCGCCATTGCGATAGTTGCCATCTGCATCAAAAACGCTCCAACATTGGTCGCCAGTTGGCGCATCAATGTTGAACAGCAAGATTTCACAGCGAGCACCATCCGCAGCAATACCACGATACGAGTGTTCGGTAAATCTTGTGTTTTCCATCCATTTCGGTTGGGTTGGCTTTGGCGGGGCGTCGAAATTGTATGCCGAAAATTGTAACAAATGTGGGTTGCATGCGCCACGCCTTGATTCCGTGACATCAATGAGCGGATTCACGGACAGTATGAGAGTGCCATCTTGAAAGCAGACAACCGGGCACGGCTCACGCTCGCGAAAGTCGTCGGGATGCCAAACGACACGCCATCCGTCATCGTCTCGCATGAATATACGCGGGCGGGTGTTGCAAAGCGGCGGTATGCCCTCGCCCACTTCCATCGCACTCACAAATACACGCTCGCCGATACGGGCAACTAACGGCGCACCATAACACCATAACGCACCTGCGCCGTTATTCGGACTTCCGCTTGTACATACGGTTTCCTCAACTTCAACTGTTGCATTCATTGTGCATACACCTCCGGGAAAATTGAGCAACTCCTTATATACCTTTCCATAGTAATATGTAGGTCAAGATTCATATCTTGACAGTCGATTTCGGAAAATCGACCTACAGGTTTTCTTATATAATTATGTAGGTCAAGATTCACATCTCGACAGAAATATCGTCGATTTTGGAAAATCGACCTACAGGTTTTCATCTCTATTTTGGGGGAGATAGGCCTTTCTCCCTAATCCCCCCGATAAAGCCCGACGACTTCGTCTTACGGAGCTACGCACCTCCAATGCCTGTCTCGTTTTCCCGTTTTCTCGTTTTCAATCTTTTTCATCTCGAAATTTCCTTCTTGGGAATCAGTATTTGTCCGAACCCTTGAGAGGAAGCGGCACAACCCAGATGTTTCGATACTTCACAGGGTTACCGTGGTCCTGTAGTAAGAGCGGGCCGGGTTCTCCCAATTTATCGTCGATGTTGCCTCCTGTAGAACCCAAGAGTTCAACGTTGTTGTGAATAACCATCCCGTTTTGCAATACTGTGAGCCGCACCTGCTCAACCACCTGCCCCTCTTCGTCAACGCGAGCAACGCGGAATATCACGTCGTAAGTTTGCCACTGAAGCGGAGGTTTGCAGGCGTTGACTAACGTAGCAAACTGGTTGTAAATAGCGCCGCAATCTCCTTTGCCCGGTACCTCAATGCCATACGAATCTAACACTTGGATTTCGTACCGTCCTTGAAGAAATACCCCGCTGTTTCCCTTCGCTTGTCCTGTTGCCTCCGGCATGTCAGGCGTCATGAACTCCAGGTGGAGCATGAAGTCCGTAAACTTTTCTTCGGTCATAATGTCGCCTGTCCCTCTGGCAACAGTCATGACTCCGTCAGCAACCTCCCAACCTGCTTTCTCACCACTGCGCGTACTCCAATTGTTCAGGTTTTCACCATTGAAAAGAACCACCGCATTTGATGGTGGCGATACTTGAATGGATGCCATTGTTTTTTTCTCCTTTCTTTCGTTACTAAAATCTTATAAGTAACACCGTAGGTCAATTTTCAAAAATTGACGCTTTCTTGTTGAGATATGAATCTCGACCAACAATACAAGATTATATCATAAAGCGTTCCAAATATCAACTTGGGGAGATGTCTATTTTGGTCAATCAATCTTCTAACTGAAATCGTGAACAAAAAGCGGTTCACCCCCTGTTCCTCCTAATCGGATTAACACTCGCTTGCGCATTTGCATCAATTCCTCCATATAGTTTGCATCCTTGTAGAGCAAGGTTCTGAGTATGGCGTTGTCGAGTAATTGCTTTGCGGGGGCAAATGGGATGTCAAGTCTAAGAAATGTCCAAAGAATCTTGTTGCCGTATCTGACCGCTTGATTTTCAGCTTGAGATGTTACTACTGGCTGTGTTTCCAACGTTATCCGATTTACTTGCCCCACCGTTCCGCCCCGCGCTACTAATTCGACTAAAGGCACAGTTTCAGCACCATTTCGTATCATATTGAGTTCAGGCATTTCGCGACCGGCAGCAGCTAACCCTTCTGAAGCAATTTTCGCACTTTCATGAGTATACAATTTGAATCCACTATGAAAATCTGGAATCAAACCGTGTTCAGCAAAATATTGCATGTTAATAACCCGCCCTTCACGTGCGAGTGAGTATTGGAGGGCATGCCAAATAACATCGTTGATAAGGCGTTCATACTCTCCTCGTGCAAAACCCATCGGGCGATGTACGTCCACTCTGCCTCCTACCACCAGGATATTATTGTCATGGAGTTCGGTACGCATTTGATACGCAAGACGGACGAGATTTGGTACGTCGTTGATAAAATGGTCGCCATCGGCATCGCGGGTTACGATATAGTCAACATTGGAATTGCGTAATAAGTAGTCAATGCCATATCCTACAGCACCGCCCTTACCTCTATTTTCCTCCGTTAAAAGTGCGACAAATGATTTTCCCGATTTTCTTGCGATGTCGTCGACAATTCGTTTCAAGCGCTCTTGTCCATCGCAGACCAAAATCTGATGTAAGGGTTCGATGAGATATTCGACATCGGCTATGGTTATACTTAATATCCGGATAATTTCACAATCTGATATATTCTCAGGAAACCAGATGGGAATAACCATACCAAGTTTACCGCGAATATCTGAATACGTTAAGTAGTAATCTAAGTTCATAATTTTAAAGTGCGCTGTGGAAACTCCCGCTTTCAAGCGTGGGGAGGAAACAGCGCAATGTTTTTTTCTTGATATTTAAGAAACACTGAGGTATAATAAATCAAATGGGTAAATCAAAAACACCAACGTTCAGAAAAACTCCTTTCCCACGCTCCCTCGTCGGGATACAAGAAAAGCGTTGACATTTAGTTATGGTGATGTTACAATCCCTTCAAATTTGTGGATTATGGTATCGCATGAAAACTAATTACTTTTCGGTTTCAAAGTGTGTTATCACTCTTAAATTAGTTCAAGGAGGAAAAACAATGAGGATTTTCAAAGAAGTGACGGCACTGGGATTGCTCCCCTTCTGTGTTATTGGAGGCGCACACGCCAAAGAGCAGGAACAGGACGCTGAGGAACCGGTCTACTTTGTCGCTCCGGAGGGCAAACCGAACAACAAAGGCACTAAGGAATCCCCCTGGGACATCGCCTCGGCTATGGAAGGCCAGCACAAGGTGGAACCCGGTGCCACTATCTATCTCCGCGACGGTATATACAAACGCAGGCCCAACGAACATTTCAACGTGCGGTTGGTTGGCACGGAGGAGAAACCCATCCATGTGCGCCCCTTCCCCGGCGAGAGAGCTACCATTGACGGAGGCATGTATATACTCTCCCCGACTGCATACCTGTGGATGTGGGAGTTGGAGTTCATGGTATCTGAGCCGAATCCAGTTGACCCGGTTGAGCCGGGTTCTCATCCGAATACTTTCACCCGTCCCCACGGCGGCATGGAACTCAGAGAAGGCCGGAATTGCAAATACATCAACCTCGTAATCCACCATTGCCGGGGTGGCTTCGGATTCTGGTCAGGGGACATCAATAGCGAACTACACGGCTGCATCATCTACGACAACGGCTGGTGGGGTACTGACCGCGGACACGGACATGCCATCTACACTCAGAACAAGGAGGGCGTCAAGGTAATCTCAGACTGCATCATGACAGGCGGCTACTCCTACACCATGCACGCATACGGCTCATCAAGAGCTTATGTGGATAACTTTCTCATCGAAGGGAACATCGCCTACGACGGCGGCCCATTCCTCATCGGCGGCGGTAGGCCCAGCCGCAACATCCGAATCCTGAACAACTACCTCTACAATGTGAAAATGCGCATGGGATACGACGCACCCTACAACGAAGACTGTACCATCCGCGGCAACGTTATCGTCAATGGCGGATTTGAAATAAAGAACTACCGCAAGGGCGACATGCGAAACAACCTCATCGTCAATGGCGACATCCATACGGTCAACTCCGAGAACGTCGTCAAGGAGGAGAACCATATCGCCACCACAAATGCTCTAAAGCCGAAGGAACAACTCGTCGTCCTGCGTCCCAACAAATACGCCCCGAACCGTGCTAACCTCGCAATCTATAACTGGAACAAAGCTCTGACCATCCAGATGGACGCTTCAGGTTTCCTGAAGGACGGTGAGAAGTATGTGCTTATGTGCCCTAAGCATTTCTTCGGCAACCCTGTCCACTGGGGCGTCTGTGAGAAGGGCAGGATAATGGTACCCATGTTCCACAAGGAATTCGCTGCTTTCGTCATGTTGAAAGAATGAATTTAAAATGGGTAAATTTCGCCGTGTATTATCACATAAGTAAGTTTTCAAAAAGAATTTAAAAAGTGCAAGAAATTTTTTGATAATTACTTATTGTTTGATAATTCATAAAAATCTCGCTACTTTTTGGTAGGAGTAGTCCCTGACTACCCCCGATTCGTCTCTTTGGAATAGGCTCTAAATCGTTCCAACCTCCTAAAAACTCTTAGCCCCTTGCAAGTTTTCATGTAACTTTTTTCAAGTTCAAGAGGGATAGCAATTTCGTCAGTAATGTATAACGGTATTGTTGGTAACATATCTCCGACTTTAAAAAGCTCTACCCAGTATTCTACAATGGTGTCGTTTTCTTCGTCAACAGTGGTGCGTAAGCTTGTGCAATATAAGGGCGTTTTATCACTTCCCTCAAATTTTGTAATCTTTACGTTCAATTCCTTCAGCAACTCAAAATGAAGGTTTTGGTCTTTATAACTTGAAGTAATATCTATGATAGCAAGCGAGACGTTTTCTTGTAAATAGCTATGGCATTTTGCAAGAAAAGCTTGTCTCCTTGACGCCCTATCTTTGTTGGCTGGACTAACAATTTCGATTGCAGCAACAATTTTTTCTTTAGTTCGATTTCTCAAGTAGTCTATAATAACACTCACAGAGGTAGGAAAAAGTACCTTAGATATTCCCGAAGAAGGCGGAGGTTGATATAGAACAAAGTCTCGTGCTACGTTCAATTCCTCTCTCGTCAACACATCAGCCTCCCAACCTCCCCCAAGAGAGACATGCGGATGCGCCACAAACCCCTCTGGTAATATTTCGTTTAAATCGGCTGATATATTGTTTCCTAATGCGTGGTGTATTGAGCTAAAAGCTATAGCATCTTGGACCAAAATATCAGAATGATCTAGCACCGGCATTGTTTTTCCTCCTTTGCAATGACTGGGGCTCTGTCCTGCCAGAGGCCATCTTGATTGTTTCCATAACGGCAATGACTGAGTCATTGCACTCCAAAATGGACGGACGGAGAAAGTCCGCTACACATTGGTGTAAGAAACAAATCCGTAGCGGCTACCCTCTGCCCTGCCACCATATACGATAACGCACGTATCATCCTCTATTTAACCTTCCAGGAGTAGAGAAGAGCATTCTTGATGGCAAATCGCAACTGCACCGGTTTACCGGCAAAACGTCCCAAAGAACCGCCTTCTGGCCACTGTATTTGCAAGCGGATGCCATCGGAGTTGACGGACGCTGACTGTGCGTTTTCGATAGCCTTGCCGTCTGCTTCGAGTACCTCTACCGCAATTTCGCCCCAATCGGACTTGGCATTAATGAAGAGCTTACCCGCCGGAAGGATGAGCGGTGTCGTTACCACTTCGCCGCCGTCAAATCCCGATTGTAGCGAACACCAGCCGTCGAGGCGCAGTGTGGCAAGCCCGATGCCGACGAAATGCGGCCCTGTGTCCTTGAGTTCGGTATATCTGTGGTATTCTCCATGCCGGTAGAGTCGCCCGGAATAGTATACCCACAACTCATCCCCGACACGTACAGGCCGAGTGGCAGCGCACTGATTGAATCTATCCCACTCGCCAATATCCCCGCGAGGCAACACAAGTTCCTTCTCCCGCTGCCACATCTTCCCATCGCGGGAGTGGGCAATGGCAATATCAATATGGGCAAGATGCGGAAGCGAGCGATGAATCTGTGGCAGGCTAACCCATTGTCCCTCATAAGGGAACGTCGCAGTGCCGTATATTTCGGTGCCGTCTTGGTCATCCGCGTCGGCGTGCATTGCGATTTCCGGCTCAGACCAATTTTTGAAATCCGCGCTCGTACATAACGCAACAGCCCTTCCCCAATAGACGGGCCCGCCCTTTTCAGCCAATTCGGGTGGCGCAAATTTTGCTCGGTTGTACAAGGAATATACCTGGCGAAATGGGTCAAAAACAAAGCAGGCTCGGTCAGGTTTGCAGGGCGGTTGGGGGGTGAAGGTACTCCGCAACGTCCAGCGAAAACCGTCGGGTGAAACGGCAAGGAGATATGCCTTCTGTTCCGTCTCAAGGTGTCTGGCGGCAGTCATCAGCTTGTAGCGTTCCTCTTCTTTCACCGTAGGATTTTGGTCTTTGATTACCCCTGCAAGTCCCAAGGGACGCCATCCCCGCGGACAAAACACGGCGTTGTTCGCCCGGCTACCGTCAATTTCAACCAATCCGAGTTCCGGCTTCTCCCAGTTCAAACCGTCGTGGCTCATCGCGTAGGCCGTCCATGTAACCCCCTTTCCCGATGCGTAATACCATAAGCGAAAAATCGGCTCTCCGCCGACAGTGGGGTCAAACTCCCGCAGGACGCTCCCGAATAAATATATAGCCTCTTCCGTACCTGACTTCAGCATCAAAGGGTTGGACGGGTGTTTGCGAAGATGATGCCACACACGGGTTACGTTATGTTTCTCAGCAATCAATTGGTCGTCAAGGAACAATTGAGCTTGCCCTTTGGGTACGATGAACTCATTCATTTTCTCCTGCGCTGAAACTGCTGTTATCTTCTTGCGGTTCGACATTTTTTTCCTCACTTATATGTAGGTCGAAATTCAGATTTCGACAGAGAGATGTCGATTTATGAAAATCGA
>CAZRLY010000041.1:0-25333 GCA_964601015.1 uncultured bacterium
TCAAGAACAGAGCGCCCGGCATGTTCATGGAAATCCTCCGACGCAAAGCCGAAAACGCTGGCGGTTCTGTAGTAGAGTTTTCAACCAAGGCGACTAAGCTTTCCCAATATTGCCATAAGTGCGGTAAATACACTAAAAAACCTCTTTCTCAGCGTTGGCATACATGCTGCAATTTGAACATCCAACGTGACCTCTACTCTGCTTTCTTAGCAGGAAGTGTTGTAGAGGATTCCCTGGACACAGCCGGCGTGACTAAACGTTGGCGGAGTATGGAAGCTATTCTCCTGCGGGCGGTGTCCCGTCTTTCCCAAGTTGCGAATGGAAGGCATAAAGATGTCGGCGAAGCCGTCATCTTTTTGCCTTCCAGCTTTGGCCTTAGGGCCCGAGACAGAGCGGCTCGCCTGCGAAGTTCTGATGCTCTCATGTTTTTGCGGCGAAATGGAGCCGCAAAAACCCAGAGAGATACCTGATGCTAAGGACCAGGATGTTGTAGCAGAGCAACTTTGGTTGTTCTAACAATCAAGGCTGTTCTGTGAGAGCCCGGTAGAGGTATTCAGGTTTAAGAACCTGCCGCCTTTAGGCGTGCAGAGCTTCAGTAAGCAGTCCTGCGCAACCTGATGGATATGTCGTCGTCTGTTGTTTTCCAACAAGACAAATTCTATTTTCATTTCATCGACAGGGGGGAAATGGACATGATACAGAAACATAACCCACCGTACAGCGACGAGTTATTACAGTTAATCAACCGCAAATCGGGACTTATCATCAGTGCAAACACTGAACTTGACAGGATTAACGGTGACGGACAGGAAAAAGCCAAACATCTCTTTCTGCAAGCCGCGCAACTGGAGCAGAAGGTTATCCAACAGTTGGTGTTAGAAGGACACAAAGAAGATATCTACATCAGCTTCGTCAGCGCCGCATCGTGCTACAAAATGGCGGGAATGTACGAAGAATCACTCAAGTTCTTCAAGGAGGCTCTTTTGCGCGATGGACTTCCCGATGGAATGAAGGGGAAGGTAATCCAGTTGGTACAAGAGTGTGAGGGAGCACTGAAGCGAGGAGATAGGAGGAGTGCAAAAATCAACGAAGTGTATTTTTGCCCGTAGCGAAGCGGCTTGGGTTGAGTAGGTTCGGAACGGAGTGGATAACCGTATCGAAACCACAGGCGAAGCGGTCTTTTCAATAATACATTGCAAAACTTTTGAACGGTTACTTACACAGATTGAACCGTAAGATTTCTGTGAAAGAGGAAAATAAATAACAAGAAAGTAAAGGAGGCGTTTATGGTTTCTACTGAAGTTTTAAAAATTGCAGGAGCTACCGCGTTATTCGCGATTGCACTTTTGGTTATTTATGTCCTTGCGGTGCTGTTGCCAAAGGTCAAAAATACCCTGCAATCAGTTCAGAAGTTTGTCGATAATGATGTGAAAAAACTGTTGGCAGAAGTAAATGACACAGTGACAAAGCTGAATGAAGAGGAGATGCCCAAAATCGACGGCATAATCACAAACCTCAAAGAATTAAGCGAAAAGCAAATAAGCCCAATCATGGAGAACGTACAGGGCATAACAGCGAATTTGAACGAAGAGATTCCAAATACCATCGAAAATGTAAACGCAATAACCAAATCGGTGCAAGAACTGACCGAAACAGAAGTCAAACCGATAGCGAGTAACGTTCAGGAACTAACCGCTAAGGTAAATGAGGATATCGCTAAGATTACCGAAGCCATAACTACGGCAACGGAATTTAGCAAGGACACTGTTCACAAAGCCGAGTTCTATCGGGACAAGCTGTTTACTCCTGTGATAGAAATTGTCAGCTTTTGGAACGCGCTCAAGACTGGCTTTACCAGCTTAACCAGCGCTAAAAAAGGGAAAGATAAGGGAGGTGAAGAAGATGCCTGAAAAGGAAAGCAGATTGGGCTCAATTTTCCTTGCATTTCTGGCAGGCGCTTTCATCGGCACCGGGCTGGGATTGCTATTCGCGCCGTCCTCCGGGCAGGAAACCCGGGAAAAAATAAAAGGCGCTTCCCACGACGCGAAAGAACGCACTGTCAAAACCGCAAGCCAGGCTAAGGGAAAAGTAGACGAATTAGTGGTACATGGCAAGGAAAAAATATCCAGCGCCAAAGACAGCGTCAAAGCCGCCGTGGAAGCAGGCAAGGACGCTTTCCACAACAAAAAAGCCGAATTGACCGAAGAGGTTGAAGAGGTAGTTGGATAGAGAAGAATGCGGAGTGCGGAATTAACAGCTTGCTTCCGCATTCCATATCCCGATATGAGGAGGCATTAACGTGAAATATACTATTGATGGTTCTGACATTCACATTGAGACAGATTGCATAAAGGCGACTGTTCGCACCGAGGGATACGTCTCCGGTGTTGCCGCACAAACTTTCGTGGATAAGCAAACCGGCGCACACGATTTAGGGTTCGGCTTGAGCATTGTAGATTTTCTGCTTGAACCAGGAGAAGATGAGCCAGACGAACCTCATCCCTACCATTGGGGCGACAAACTCCACGGAAATATACCGAAACGATTTGTAGAACTGCCGCAAATCTGCACAGCCGCTAAAAAACTGCCTTATGAGGTTGTACAAAGTGAGGATGCTATCACTGTGAAACTGCGGTTCAACTGGACGATTGCCACGCGCGCACGCAAAGCTGGTTCGCTATGGGAGCAGTTTTTGGTATTTCCTCGAAACACCCGCTATTTCTTCAGCACAGACAAAGTAACCTCCGTCAACACCGTTGATGGACTTGCTCTGCGCGTTGATATGCCCGGACACCTCAAACACAACAAAGGCGATACTTTCTCGCAAATCTATCTGAGCTATCACGGACTTATCCCAAACGACGAGTTCTTAGAAGATTTTCCGCCGGACGCTAAATTCCACTACTTGCGTGGACGTGACATAATGCCAAAACGCATGATTCGCGCATACAAAACTCAAACAGGCCCCTGGCTGGCGGGAATGACGCTTAATCCAGACGATGTGTCGGAAGCCTGGTGTCACCAGCGCGGTTATGTCTGTTTTATCGAAGAGGTGGGCGGAAGGCTGATACAGGCAGGAGAAACGTTCTCAGTGAAATACATCATCGGCTATTTTGATTCGATAGAGGAGATGGAAGCGACATACGTTAAAGCAGGTGAGCAGATGAGCGGCCACTGAGCAGTTTTGAGATGAACCTGAAGCGGAGGCTTCGCCTGCTTCTTGGTCGGTTCATCTCGCAATTCCGCTTTTTGTTTTGGGTGTCGTTGAAACTAAGTTGTTGAGTTCGGTTAGTTTTTGTTTTGGGTGCAACGGAAAATAAACTCATTGGACAAGATTATTTTCAGCACTAATTGCTTTCCTACTACACCCAAAACGAATTTAGCGATGAAAACAAATTCCGACCATCCTGATTCTCCCGTAGCGAAGCGGCTTGGGTTGAGTAGGTTCGGAACGGAGTGGAGAACCGTATCGAAACCACAGGCGAAGCAATCTTTTCCGAATACTTTGGGGTTTCCGTGGCGAGGGTAGAACCCTATTAAAAAGAAAGAGGGGGTTTGGGGGTGGCAATTGACGATTGATGATTGACTATTGACTATTGAAAAATCAAACAATCTTCAATATTCAATAGACAATCTTCAATTTCTTTGGCTTGTCTCCCCCAAAATAGAGATGAAAAAGCCGCGCAAGATTGGCAACGTCCATCAACTCTTCATTGACGATAACCTGATTGAGTCGGTCAATGGGCTCCAACGCATCGTAAACCAGCCAGTCCGCCATCACGCAAATCCAGTCCTTACTTATGAAAAGCCCTGGGAAGGCAACTGCGTCATCGCCTGGGGCTCAGTGCTCTACGACGAGGAGGCGAAACTCTTTAAGATATGGTATGAGGTATACAAGAAGTTAGGCAAACCCGGCGAGGCGACAATAGTCTGCTACGCCACCTCAAAGGATGGCATCACCTGGGAAAAACCGGAGTTGGGTTTGGTCGAGTACCGCGGCTCAAAGGCGAACAACATCGTCTTTGCCCCGCTGACCGGCATGATTGATTCCCCCACCGTCCTTTGGGAGCCCAACCCAACGCCTGAATGCAGGTATCGGATGTACTGGTATAGTGGCAAGGTTCGCGGCATCTGCGGCGCAACCTCGCCAGACGGGATACATTGGAATCTGCTTGAGGGGGTACTTGTCAATGCGGGTGACCGAAGTTCGGCGTGTTATGACCGGGAACGAAAGAAATTCCTTGTGATTACGCGCATCCCCGGACGAGGTATTCGCACCTGTGGATTGTGGGAGAGCGACAATGGTGTGGACTTTAAGTCCGTTGGTGAGATAGCCGCGCCGGACGAAATTGACCCGGAGAAAACCGAGTTTTACGGGATGATTTATTTCCCTTACGCCGGGCTACGGCTCGGGTTCCTGGAGATGTTCTACGTTCCGATTCGTAAACTCAACACGCAACTCATTTACAGCAGCGACGGACTTGAATGGCACCGGGCGTGTAATCGGCAAACCTTCCTTGATTGGGGGACACCTGGTTCGTGGGACAAAACATGGGTTACACCGTCGCAGAATCCGCCGATTCGAGTGGGCGACAAACTCTATATCTTCTATCAGGGACGCCAGACGCTTCATTGGGCAGTGGCACCCTTTGGACACATCGGCTCCGTCGGACTCGCCTTCCTGCGGGTGGATGGTTTCGTATCGCTTGATGCACAATGTGAGGAGGGTAGCGTAACTACAGCGCCGCTTCTGCTTGAGGGTACGACGTTGTATATTAACGCCTTCGCACGTCCCGGCACAGTAACGGCGGAGGTACTTGACCTCAATGGCAATCCGATGGAAGGCTTCATGCGCTCAGATTGCATTCCACTCACCATGGCTGACCGCGTTGACCACGCCGTAGCATGGCAGAGCAACCAGAACCTCAATGCCCTGGCAGGCAAACCAGTCCGCCTGCGCTTCTACGTGCAGGGCGCTAAACTCTACTCGTTCTGGATTGAATAATTGGGCTTCAGAGCCAAATCCTTCAACATCCTCTCTCAACATAAGGGCCGGCTATTTTTATATCCAACAAAGGCGAACCGTCCATTGCGTCCAAACCTTCCACAGTCAACACATTGCCTTCCCGCCTGAGTACCTTCACCTGAGTAATTCCCATAGGGTTTGGGCGCATAGGGCTTCTCGTCAAAAACACCCCGCGTTTTGGATTTGAACGGTTCCCCATCGGGTGTACCCTGAGAATTTTTCTGTTTTCAGGGGAAAGCAGATGCATCCAGTATACGATGAGCAGATGACTTGCGCCTTCAAGTCCGTCAAGTCCATCGGCAAATTCGTCGTATATTTCTATCTTTGCTTCGGGCGTACCATTGGAGCCCGGAACTCTCTGTTTTGTTGGATTCCTGATGACACCTATTGGTTTAACATCCAATTCTAACATTAGCATGTACCTCAATTACTTAGAGCAATATCAAATATGGTTCCGCTATCATCTGTGAAACCGTCTGTAAGAATTGCGCGGCGGGAGCGCCGTCTACGATTCTGTGGTCAAATGAGAGGCTCAAGCCCATCATGCTGCGAATGACTATCTCGTCGTTTAAAACGGTAGGTTTCTTGATAATTCGTCCCACGCCTAAGATAGCACACTGTGGCGGGTTGATGATGGGCGTAAAGGTGTCGATGCCGAACATGCCCAAATTGGTGATGGTAAATGTGCCATCGCGTACTTCTTCGAGCGAAAGCGATTTTTTGCGCGCTCTTTCCGTTAAATCCTTGATGTCCTTTGAGATTTCCGACAATCCCTTTTTGTCAGCGTCACGTACGACGGGCACTATCAATCCATCGTCCAACGCCACAGCGACACCGATGTTAATCTGCTCTAAAATGTGGATACCATCTTCAGCGAGGGTGGAATTGAGCATCGGATGTTGGCGCAACGCCTTCGCTACTATCTTCACCAACAAGTCGGTATAGGAGATGTCAGCTTTTTCCGAAAGTAGCGTACGCAGTTCCACAACCGCGGTTGCGTCTACCTCTGTATTCAGCGTAACGATGGCTGCGGTACGAACGCTTTGCGTCATGCGTTCGGCTATGGTTTGGCGGATGCCAGTCAGCGGGATAATGCGTTCGGGGGGGACTTCAATCTTCTCAGGAACGACATCAAGGGGGATGGTACTTGGCGGTGGCGTCGTTGCTTTCTCTTTAGCGGCTTTGAGAACGTCATCGCGCACGATGCGTCCTTCCGGCCCTGTGCCTGTAATGCTAGACAAATCCAAACCGTGTTCTTCAGCCAACCTCCGTGCTAATGGCGATGCCTTGATGCGTTTGGGAATGCCCTTTTCAGGTTGGCTTTCTATCTGTTTTTGAACGTCATTCTTCACAATTCGCCCGCCCGGTCCCGTACCTCGAAGTTGACTTAAATCAACGTTGTGTTGTTGTGCCAGTTGTTTGGCGGCTGGTGAAGCTATAATGCGTTCAGGGCTGCCACGCGGGGTAGTCCCTACGGGTGGGGACTGTGTGCCCGCCATCTTCCCCGCCTCCACTTGGTCAGAAATTTGAGAAGATGTTGTGCTTCCGACGGGAGTCATAGAGGGCGCTACCGGTTCGCTCTCAAACGCCGTTTCTATTTTATCCACAACCTCGCCCGGAGCCACAATGATAGCAAGCACACTCTTGACCGGAATTTTGCTGTTTTCTGATACGAGAATCCGCGCCAGCACACCGTCGGAGGGGGATTCTAACTCGCTGACAACCTTATCAGTTTCAATCTCGACTATGGGCATGCCATTTTTTACGCTCTCGCCCTCTTTTACAAGCCATCTGCCGATTTTTCCCTCTGTCATAGTTTGGTCTAATTGGGGCATTTTTATTTCGATTGGCATGGTTCAACCTCTCTGATTTTGTAGATGTTAAGCTGAAAAATAGTCAAACAAACACACATCTACTGGAAAACACCTACTTCTTGGACGGTAATGAGGATTTCCTCCTGTTCAAATCGGGATTCCAGGGTATTTTTGTCATCTGAGAAAAAGCGCGTGGATTCCTCTGAAGATTGAAAGTCAATGGTAGTGTAGAGGCAAGTAAATGTCGTATTTTTTCACGTGGAGTAGCAACGGAATCTACCTCCTCAAACGGGAGTCGCTTTTCTTTGAGAATGTGTAAATGTCGCTCAGAGATGATATAGATGTAATCTTCTGAAACGCGGGTGACTGCGCCTTCCAAGAGCAATGTTTTCCAAATCTTATGCCATGTTTCTCTGGGAATTTTGACTTTTGGCACTTCATATCCCCCCTTTCATGGCGACAAGTGAGTGGTAGACTGGTACAATCACCACTAACCACTCACCAATAAGGACATTTTGTGTAAGTCCGTAATCTCCAGATGGGGTCAAAAATTTTCGCCCACATGTACTAATATCCTATGCTCTTCAAATATCCCCGGTTCACCCTCATTTTCTCCTCGTCCGTTCTATCTGTATTGCCTGGGCATGTAACAACCCAGCGATTGTAACCGATTTCCTCTAAGCTTTTGAGCGTCCCCGGGAAATCAAGAAGGTTTCCCTCGCCCAATTCCACCCAGTCGTCCTTGTAATCCTGCAAATGGATGTAGACTAACGTGTCTTTGTAGTGTTTGACAGATTCCCTTGGGTCAAAGTCCCACAGGGCGGAATGGGATACGTCAATGCAGAGTTTGCATATTTTCATCATATCCATCAGTTTAGCCCACTCTTCGGTAGAATCAATTGTCGTATTTTCGTGGATATGATAACAGACGTCAAGGTTATATTGCAATGCGTAATCGGCAAGTTCATCGCCAACCTCCGCCAACGCCGCTATCTCCTCGTCTGTGGCGTAACCCCTGGCAGGTTTGCCAGCGCCCATGAACATAAAATTGTCGGCTTCCACAGCGGCGGCAAAGTCTATCCGGCGTTTGTTGTGTTCGAGCATGTTCGGGTTTTTATCAAGAGAAATGCCTGCACCGGTGACGACAGCGATGGGCATCCCCACGTTATTGCAGATGTGCTGTACGCGCTCAGGCGTTCCCAGCCAATCAAGCGACTGCCGCAACTCCCAACCTTCCCAGCCAGCGGCTTTTACCTGTTCCAATTTGCCTTCCAAATCTTCTATGGAAGGCATCCTCCATTTTAAACTGCTGTAACCTAATTTGAATGACATTGTATCCTCCTTGGAAATGTTTGTGAGTGGTGAGTGGCGCTCACTTTGGCAATGTTTGTCTTGAGCGAAGGTAAAAAGTGCAGGCTTTGCCTGCACTTTTTACACCCGCTCAAGACAGAGACAACTGAGTCATTGCACTCCAAAAGTTTTCACATTTTGCTCTCAATACACATAATCAACCCGCTACGCTTGCCGCAGGGACAAACCGAATTTCAACCTGTTTGTCTAAAGCGGCGGCAATGCGGCGTAGCATTGCAAACGCATTACCTTCATAGTCCGCTTCCTCTAAATCATCTATCACCGATGTGCTTGTGCCGACCAATTTAGCAAGTTTCCGTTGTGTCAAGCCTGCTTCTATGCGAAGGGCGTAGATTTGGCGAGCGATTTCAGCGTTGGCTCGTTCCTCTTCGAGAGAAGCCAATCTGTCAGGGTTTCCCTCATAATATCGTCGGTGGAGAATTTCAACCGCATCTGTTGTAGGCGTTCTCTCCTGTGACATGATTAAAAGGTTCTCTCTGCTATCGTTACCAATTTGGGCGATACCATTTTTTCGTCACTGCTTATTATTTTGCAAAATCACCAGGTTATCCCTGTGGATAACTTCATCGTAATATCTATATCCCAGAATGTTTTCGATTTCATCCGTCCGTTTGCCTTTGATGTGTTCCATCTCTTCAGTGTTATAATTCACAAGTCCCCTTGCGAATTCATTGCCGCTCTCGTTTATGCAACTGACAGAATCCCCGAACTCAAAATCCCCCTTTGTTTTTATTACCCCTGACGCTAACAGGCTTTTACCGCCTTTTGTAAGAGCGTTGTATGCGCCCACATCAACTTGCAAAGTACCCTTAATTGGATGTGAATAAGCAATCCAGCGTTTTCTTCTGGACATCTTTTCGCCCTGTGGAAGAAAGATGGTACCTATTTCTTCACCTGCCAGGATTTTGCTGGCGATGTTTCCTACAGAGCCGTTGGCAAGTACCATCGTTTCTCCTGAACCGGTGACGATTTTAGCCGCTTTAATTTTCGTCTCCATTCCACCAATTCCTGTCTCCGTGCCTTTTTTGCCAGCGGCTTTTTCGATTTCGTCCGTTATAGCGAACACAACGTCGATTAATTCCGCGTCTGCATTTTTGCGCGGGTCAAAAGTATAGAATCCGTCGGTATCTGAAAGGATTATCAACAGATTCGCTTCTGCCAGATTTGTAATGTGGGCTGATAAGGTATCATTATCCCCAACCTTTATCTCGTCCACAGCAACTGTGTCGTTTTCATTGATGATAGGCACAACCTCGTATCGCAGAAGCGTCAGCAGGGCGAAACTGGCGTTGATGTACCGTTTTCTATCAGCCACATCGCCAGCGGTGAGGAGCATCTGGGCGATAGGTTGTCCGTATTTACTGAATCGCTCTTCGTAGGCGTACATCAACAGGCTTTGACCGACGGCGGCGGTAGCTTGCTGGCTTGGGATGTCCTTAGGGCGTCGTGTCATTCCCATTCTGCCCATGCCTGTGCCGATAGCGCCAGACGTTACCAGGATTACCTCTTTGTCCGCTTTCCTTAAATTCATCACATCACTAACAAGGTTGTCAAGGCGTTCTGCGTTTACGCTGAAATCTTTGTTTATTATGGTGCTTGTGCCTACTTTTACGACAATTCGTCTAAAAGATTTAAATAGTTTTTTGCGATTTATCATACTGTTTAATTGACAATGTTAAATTATAATTGGATGCCCTCGTAGCCCAACTTTCTGTAGTGGCGGCGGCTCTGTCCCCGCCTGCAAATTTGCAGTCAACCATCGGAAACCAAGATAGAATCTTGGGCTACGCGGAAGTCTAACATTGGCGAATTA
Source organism: uncultured bacterium (assembly GCA_964601015.1). GTDB lineage: Bacteria > Poribacteria > WGA-4E > DTYX01 > CAZRLY01 > CAZRLY01. Next base: position 10,025 of record CAZRLY010000041.1, read on the forward strand.
TGGCAAAATTATTTTACTCTTTACTTTTCACTTTCATAAGTGAATTCAAGTTTGTCAACTTTAATTGTGTCTCCCTCCTCAACCCCCATTTTGGTGAGTGCTTTGATAACTCCCATTCGCTTGAGTTTGGTATGCAGCAACATAATCGCCTCTTCGTTTTCCATATCCGTCATGAGCACGGCGCGCCGGGCGTTATCGCCCTCTATGATAAACGCGTCCTTCTCCTTTGTTATCTCAAACTGTGGTTTATGGGTATATTCAATCCGTCTGGATTCGGCTTCCACCTTGGCTTCCTTTCCTGTTTGAATACGTTGATTTATTCTTTGTAGCAGGGAAAAAGCCGCTCTCATCAGAGCATCCACGCCCTCCCCGGTCAGCGCGGAGATTGGGAATATTCTTCTCTTTCCAAAGTATTTTCTTAACCTATCGAGATTTTCCCGTGCAGAGGGCATGTCTGTTTTGTTTGGAGCAATGAGCTGTGGCAGTTTGCCCAACCTTTCATCATAGAGGCGCAGTTCGTCATTGATGTTTTCGTAATCTTCAATCGGGTTGCGTCCATCTATCGCCGCCGTATCTACCAGATGAATCAACATTTTGGTGCGTTCGATATGTTTCAGGAATTCGTGTCCCAAACCTACTCCGTCGTGCGCTCCCTCTATTAGTCCGGGCATGTCAGCAAGGACAAAATGTTTTTCGTAACCGAGGCGTACCACCCCCAAGTTGGGTGACAGGGTTGTGAAGGGATAATCTGCTATTTTGGGTTTGGCAGCGGAAGTTCGGGACAACAGGGTAGATTTGCCTGCATTTGGAAAACCAACCAGTCCAACATCGGCAACGAGCTTTAATTCGAGTTGTAATGTGCGTTCGTGTCCGGGTTCGCCTTTCTCTGCGACGCGCGGGGTTCGATTCGTGCTGTGTTTAAAGTATGTGTTGCCCTTGCCGCCGATTCCGCCTTTTGCCGCCACAAACTGCATCCCCGGTTCATCCATGTCAACTAAGCATTCCCCCGTATCAGCATCGTATATAATGGTACCCACGGGTACTTTTACAACTGAATCCTTGCCATCTTTACCGTGCATGAGCTTACCCATGCCGTGTCTCCCGCGTAGCGCTTTGTAATGCTGAGTGTAAACCTGGTCAATTAGCGTTGTGAGCCCTTCCGTAGCTTCGAGTATGATGCTTCCGCCGTTTCCACCATCACCGCCGTTCGGCCCACCTCTCGGAATATTCTTTTCCCGACGGAAACTAATACAACCGTTACCGCCATCTCCACCCTTGACATATATTTTTGCTCTATCCACATCAATCACCCCCCTTTTCGATTGACCTTTATATTGATAAAAAGAAAGCCTCGATATAATGACGAGGCTTTCGAGTTTGTCTATAAATTTTACACAGCAACGGGCAGTTCCGAATAAACGCTGACTTTTCTGCGTTTTTTATCCTTTCTCTCGAACCAGACGTAGCCGTCTATTTTTGCAAACAGCGTATCGTCGCCGCCTTTACCCACGTTGTTACCCGGGTGAAGTTTGGTTCCGCGCTGTCTCACAAGAATGCTGCCTGCTGTTACATAATTGCCGGAAAAACGCTTTACACCCAACCTTTTAGCATTGCTATCTCTGCCGTTTTGGGTGCTACCGCCACCTTTTTTATGCGCCATTTTATCTCACCTCCTGCGGTAAGAAACCAAGTTTTTTGAAAAAACTTGGTTTCTATGTTATTCCTCAGATTCAGCGGATTCTGCACTTCCAAACACAATATTTTCTATGCGCAACCGTGTATATCGTTGTCGATGTCCGAGTTTTCGTTTATATCCTGTTCGGCGTTTGGATTTGAACACAATAACTTTTTTATCTTTAATCTCGTCCACAACCTCGCTTACCACTACCGCATCTTCCAGATACGGTGAACCTATTTCGATATTACCATCATCTGTTGCTAACAAAAGCACGTCATCAAATTCGATTTTCTCGCCCACAGGCACATCTAACTTTTCCACATCTATTAAATCACCAACGGATACACGCTGTTGTTTTCCGCCTGTGGCAATCACTGCATACATCGTCATGTTCTCTCCTTCAAATTATTGCTGCATTGGACATTATTCTCACGGGTAAAAAACGCAGATATAAATTATAACAGACGTTGAATGGTTTGTCAACCATTTTTTTCAATTTTGACTTACCCCCATTTTTGACGGCAATTCGGAGATTTATTTAAGTTGCAATTTTCGCATCCGTGTGATATACTGATAATATGAAAGTTGTAACATCTCAGGAGATGCGAGATATTGACTCGCGCACAATCAACGAAATAGGGATTCCCGGTATCATATTGATGGAAAATGCAGGTTTAGCCGTAGGACAAGCGGTCAAAGATGTGCTGGGTAGTGGCGTACCTCTGTCCCGCCAGCGCGTGGCGATTTTCGCAGGACGCGGCAACAATGGCGGCGATGGGCTTGTCGTAGCGCGGCATTTAGCATGCGCAAAATACGAAGTGAATGTTTATCTATTGGCAGAACCGGAGAGGTTTGCAGGAGATGCCTTGACAAATCTCCAGATTGTGCAGAACCTACGCTTGCCGATAAAACTGCTTTTGTCTCAGGAGCAGTTGACAGAATATCAGGACGAGATTCAAAACAACGATGTCATCGTAGACGCCATCTTTGGAACGGGTTTGAAGGGGGCTGTCAGGGGATATGCCGCAGAAGTGATAGATTTCATCAACCGTAGCGTCACATGTCCAGTGGTTTCAATTGACCTGCCGTCTGGCTTAGAAGCGGACACGGGCAGAGCAGAAGGCGTTTGTGTCAGGGCTGCTCATACCATCACGATGGGATTGCCCAAACGTGGGCTGCTGCTATATCCGGGCGCAGATTTCGCAGGCAAATTGACCGTAGCGGACATCGGCTTCCCGGAGGAAGTCATCGACACTCAAAACATCACCGTAAATTGGGTTGGGGAACGCGAGGCTGCGCAATTGAAGCCGCAACGTACGCGCAACGCACACAAGGGTACTTTTGGACACGTATTCCTCATAGCAGGTTCGGTAGGTTTGACCGGAGCCGCAACGTTGGCAAGCGAAGCTGTTTTGCGAGTTGGCGCGGGAATGGCGACTCTTGGCATCCCTGAAAGTTTGAATCCAATCATGGAGGAAAAACTGACGGAGGTTATGACTGTCCCGTTGTGCGAAACTGATGAGCAAACGGTATCCCTCAACGCAGAGGCGAAAATAGTTGAGTTTTTACAGAGGGCAGATGTAGCAGCCCTCGGACCGGGACTTTCTCGAAACCCTGAAACTGTCGAATTGGTACATCGGCTCTGTACGAAAATCGAACTCCCTAAGGTTATCGACGCTGACGGGCTCAACGCGCTCTCCGAACAGCCCAAATGTCTAAACAAACTCGGTGTGCAAACAATCCTTACGCCCCATCCGGGAGAGATGGCGCGTTTGCTTAAAAGGTCAATTGGAGAAGTTGAATCTGACCGAATCGGCATATCCCAAAATTTTGCCCAAGAACGCAGCGTAATTTTAGTGATTAAAGGCGCGCCGACTGTCATAGCATCTCCTTCAGGTGAAGTTTATATCAATTCCACAGGCAATCCGGGCATGGCAACGGCTGGAATGGGAGACGTGCTGACAGGCACCATCGCGGGATTGCTGGCGCAAGGATTAACCCCCGTTGACGCTGCTGTGCTTGGCGTCTACATTCATGGACTGGCGGCTGACATCGCCGCTGAGAAAATTGGGGAAAGCGGGATAATCGCCGGAGACGTTTTGAACAAACTACCTGAAGCGTTGGATTCACTTTGAGGTTTTGAGGTAAGGAGTTTATGAAATGAAAGTTACTTTACTCACCCACACACCAGATGCAGAGAAAGTTGTAGAAGCCGCTGCTCGACAATGTTACAGTTCACTGGATGCACAACAGATATATGATAAACCCAGCAAACCAGCGGATTTTTTGAAACGCATCCCGACTACTCACGCCAGCTTCATCGAACACGTTAGCTTTACCTTTGCAATCGAAGGAATATCTCGCGCTTGTAGTCATCAACTTGTCAGACATAGAATTGCCAGCTACTGTTTGGCCGGTGACACCATTATCAATAGATATGGGGTTCAACAAGCATGTAAACAGCATTCAATTAAAGAGTTGTATGAGTGGTCAAAAGACTTCAGATACTCTGGGAAAATAGAACTAATGAAAATCCGGGCAGTGAATAATGAGCGAGTAATAGTTCCGGGGAAAATTAAATCCGTTGTTTACTCTGGGAGGAAGCAGATATTTGAAATCAAGACGAGACTCGGTTATTCTATCAAGGCTACTGCACAACATAGATTCATGACTCCTAACGGCTTTAAAATGCTTGAGGAATTGAACATTGGCGATAATGTAATGATTAGGCACCACAAATCAGCGCACGGTAAACAAGGAGCCGAGGTTGTTGCGGAGGACTGCATCGTATCAATAAAAGATTGTGGCATAGAAGATACTTACGATATTGAAATGAAAACGACACCCCACAACTTTGTAGCAAATGGGTTTGTAGTTCACAATTCACAACAATCCCAGAGATATGTCAGCGCAGAGAATTTTGAATATGTCACCCCGCAAAGTATCATTGATGTGGGGTTAAAAGAGTGGTATGAAGGCGTTATGCAGCAGATGAACGAGTGGTATGGATTCGTTCTAAACGAATTGTTGCAATCCGGGCTGAAGAAGGAAACCGCGCAACAAGACGCAAGATTTCTGCTGCCAAATGCTACGGCAACGAAAATTGTCGTCACAATGAACGCCAGAAGTCTATTGCATTTTTTTGAAGTGCGATTGTGCGCGCGAGCACAGTGGGAAATCAGGGAACTTGCCAAAAAAATGTTGGATTTGGTGACACCTGTCGCACCGACGATTTTTCAAAACGCCGGGCCTTTATGCGAGCAGATAGGCAAATGTCCCGAAGGTATAATGGCTTGTGAAAATGCTGCGGTTCATCTGGAAAAATACAGGCGAAAGTGAAAAAAAAAAAAAACAAAAACGAGAAAACGGGAAAACGCCGTAATACGAAATATTTGAACCAAAAACGACGTTTTACGTAATAAATGTTTTATAAAATATTGTTTGATAATTTAGTCCCAATAAGGTTCGCCATCCATCAGGTTTTCTTGCAGTACCTCTGGAATTAGCGTTATACCAAGTCCCGGTTTCGTTGGAACAGTTAGTTTTCCGTCAACCACCGTAATCTCATCTTCACCCATCTCCTCGATGAGGGTGTTTTGACTGATGCGTGTTTCAGACACAACAAAGTTCCGCACGGATGCTCCAAAATGCGCTGTCGCGATGTTTTGGACAAGACTGCCGACGTTATGCGTTGCAACAGGAATGTAAAATAGCTCGGCTAAGTCAGCGATTTTCCTGCAACCCGTCAACCCTCCCGCAAAGACTATATCGGGATGGATGACGTCCAATGCCTCGTTCATGAGGAACGGCAAAAATTCGCGAGGTAATTCCAGCTTCTCTCCCGTGAGGATGCGCACGGGGGACGCCTGTTTAAGGGCTTTCCAACTGTCCGAATACCACACAGGCAACGCATCTTCCAGCCAAAGCGGTTTAATGGGTTCGAGTGCTTGAGCCAGTCCGATTGCTGAGGGCAAGTCCCATTCGTTGTGACAATGGACGATAATGTCCATATCGAATCCAAGTGCCTCTCGACAGCCCTCGTATCCCCGTCGGATAATTTCTAACTCGCTTGCGGTGAGCATTCGGGATAACTGCCCCGCACTGTACCTCCCTCTGGGCAGTCCCTGCCCCATTAAACGCTCAAACCCGAATTTCACGGTTTTCCAGCCGCAAGGGTGTTCCTTCATTTGCTGCGCCCAGTCTTGACATGAAATGCGGTCAAACCAGTCATCAGGCCCACCGGTGTTGATGTAGAGTGGAATTTCCTCCCGGTACCTTCCCGAAAGTAACGAAGAGATGGGGCGGTTTAAAATTTTGCCAGCCACATCCCAGAGGGCAATGTCTATCCCGCTGACCACTGGAATATTCGCCCTGTATGTATGCATCCGGTTTACCATACGGGTATACAACTTATCAATTTCCAATGGGTCAAAACCAATGAGTATTGGTTCTAAATTGCGAAGGTGTGCCCTCACCATTGGCCCGGAAGCACCAGCCTCCCCAATTCCATAAATTCCAGCGTCCGTTTCGACTTTCACCAGGGATTGTCCTGCCTGATTTTTCAATTGCATGGCTTTCACGCCTGTAATCCGAACGCGACTTTTTTCTGATTCTGAAAGAATATCTAAGGTTTTCATCTCTCTCCTCTCCAAATGGCAAACTTAGTTTATCATTGTCAAACTCAGTTTTTACAGCATCGAAACCCGATATTTGATGTAGAATAAGTCGGATGAAAAAATAGCTTACTTGAACAGCGTGATTGGAAGTCGACATTCTGCCAAAAGCCGCCGCGTGTTGCGCGTTCTTCGATAGATTCTTCTCTCGTCCATTCGTATACATTCCCACTCATATCGTAGACGCCATATCCCGAAGCACACTCAGGGTATGCCCCCGAAACCGACGCTCCATCCTGCCACGATACTTCCGTTCGGCATTTGTCTTTATAGTAGGTGTTGCCATAGGGATATACAAAACCTTCCGGCCCACGGCAGGCTTTCTCCCACTGCCGCGCTGTACACAAGCTCTTACCTACTTCCGCACACTTAGCTTGCGCTTCCAACCAAGTTATATTGACCAACGGTTGCTCGCCCAACACGTTCGGATATTCAAATTTGTCAATATAAAATTCTCCTGTGGTAACTAAACGGGCGGGCGCGTCCAGTTCCGTCCCCGTATCGCTGCCCATCGTAAAAGCACCGGCGGGGATGTTTATCATGCCGGCTGAACCAACGTCAATTTTCCTATCTTCAGCCTTCCCTTTTTTCCCCTTATCGTTACAAGCAAAAATGGTGAAAACGATTAGAACTACAAGGGCGATTTTGATACTTTGTATTTTGAGATTTGAGCGATTGTTCATTTCTATTTTGGGGGAACAAGCCTTTCCCCGTTTTGCCCGCAATTCCGATTTAACGAGCAAAACAAAAGTGGGCGCCCCCCCCTTTTTTTTCTTCTTGTTGGGGTTCAAATAGAGAGTCACGGACACCCCTTTTTTAACCCTATCAGTGTACTTCCGGCGGAACTCTGCCGTATGCCCAACGCGCTTTGGCTGGCTCAACTTTTGGGGGCATTGGTACTTCGCCGGGTGCCAAGTCGCCGGCCAGTTCAAGCAGCGTCTCAACTATGCGGTTGCCGGCGCCGACTTCGAGGTTGCTGTAGCTCGTCAGACGCGTTTCGTAACCACCGCCGTGTTCGCCCATTGCCTCTTCGGTCGGAACGTAGCCGACACAATCGTTGGCAAGCTCAACGGGGAACGTGAATGGAAATTGGCTGCCCGCCTTCAAATCCAGTCCATACTGACAGAAAAACTCCGAAGGGTTCGCAAGAAAGGCAGCCGGACCAATTTGAACCGCCTGCACCTCAACATCAACCACGGGTTCTTCCGCAATCAGAGCGTCAAGCATTACGATTTCCTTGGCGAACGTCCAATCGGTTCGGTTTACTTCCGCCGGGTCGCGTTGAACCAACTCCAGTGACCGGTGCAAGCGTTCCTGACTTGGCTTTCGGCGCGGGATGGACAGAATTTTAGCGCGCGCTGCTACGGGTGTCAACTCGCCCTTTTCACAGCTTACAATCACTTTCACCGCTTCAGCCCCAACTCGGCAGCCCACATGGCGCGCAGAACGTTCGCCAAAGTCAATGGTATACGGGCTTAGATTGTCCACCTGTGTTACGTCGCCGCAAGCGCCGTTAAGGAACACTACGATGGCTTGCTCGCCCATCACGCCGCGAATTGTCTGCTCAAGATAATAAACCCAGTCGGCTGAAGTGCCACCCGGCCCTGTGGTACAGTGGCATGCAAAGTTTACCACGCATCCCAGCAATTGACCTTCTGGGGAAAATGCCCCAATAACGCCTACCTCTGGGTCAACTGGCCCAGCCGGCTCGATAATGTCGGGGTTGCACTTTCCCGGGTGCGTAGATGTTAGGCCGTCCTTCATGCGGAACCGCCGATTGTAGGCAGCCTTGTCCTCGCAACCAGAACCTACCGCGCACTTCACATCCACCAGTACCTCGTTCGCCTCGGTGACCGCGGCGACAAGCTCTTGCTCCACACGCTTGATGTACTTCGAGTCAGCGCACGAGGACAACTCGTAGGCGAGACGTTTGACCAACGGCGAGGCGCGGTCATATTGTCCCGGCTGTACCATGCCCAACGGGCCGGCCGAATGTGAATGCGAAGCACCCACGAGTACAGCGTCGGGCGAAATGCCGCAAGTTTGTTCAATTTCCGCCCTAACCGTCTGCACAAGCGTACGAGGCACCATCAGCGTGTCGACTCCAACAAGCGCAACCCTGCCCAAGCTATCGTCGAATACCGCTGCCCGTATTTTACATTGGTCGTGAAGTTTGCTATGGTAAGCCTTTCCGTATCCACCCGGTCTTTCCATGCCCTCTTCGGGCGTAATATCTCGTTCGGCAAAACCTGCTTTCATCATACGTCACTCCAAAATCAAGTTTTCCAACTTCGCAATTGTAAGTAGATTTTCTTTTCTCAATATCTCCTAAATTCAGTCGATAATACACAATACTTTTTGACCATCCATTTATATCACAATTTCCTGCTTATGTCAACAGCAAAAAAAAAACGAAAACGAGAAAATGAGACACCGACAGTAGCAGAGGGGCTTTATCCGACGCTTAAAAGCGATGAGGAGTTGTTATCTCGTGAAGAAGAAATAGAGCTCTTTTATCGGGTTTTGGTAGGACATGCAGGAATCGAAATTGTGGCATGAAAAAAGGCAAGGATGTTATCCCTGCCTTTTCTTTAAGATAAAAAAAATAGGCACGCTCTTCACAGAAGCATGCTATCTAATTTTTTAGTTGGTTGGTACGACGTTAGTAGCCTGTGGACCTTTCGGTCCTTGGGTAATGTCAAATGTTACTTCCTGTTCCTCATAGAGAGTTCGAAATCCATTCCCCTGTATCTCGGAGTAATGTACGAAAACATCCTCACCTTCGTCTGGAGAAATAAATCCGTAACCCTTTCTTTCGTTGAACCATTTCACACGGCCGGTAGCCATTTTGGTCACCACCCTTCACAATTTTTTTAAAGATTTTCACTTCATGTAACAAAGAACAAAGAATTTCTAAGTTATCAATTCGACTTTGGATTTTCGCATCTGGTGAAAATTGTGAATCGGTGACACAAAAAGCTAGAAGGTTGTGTGAAACTTTCAATTTGATTCTGCATCATGATTTTTACAACATTCTCCAAATCCGTGATGATTATAATACCATTTCTTTTATTGAATGTCAAGGAAAAAAATTAATAAAAGAAACAAAAATTCTGTCATGGGGAATTTCTAAATTAGCGAGTTGAATTATCGTATTAAAGCTGAAAGTAATTGCGTAATGATAAAAATTTTCTTGGCATTAGGATGATAAAATGGTAAAATAAATATCAGTTACGAATAGATTGGCAACGGAATATGCCAAATTTTAATGTCTATTGCCCAAACTCTGGCATATAGACATAGAAACCAAGTTTTTCGGAAAAACTTGGTTTCTGAACCCGAAAGGAGTAAAGAAAATGAGATTAAAGGTTAGATTATCTGTAATCGCTTTCGTTTGTATTGCGCTGGGGGTGATGTTTGCGGGCAGCGTTTGGTCTGCACCAAGCGAGTTGGCGTTGTATTTGCCTTTTGACGAGGGGCAAGGCGACGCGCCAAAAGATGCTTCAGGTAATGGTAATGATGGTAGTTTTGAGAACAATCCGCAATGGGCTGATGGAAGATACGGCAAGGCATTGGAATTTGACGGTTCAAGTCATGTGGTAGTTGAACTATCAGATTCTTTAGCCGAATTGACAAAAGATTTTTCCGTCAATTTCTGGGCTAAAAGAAGCGATGCTCAACCCGGAACGTGGAACTATATGGTTGCTGCCGATAGAACAAGGTGGGCGGTGATATATAATGCTGACCAGAAAGTTTATGTTTATGCATCAAATCCCGATTGGTCACCGCAAGCGGTAACAACAGAGTCATTGCCTGAAGATTGGACCCACATCGCCATGACCTTTGATACTAAAGATAAGGTAAAAATCCGTTTTGATGGAGAAGTCGTAGGCGAAAGTGGAGGAAATCCCAATGAGACTATCGGCATTGAGCAATGCTACCAGATAGGTGCAATTGCGACAGCCGGTGGCTGTCCCGCGGGCGAACAATTTTTCAGTGGCATAATTGATGAGGTTGCCATCTATAAAGGAATTCTAACAGAGGATGAAATCAAAAGGGATATGGAGGGCAATGTGGCTGGACTCGCCGCTGTTCAACCTTTTGATAAATTGGCTGCCACCTGGGGTATGATAAAAAGGCAATATTAATACTACTAATACCGTAGGTCGATTTTCCAAATTAAAACGCACGGAGGGGGGCTTGGGGGGTAACGATTTTGTTTTCAAAGACGGTGTACACCCTTTGAAAACGAGATGCGTAATTCCCCCAAAAAGATTTTAGATGAAAACTACCTTATCCTCTCGGGAGCGGATGCTCCTTGCCATCAACCATCAGGAAGCTGACCGCGTTCCGCTTGCATTTCACGTTTTCACATGGAAGCCACCTCATGAGGGATGGAACTGCGGACTTGATGATTGGAGTTCAATCGGCGCTCCCTCGCGCTATCATCCTGAGGTTAAGACGCGCACCTGGCGGGAAGTGAAACAGGATGAACGGTATCCGCTCTTATTCAAAGAATACGAAACGCCCAAAGGTATCATCCGGCAAATCACGCGGCAAACGGAAGATTGGCCCCACGGAGAGGATGTGCCGCTTATCTCTGACCACATTATCTCGCGGTCAAAGAAATTTGCGGTGGAGGAACACGCGGACTTAGAAAAAATCCCTTACCTCTTTTTTCCACCAAGCGAGGAACAACTGAAGGGCTTTCGAGAACACGCCCAATCGGTCAAACGTTCCGCGCAAGAACGCCAAGTAATCGTATTAGGTTCCGCAGGAGGTTTCGGAGATTACGCCGCCTGGCTTATGGGCATCACAAATCTGCTTATTGCGGCGATTGACAGCCCCGATTTTGTCCACCAATTGCTGGATGCGATACTTGAGTGGGAAATACGCGATATCGAATTTCTCTTAGATTCTGGAGTCGTGGATGTCATCATCCATCGTGGGTGGTATGAATGTTCAGATTTTTGGTCTCCGCCCCTGTACCGCAAATTTATCGCTCCCCGATTGGCGAAGAAAATTCAGCTTGTCCATCAAGCGGGGAAACAATTTGGTTATATCATGAGCACAGGCAGTATGCCCCTTTTAGACGTATTCCGGGAGCTTGATTTTGACATATTAATCCATGTTGACCCAGTTCAAGGACGCGCTGATTTGCCTCGTCTCAAAAAGGAGATAGGTGACAGAATTTGCTTCTGGGGTGGTGTCAACTCCGCCATCACGCTCGGGAGAGGAAGTAGGGATGAGATAAGAGATGCTGTTACCTTCGCTATTTCTGCCCTTGCGCCAGGGGGCGGACTAATTTTATCTGCCGCCGACTGCCTCTTTTCGGATACCCCTTGGGAAAACGTAAAGACGATGATTGAAAGATGGCGCGAAATTGGGGCATATCCTATCAGATGCTAAAAGCATTAAGACTGATGAAAGGAGATGTAAATGATAGAAAGAATCTCAATTGACCCTGAAATTTGTCATGGCAAAGCTTGTATCAAAGGAACGCGCATTATGGTATCAGTCATCCTTGATTGTCTGGCGAGTGGCATGACGAATGAACAGATTTTGTATTCTTACCCCACACTTGAAGAAGAAGATATATTGGCAGCTTTAGCTTATGCGGCTTTGCTTTCAAAAGAAGAGTTTGCTCCAATTTCACCATTGCCTGATACGATTTTTATTGAGCCAACTCACCCGCCGGGCAAGGACGCGGCAAGGAGTACACTTTAGATGAAAATTCTGATGGATGAAAATATGCCCAAGGAAGCGGCTGACCTGCTACTTTCTTTAGGACACGATGTCAAGTCAATACAAGATCTAAACTTACAGGGAACGAAAAATGGCGACATCTATCGACTCATACAGGCTGAAAAGCGAATCCTCGTCACATTAGATTTGGATTTTGCTAATATTCTTAACTACCCAACGAAATCGCATCCGGGAATCATTGTCTTGCGAATTAGAGTGCAAAGTCCACCGTCAATAGTAGCAGCATTGCGACGTTTCCTACAACAAGTCACACCTGGTCAGCTACCCCACGCTTGAAAGCGGGGGCTTGTCTGAAATCTAAGGCATAGCTCAGTTGACCAGTTCGAGTCTCTTCGGAGACTATCTTACCAACGAATAGTCATTACGAGATAGGTACCGTTTGGTACTTCACCAGCCCGACGCTCTACGGTATGCCGTTAAACAGCCGAAAGGGGATACGCAGTGCGGTATGCGAAAAACCGTTGGATAAGTTGAACGAGGTGACCATAACCTTTACTCTTCGGGGTAAAGAGGTGTTTAGCATAGCTACTTGGCATTGTGTCAAGTGGCTATGTCAAAGCACAATGAAAGGATGCGCTGTTTCCTCCCCCCGCTTGAAAGCGGGGGTTTCCACAGCGCACTTTAAAATGAACTTTTGGGAAATCTGACGATTGTTGATGAATTTCGATATCGTATCAGGTACTGATGAGTTTCAGCCATTCTCCTTACAAAGGGCTGGACCAGGAGCGTCCGCTACGACATTTTTTATGGTTTATCATCCGTAGTAGCTGTTCTTTGTCCCAGCATTGGTAAAATCCTGTATGAAAGCAAAGGAAGGAGTTCTATCATGACACCAAGCAAACTCGCTACAGAATTGTTTGACGAAATATCGAAGATTCCCTGCATCAACTCACATTCGCATCTTATTTCTGAAAAAGCCCGTCTTTCGCAAGACGTTGATGCGATTGTATTTTTCCAGCACGCGTATCCTGCGGCTGACTTAGTTGCGGCGGGGATGTCCGCTGACGCCAAGAATAAAGCGTTGACGCCTGGGCTGCCTCTTGCGGAACGCTGGCAAATCTTTGAGCCGTACTGGAAAAGCATTCGATTGACTGGCTATTCTCAGTGCATCATCGAAAGTTTTCGCTACCTTTTTGGATTTCCTGAATTGACGGGCGAGACAGTCGGTGCAATTTCGGAAGCTATTCGTCAGAATAGCAAACCCGGTTTCTACAAGGAGATACTCAGGGATAAATGTAACATAGCCATCAGCCTCATGAACATGGACGACTTAGCTGATGTGGATAGAACGCTATTTGTACCGCTTCCACGCCTTAACAAATTCAGTATGCTCCACTCACGCGGCCAAATTGATGCTATCGAAAAGGATTACAACGCCAGTATCGGTTCGCTTGAAGAACACGTGGAGGTGATTAGAAAAACCTGCGAACAGTGGAAGCAGGCAAAGGTGGCAGGAATCAAGTTATCTCAGTCCTACCACCGACGCATGGACTTCAAGGAGAGAGAAACCGCCGATGCCGCAAAGATTTTCGGTGCCATGCTCGCGGGAAACTACGCGGGTTTGGAATCCGAAGAGGGACGGCTTTTGGAAGATTATCTCGTCTTTGAATGTTGCCGGGCGGCTTCTGACGTTGACCTCGCTATCCAGTTTCATCTTGGGATGCGGGCAGGAAACTACGGCGGTTTGGAAGGTTCAACTCCTGCTCCCATAGTTCCCCTGCTAAAAGCTTTTCCCGAAGCGCGCTTCGACTTTTCGCACTCCGGCTATCCGTATCTGAGGGAAGGTGCTGTCTTGGCGAAGACGTTCACGAACGTCTATCTGGATATGTCTTGGATTCACATCATCTCCCCAATCGGGTGCCGTTACGCGCTCAAGGAATGGCTGCGGATGGTACCGTACAACAAGATTATCGGTTTTGGCGATGACTTGCAGTTTGTCGAGACTGTCTACGGACATTTGAAAATAGCACGACAAAATTTAGCCATCGTCCTTGCAGAGATGATACAGGGAGGCTTCATTTCGGAGTCCATAGCGCTTGACGTGGCGAAAGCCATCTTCTACGATAACCCGGCGCAGGTATACCGTTTGAGTTCTATTGATGTTTGATATTTTTTATACTTGTAGGTCAAAATTCAGATTTCGACAGAGAGATGTCGATTTGTGAAAATTGACCTACCATATAAGGAGAAGTTATGACTGAAAGAGAAAGATGGATGCGTACAATGCACTTTCAACCGGTAGATTATATTCCAGACGAAGAATTTGGTTATTGGGCAGAAAATTTTCCCGTTTGGCAAGAGCAGGGACTGCCTAAGGACATCAACGACAACGGTGCTGCTGACCGATATTTCGGCTTTTCGCACAGGAGTGGCGTGCCAGGGAGTTTAGGGCTTTCGTATGGTTTCAAATCGGAGACGCTTGAGGAGACAGACGAATATCGCATCATTATTGATGGCAATGCCGTCAAACAAAAAGTTTTTAAGAGCGGCAAGTCATCAATTCCGCATTACCTCGAATTTCCGCTCAAGGGACGCAAGGAGTGGGAAGAGCTATTTCTGCCAAGATTGGATATTAAGCTGGAGAGTCGGTATCCTGAAAACCGCGACGACTGGGAGCAGATAAAAGCCCGCTTCAACTCCCCAGATTGGCATTTGCCCGTCGGTATTGGCATTGGGAGTATTTTCGGCTGGTTGCGCAACTGGGCGGGGTTTGAAGGGATAGCGATGCTATGTTACGATGACCCGGATTTAGTCGAGGAAATGGTTACGCACCTGGCAACTTTGACCTGTAATGTTATCTCACGCGCAGCAAAGGAGATAAACATTGACTACGGCTCCGGTTGGGAGGATATGTGCTTCAACCATGGCCCGATTATTTCTCCGACGATGGTGTGGAGATTTTTGACCCCAAATTACAAGCGCATCACCGATATTTTGCGCGACGGCGGCTGCGATATCGCCTACACCGACTGCGACGGCAATATCAACGATATGATTGACCCATGGCTGGCAGGCGGAGTCAATGGAATCTTCCCCTGCGATGTCCACCCAGGTTCTGACCCGGTCGCTATCCGCAAAAAATACGGCGATAAGGTTGTCATACTCGGCGGTGTCGACAAACACAAATTGATAGCAGGAAAGGACGCTATCAGAGCAGAGATTAAACGCATCAAACCCTACGTCTTGGAAGGC
>CAZRLY010000042.1:0-25208 GCA_964601015.1 uncultured bacterium
AAAGACTAAGAAGGAGCTATGTGGTTCGGGACAAGTGGCGGCGTAAGTCGATTTGATGGGGAAAGTTGGGAAACATACACACAACAGGATGGGTTGGCAGGCAATGATGTTCGCGCCATCATGCAAGACGAAGAAGGTGCTATTTGGTTCGGGACTTTTGACGGTGGCGTAAGTCGGTTTGACGGGAAAAGTTGGATAACCTACGCACAACAGGATGGATTGGCAAACAACAGTGTTCATGCCATCATGCAAGACAAAGAAGGGATGATTTGGGTTGGGACAAACAGTGGCGGCATCAGTCGGTTTGACGACAGATGTTTTCAAACCCTTGACTCAAGGGATGGGCTTCGGAATGATTGTGTTTATTGTATCCATGAGGATAGAAGTGGACACATTTGGCTTGGGACTCGTGACGGGGTTGTACGGTTCATTCCCAACAAGATTTCACCACCTGTTTATATCACTCAGGTAATAGCGGATAAAACTTATACAAACCCGAAAGGCACAATCCGGTTTAACTCAAGTCTCCGCCGCATCTCCGTAAGTTATCACTCCATCAGCTTCAAAACTCGTCCGGGAGGGATGAAATACTTCTATCAACTCCTTGGAAAAGACACGGAGTGGCAAGGTGCGACAAACGAAGAGACTATTGAGTATTTCAACCTGAAGCCGGGGAAATACACCTTCAAGGTGCGGGCAGTAGGCAGGGATTTGAAGTATTCACAACCCGCCAGCGTGGCTTTGAAGGTTGTGCCACCGTGGTATCTCAACGGCTTTGTAGTCTTTCCATCAGGAGGAGCTGCCCTCGCGTTGCTGATAGCCGCCACTTTTTTCGGTTCGCGCTACTATGCCCAACGTCGTGAATCCCAACGGTTACGCGAGCAGTTACTCGAAGAAGAACGCCAGAAGAATGTTGCGCTTCGAGAAGCTAAAGAAGCGGCTGAATCTGCCAATCAAGCCAAAAGCACTTTCTTAGCCAACATGAGCCACGAAATCCGAACACCGATGAACGCCATTTTAGGATATGCTGGGATTTTGGAGCGCGACAAGGATTTGCAGCCGAACCAACAGGACGCCGTCGAAAACATCCAGCAAGGCGGCGACCATCTTCTCGCCCTGATTAACGACATTCTTGACCTTTCCCGAATTGAGGCTGGGCGCATTGAGTTGCAAGAAAATGATTTTGACCTTACCGCCTTTATTGATGGCCTTTCCGTCATGTTCCAGTTTCGTTGCGAGCAGAAGGGATTAGCCTGGCAGGTAGAATGTCTGCGGGAAGGGGAAACCGCCCCCGATAATCGCATTTTAGTTCACGGTGATGAGGGCAAGTTGAGACATATTTTGATGAACCTGATTGGCAACGCTGTGAAATTCACCGAAAAAGGAGAAGTTATCCTGCGCATCACTTCAAATTTGGACGCCCGACTTCAGTCGGGAATTATCCCCGCTGAAGCTGGGCATCCGATGATGATGTATCGCTTTGAAATCATCGACACCGGTTCAGGTATTTCCCCTGAAGACCAGGCGAAGATCTTTGAACCTTTTCAGCAGGGATTAGCCGGAACAACCAAAGGCGGTGCCGGGCTGGGATTGGCGATTGTTAGGAGGTATATTGAAGTAATGAAGGGAGAGTTTGGTGTGGAATCCGAACTCGGCAAAGGCTCGCGCTTCTTCTTCACCGTGCCGTTTAAGTCCGCCATAGAAGAGATTGAAGTCTGCCCGACAGATGCAGAAGAACGGGTGGTTCACTTGGCGGAAGGTTATTCTGTCAAAGCGTTGGTTGCCGACGATATCGAAGGGAATCGGGATGTCTTATCCAGGATTCTGACTAACATCGGCTGTGAAGTGCTGCTTGCGGAGGATGGAAGGCAGGCATTAGAGATGGTTCGTGAGCATCAACCGGATATCATTTTTATGGACATTCGGATGCCTGTCATGACAGGCCCGGAAGCTGCGGAACAGATTTGGGAGGAGTTTGGCCGGACTGCATTTAAAATCGTGGCGGTTTCCGCTTCCGCCTTGAAACATGAGCAACAAGGTTATTTAGATGTCGGTTTCGACGGCTTCATCCCTAAGCCGTTCCGTTATGAGGAAATCTGTGAGTGTCTGGCGACCTTTTTAGGGGTTGAATATGAAAAAGAAGAAGAAGCGCAGCCGTCAGAATCGGAGCCGGCGGAGGCAATAGGCCTTTCTCTGCCAGAGGAACTCTTGACGCGTCTGAAGTCAGCGGCAGAGCTTTACCGAGTCACCGAATTGGAGGGGCATCTTCATGAAGTGGAGGAGCTTGGTGCAGAGGGACAGAAGTTGGCGGAACAGCTTCGTAGATTGATTCGGAACTACGACATGGAGGCGATTCTCAATATCTTGTCAGAGACGCAGTAGTTAGGGTGTGGTTGAAAATTTACCCGACAAGTAATAACTATGATTGTCGGGTAGTCCTGCGCACATACCCGACCTACGGTGGAGACGATTCTCAACATCCTGTCGGAGATGCAGAAGGAATGACAGAATAGGAGAAACCAGTCATGGATAAAGACACAATAGACCTGATGCACGCAGAGATTCTCATCGTTGATGATATTCCAGCCAATCTGAACCTTTTACGCCAAGCCCTTGAAACCGAAGGCTATAATATCATCGCTGCCACCAGTGGCGAGGTGGCGCTTCAGATTGCCCCTCGCGCTCAACCAGATTTGATTCTTTTGGATATCATGATGCCGGGGATAGACGGTTTTGAAACCTGTCGTATACTAAAAAACGATAAGGCCACCGCGGATATCCCCGTGATTTTCATCACCGCAAAAGACGAAAACGAAAGTATCGTCGAAGGCTTCCAAGTGGACGGGGTAGATTATATCACAAAGCCTTTTGAAAATGAGGAAGTCTGCGCGAGGGTTCGAACCCATTTAACAATAAAAAGGCTTAGGGACGGATTGGAAGAAGCTAACAAGCAGATTCAGGAGAAAAACGATGAACTCGAAAAAGCTTACAAACAGTTGGAAGTCGATAATGCTCGCAAGACAGAAGAACTTGAGAATGCCCGCGTAATCCAGCAGGGGTTCCTACCTACTGCCTTGCCCGAACTTCCTTATTTAGAAATCGCAGCCTTCCAGAAACCAGCAACCGAAGTCGGCGGCGACTATTACGACTTTTTCCCGCAGACGGATGGTAAACTCCTCCTCGCCATTGGCGACGCTACGGGACATGGTCCCGGCGCAAGTTTAATGGTTTCAGCGACTAAAATGGCGCTGATGACTATTGATGAGCCAAATCTGATAGAGAAAATCAACAAGGTGAATACCGTCCTGAAGCAAATCAACAGTAATCGTTTACTCAATATGTCGCTCGTGCTCATTGAACTCTCATACGATGCAAACTCAAAGAGAGTGCAGGTTAAAGCCACGGGCGGTGGTATGATACCGCTTTGTATTCTGAGGTCGAACGGTATCGTTGAGGAAATCGTAATTGAAGGTTTGCCTCTGGGTGCAATGGAGACAGCGAATTATGCACTGACGGAGTTTCAATTGAAAAAATCAGATGTGTTAATCTTAATGTCGGACGGTTTGCCCGAACGCTTAAACGATAAGGATGAAATGTTAGGCGATGTCCGGCTCCTAACTGAAATTGAAAAAGCGGGAAAAAGGCAGCAAAGTGCTAAAGGCATCTTGGAGGCTCTCGTTAAATCGGGCGATGACTGGTCGAATAATACACCACAGGATGATGATGTGACGCTCGTTGTGCTGAAAGTGAAATAGAAACTGGTAACTATGGATAAATTTTTCGATAGAATATAAAACTGCGTATTTTTAGTCGCTTTAACCTCTAGGTTTCTTGATACGGTATCCGCAGAAGTGGGTGCCTTCTCTGATGCTGCATTCTCTTTCAACTTCTACGCCAAACAGTTTTTGAAAAAATTTCAGTTCATATTTGCATATCTGCGGGTATTTGTGGGCGAGTTTACCATTAGGACAGTTATATTCTTTGAGTCTGAAATAATCCTCCGTTTCCCCATATTCTGACAGATAGCCTTTTTCATCTCTTATGCGCGTTATTTCCATTACCATGTCAGTCAGATTCCCGCTACTCATTTGTTCTGAGTATCGTTGGAGTCTGCGTTCCATGTGATTTTTAAAGAGAGCTTCTACACCTTCATCACCGTACAACTCTGCGATTATATCAAGCATCTCAATGGCAATTTCCAGATAATGCCTGGAGAATAGTTCGTCAGCGTTTTCCGTGATTTTATAGACGTATCGCGGACGCCCCCTATCAAGTCGCTCCCAATTATACTTAACAAGGTTATCTCTTCCAAGAATATTCAGATGTTGCCGTACCCCCATTGAGGAAAGCCCCAACGCTCCCGCAAGTTGGTCAACTGTCATCCCCGGGCTTTTCTTCAGGTGGACTAATATCTGCCATCTTGTGTCCTGCATTCTTGTCATTATTGATACCTCATTAATTTTATCGTATGTAGCGCGAAAACATAAAGATTATAACACATAGAAATTCGATTGTAAAGTTTTTTTATCAAATAACTATTTACATATTATTTAAAATAAATACTTGACAAAACCGAAAATGATGTTAAAATAAGTTTATTTCTCGAATAAAATTTATCAAGGAGGCAGCAAATGCAGGTAAAAATACTCGGAATAGCGGGAAGTCCACGCCGCGGTGGAAATACTGAGTTGCTGCTGGATAAGGTGCTGGAAGGGGCTTCAAAGAATGACGCAAACATTGAAAAGATTGTTGTTCGCAATCTCAAAATTTCCCCGTGCATAGAATGTGACAACTGTTTTACCGCAGGGGAGTGCATCATAGACGATGACATGCAATCCATCTATCCCAAGTTGCTGGAAACTGACCGATTGGTATTCGCATCGCCTATATTCTTCATGGGCATTACCGGCTGGGTAAAGGCGATGGTTGACCGGTGTCAGTCCCTATGGGCAAAAAAGTATATTCTCAAGGAACCAATCGTAGAACCGGATAAAGCAGCGCGACGTAAGGGCGTCTTCATCTCCACCGGTGGAACTAAAGGAGTGACACTGTTTGAAGGCGCTATAAGAGAAGTGAATATGTTTTTCGATGCTATAGAAATGAGTTATGCTGGTGAGTTACTATTTAGAAGGATAGATGGAAAAGGCGAAATCCTCAAACACCCAACTGCTATGGACGAAGCCTTTGAATTAGGACGGAAATTGGCAGAGCATTGAAAACAAAAGATGCAGGCAAAGCCTACATCTTTTTTGCTTACCGAAGGTATCACTTCAGGAAGAGTTACTCTAAGGAAAAATCTGATAGTAATTTATCCTCGTCCCAGAGTTTCAGTTCATATTCCCGCCCATCTCTTTCGATTAAAACACTCCCCGGATAAATCTCAATAACTTTAATGGACATAACCCGCTCATTTTTCCGCACCGTATAACTCCGCCGGTTATTGTCCGTCAGGATAGCGATAGGATTATTTTCATCCCATATTATCCCTGTCAATACGGGCAACGGGCTTGCGGGTTTGTATCCGCCCTCCGACTGTTCGATTACATCTGAGGGCGTGCGCGAAAACGGGGAGCGGGTTCTATCAGTGGGATATACAAAATCAGTCTTTGCAAAGATGCTTGCAGTTTCGCCTGTATTTCCGATTGCTGTTGATGATTTATCCTTTTTTGTCGGCGGTGATGATACGGTGGGTTCCTTGCGCTCTGAACGTAGGGGCGGTGCCTGTGTGCCCGCCTGTAGGAGCTCGCGGATTTTCAGGGCGTTGAGCGTCAAAAGCAGAAAGATAGCAGGGACGAGTATGGCTGTTACTAAACTAATCATATCAAAAAGGCTTAATTTTCTTGGCTCAAAGCGGAGCGGAGAGGTGAAGCGGTTTTTCATGGCTAACCTGTGTTCTGTCTAAAATTTGTTCGCCAACAGTCTGAACCTTTGCCACCACGAGGTACAATATCAAATCTTGTTCAGACTTGAGGCTGGATATTTTGAAGTGAATAATTTTCACAGGATTGTTTGAGCGTTCCAAACTATTTATAAATCTACCCAGGGAATGGTAAACCCCGCGCACTTTCAGTTTTACAGGGGATTCTAAAAAAGCATCAGTTTTCCGCATTTGGAGTTGTTCCACGCCGATAACCTTAACTTTGGCTGCCTTAGCCTGAGTTGTCAGCCACAACATCAAATCGTTTGAATTTTGCCAAAGCGCCGCTGCTCTTAGTTGCGCAAGGTATTGTCGGTTTTCATTGAGCGTTTGCAACATCTGCTGATATTCCTTCCCGATGTCAGTCGGCTTCATTTCTCTCTCAATTTGAATCCGATTGTCCAACTCAAAAACGCGTGAGAGTTGCCAGATGCAGACGATGATTAAACTTAAAACTCCAATCCAAAGGAATTGCGTGTTTTTCATCTATATATACCCCCCGTAGGAGCAGCCCCATATGTCTGCCCGAATTAGAGGCGCGCACTTTTGATAGCTAACTGAAATTCCAATAAAACCTCACCAGATTTGAATACTTGCCTGCTATTTTTTTGTCCTACTTCAGCGAAACAGTCGTCTTTTTTCAAGTTTTGCATAAATTGGTCGATGTCCATCTGGGAATGAGCGTACCCTGTTACATATAACGTGGACATCACCGGGCGCGTAAGTTTTTTCTTCGGTATCGCCGCTTCAGGTGTAGATACCTCTTTGAGCCAGATTGCGTCGGGTGTCAAAGTCGCTATTTGGTATAGCCGATGTGACAAAGCAGGATAAGCGACTTCCGCCCAGCGTAATTCTTCTGTCAAGCGAGTTATTTTATCATTGCGTCGTCTTAATTCTTTGAACTGTCCTTGTCTTTGCTTTATAGATTGTTGCGTTCCTTTCAGATGGGCTAATTCTCGTTGTCTTTCATCAATGTTGCGCCACAAGCCAAAAGAAATCGCCATCAATATTAGCATTGCCAGCACCGGCACCACTTTTAGCAACTTTTGCCGTGTTCGCAATTTCTGCGCTACCTTCTGTTCATCAAGTATAGGTTTCTGCAAATTCAGACGCAGATAGGGATGCGGGAGAACGTAACCCTTTGCCAATTCCACTGCAAGTTCGCAGTCAGCCGAGCAGATCTCACACTGCTCTACCTGCAATGCGGATTTGACCGTTTCCTGTGTTATTTCCAGCCCCACATCGTCTTCAATCAACAGAGAAACCTTCTTCAGTTGATATGGCGACAGTGTATTTTGCAGTTCCGAAAGCAGTTTGTCCTGAAACGATGAATCAGCGGGCGTTCGCCAAACGAAACTACGGGCATGATGTAAGATTTCGCCTTCCAAAACTACTACATCCGCTGTTGTGTCGGTGACGTTGACAAAAGCAGACAGCAGCCGTTCCGCTTCGCTACACGCGATGGCAGCGTTCGCCAGCATAATTGACGATGGCATTACACATACAGGTATAATTCCCGCAAGGGATAAGATTGCCAGGTGTTCTTCAAGGGTATCCCTGCGAGTAGCCGCAAGCAAAACCGTTATCTGTTGGTCGTCAGCGTGAAGTACCTGATAATCGTGAGCGGTTTCCTGTATGTTCAAAGGGATATGCCGGGACAATTCAAAATCCATAATCTCGTTGATTTTTTGGGCTTGCTTCAACGCTGGCAGCTTGATGATTTTGATAACCGCATCTTTCCCGCTAATCGCGCTTACCAAATGCTCTGCGTTTATCTCGTACTCTTCAAACAGTTCCCGTATGATTTTTGCGATTATTGGTGGAGGAGGAGAAGCGTCTTCATCGTGGGGAACACTTTTTGCCCCCGATTTTTCAATGAGCCATTCTCCAGACGCATGCCGTATCTGTGCAAACTTGATTTTGCGGTTGTTAATATCTAATCCTATGATTTGTTTGTTTGAGAGTCTCATCGTTTTGTCGGGAGCAATAAAAAAGCCGCATTAAGCGGCTTGAGATGCGATGCCGGAAAGGGGACTTGAACCCCTACGGGCGTAACACCCACTAGAACCTGAATCTAGCCTGTCTACCAATTCCAGCATTCCGGCACAAATTTGTTGCTAATAGTTTACAATAATTTTAGGAATCTGTCAAGCAATTTTTTCAACTTTTTTGCAGGTGGTAGGGAGGTGAACAACCCCGGGTTAGCCGTGAATCGCCCAAAAAAATTAATTTTTCGCGCACTTTTTCGGCAAAAAACAGAATAACTAACACCAAAACATCATCAGTAGTTTTACTTTCTACAGGTTTTTACGCAACGTCCCTCCCTTCCTTCCCATTGCTTATAATTCAAATTTGGAAATGGCGGAAAATTTGCGGTACAAAAATAGGGCGACGCCGGATAAATTTCCTATTGGCATAATGGCAAACCTATGTTATACTAAATAGAGTGCTATGGAAATTCCGAACAAAAAACAATCAAATGAAATACGTCCTTGATTCTATCAAATCCAGATTCAGCGTCAAAGAATTTGACCGCAACCAGTTTATTGTTTTTCTCCTGTTGTTGGGGTTGTTGTCTTTTTTTATTTTGTACCCCATCTTACGTGTGCTGTATGTGGCATTTACCCGGGACAATGCTCTGACACTAACCCACTTCCTAAACTTTTTTGAGCGTTCATTGTTCAGAGAGGCGTTATGGAACAGCTTGTTCGCGGGGCTGATGTCAGTGATTTTTGGGACTTTGATAGCCCTGCCTCTGGCATTCGTTACGGTAAAATACGACTTCAAGGGCAAAATCCTGATACAATCCTTGGGTATTCTCCCTTTGGTGATGCCGCCATTTGTGGGCGCAATTGCGATGCAGTTGGTGTTGGGGCGTAGCGGGGTTGTCAATTTATTGTTGTTGCGCTGGTTCGACACTACCATTCCGTTTATGGAGGGGTTGACCGGCGTCATCATCGTCCAGACGCTTCACTACTTCCCATTCATTCTGCTCAACGCTTCAGCATCTCTGGCGAATATTGCCCCATCCTTAGAGGAGATGGCGCAAAACATGGGCGCACACGGATTTCGCCTGTTCCGCAAAATAACCCTACCTTTGATGATGCCCGGCTATGTGGCTGGAGCGTTACTCGTCTTCATTAAAACCGTAGATGACTTGGGCACTCCTCTAATGCTCAACTATACCAACATGCTGGCACCTCAAGCCTATCTGCGGATTACCAACATCGGGGTTGAGGACAAAGCGGGATATGTTATCGCCGTCATTCTGGTGATGTTATCTTTGATTTCCCTCCGGATTGCGATGAAATATCTGAGTTTGTCGGAATACGCGACGACTCAGCGTGGAACCACTGGTGCCAGTATCGCGAAAAAAATTACTGGTTGGAAACTGGCGATGGTACTGGGGTTGTGTATTTTGATTTTGACCATCAGTTTGGTTCCTCACATTGGGATTGTGCTGCTATCCTTTGCCAAATTCTGGAGTTTCTCGCTATTGCCGACAGAGTGGACGCTATCTCATTATACGGAGATATTTGTGCAGACGCCGTATTTTGTGAAAAATACCCTGATTTACTGTCTCATGGCAGCGGGGATTGACGTGGCTCTAAGCGCACTGATAGCTTTTCTGCTGGTGCGGGGACGGATTATCGGCAAGGGACTTCTTGACCTAATAGCTACCCTTCCGTTGGCGATACCGGGCGTGGCGCTGGCAATCGGTTATCTGAGAATCTTTCACTCATTCCAAATTCCCCTCCTTGGTGTGCCTTTAACTTCCACCTGGTTTATTCTGGTAATCGCATATTCGGTTCGGCGGTTGCCCTATACCTTGCGTTCTTGTTATGCTGCGATGCAGCAGATTCACGAATCACTCGAAGAAGCCGCCATGAATCTGGGAGCGCATCGCCGCAGAACCTTTTTCAAAATCACATTTCCACTGATGCTTGGAGGGGTAATAGCTGGGGGGTTAATCTCGTTTATCACATCTTCGGTGGAGTTGAGTTCAACCATGATGTTAGTGCCGAAAAATGAATATGCCCCGCTCTCTTACGGCATCTATGTTTACATGCAAAGTGCCGTCGGGCGTGGCCCGGGAGCTTGCTTAGGAGTCGTAGCGATTCTTGTGGTTGCCGTCGGCACATATCTGGTGAATAAAGTCTTCAGCAAAGGTTCAGGAAGCGCGTTCAAAATGTGATTAATTGAATGAACGCAAACGATTGATTATGATGAATCCAACACAAAACATGATGCGCAATGCGGCTGAAGTCCGTATTGAGAATTTGAGCAAAAAATTTGGTGAACTTTACGCCGTCAAAGATGTCAACCTGCACATCCAAAAAGGCGATTTTTACACTTTTTTGGGACCAAGCGGATGCGGCAAAACCACGTTACTGCGGATGATTGCAGGATTTACAACCCCCAACGAAGGGGATATTTATTTTGACGAACAGAGAATGAACGACATTCCACCTTGGGAGCGAAATGTCGGTATGGTATTCCAGAGTTACGCGCTCTGGCCTCATCTGTCCGTTTTTGACAACATTGCGTTTGGGCTTAGAGAACGGAAAGTACCGAAAGCGGTTATCCGAGAAAAGGTCAACGCGGCGTTAAAAATGGTCAACTTGGAAGGATTGGAAAAACGTCGCCCGTCTCAACTTTCCGGAGGGCAACAGCAACGCGTCGCGCTGGCACGCACGCTGGTAATTGAGCCTCGACTGCTTTTGCTGGATGAACCGCTTTCCAATTTAGATGCTAAATTACGCGTGCAGATGCGCAATGAACTGCTCCGACTCCAGCGAGAACTGGGCATTACCACAATTTATGTGACTCATGACCAAGAGGAAGCCCTGTCCATTTCGACCAGTATTGCTGTGATGTCCGAAGGAGTAGTCGTCCAGCAGGGAACCCCGAAAGCAATTTACGAAACTCCAGGGACGCAAACGGTGGCAGATTTTGTGGGAATTTCTAATTTTTTGGAAGGGGAAGTGGTGAAAATTGACGGCGATTATGTTCAACTCGAATCTCAAGATTCTGAATCCCTGCTCATCTCCTGGAGGTATTCGTTTGAAGAACCGCCTGAACCCGGTACGGCGCTCATCATCATCACCCGTCCGGAGGCAATTCAAATTAAAGTCGAATCCCCTGAAACATCTATCCCAACAAATCGGATTCAAGGTGAGGTTTTAACCTCTGTCTATCTTGGCTCTTTGGTCCAATATGACGTCAAGATTGCTTCAGGCAGTCGCATCAAAGTCAACACCCCAAATCCCCGGCGCACTCCTCTTCTTCAGAAAGGAGAGTCGGTACTTCTTACGTTTGCTCCAGATGACGCCGTATTACTCCACCCTTCACAACAGAATTTGGATGAGTAGTGCGCCTTCGGATTTTCAAGCGATTGTGGAGTGGTTCAAAATCCTATTCCGTCTTCTGTTTAACCGCTTTAGCGAGACTGCCTGCAAATTTTTGTACTTCTTCGAGCAGTTTTTCTTCATCCCTTAGATTTGCTTCGATGACGTTGATAATTGCGCTCCCGATGATGACAGCATCTGCCATTTGTGCAACTGTTTGAGCTTGTTCGGGTGTGGAAACGCCAAATCCCACGCCAAGCGGTTTGTCAGTGAATTGTCTTAATTTGTTGAGCATCGGCTGGATGAATTCGGATAGCGTTCCTCGCGCGCCTGTCACCCCCGTAACTGATACGAGATAGACGAAACCAGTGCTGACTTTAGAAATTAATTTCATTCTTTCCTCGGGGCTGGTAGGGGCGACGAGTAGAATGACGGCAAGTCCGTGTTTGGAAGCAGCTTGAAACAACTCTTCAGCTTCCTCCGGCGGCAAATCCGGAACGATTACGCCATCAACGCCTGCTTCCGTGGCGGTTTTGCAAAAATCTGCCACGCCGTAAGCAAATACAGGATTGTAGTAAGTCATCAAGGCTATAGGAATTTGAGTAGTCCTGCGTAATTTGCGTACCATGTCGATGATTTGACCTAAAGAAATTTTATGTTTCAATGCCCTTTCGCTAGCTTTCTGAATGCTGGGGCCGTCTGCAATTGGGTCAGAAAAGGGAACGCCTAATTCTACAATGTCGGCTCCTGCGGCTTCCAGGGCATGTACTAATCTATTAGTAGTTGAGATATTTGGGTCGCCAGCGCAAATATACGGAATAAACGCGCTTTGTCCTTTTAATTCTTGAAATTTTCTATCAATTCGGTTCATCTCTACTCCTTTTTTCATTGAACTTGCTCAATCATGAAAAGAAGCTTCGCCCCTGGCGGGCGAGAATAACGCAATAACCTCTTCCAACTTCATTCCGCGCGAACCTTTGAGTAACACAATGTCTTCAGGTTCAGCAGCTTCTCGTAGTTTTTCGGCTGCTTCATCATTCGTTGCGCAGACAAAAATATTGTGTTTTTGGATTGCGCTTTCGGCGGCTTTCGCTATTTTGGTTGCGTTATCGCCCACAGTTATTAAAACATCAATCTTGTTTGACGGAATGTCCCTGCCTGCTTGTCTGTGCAGTTCCTCTGAATCTTCGCCAAGTTCCAGCATGTCAGCTAAGATTGCGATTTTCTTTCCCTCGCAAATAAGGCTAACGAAAAAATCTATAGCGGCTTTCAAAGAGACGGGGTTGGAGTTGTATGCGTCGTTTATAAATTTGACATCGTTTATGGTTATGGTTTGCATGCGCATTTTAGTCGGCTGATAACTTTCCAACCCGTCTTTAATCTCTTCAAAATCCAATCCCATCAAAACCCCGACAGAAACCGCTGCCAGTGCGTTAGATACATTGTGAAGTCCCAGAACAGGCAATCCAATTCTGCCTTTATCATCGCCATCTACCGTAAGCAAAAATTCGGCCCTTCCTTCTTCGTCCAACTGAATTTTGTCAGCACTGACGTTAGCATCGGCATTTTCTCCAAAGGTTATAATTTCTCCGCTCGCGTATTCCTTGAGCTTGCCGGTCATTTTGTCATCAGCGTTGAGGACAGCGCGCTGGACGTATTCCAGTAAAACTCCCTTTTCCTGCGCTACCCCCTCCAGCGACTTCAGGAACTCTAAATGCGTTGGGCCGATGTTTGTTATGACACCAAAGTTTGGTTGGGCTATTTGGGCAAGGTGTTTCATCTCTCCTGGAATGCTGATGCCGAGTTCCAATACGGCTGCCTGGTGTTCTTCTGACAAATGAAAGAGCGTTAGTGGCACTCCTATCAGATTGTTAAGATTTCCCTCGGATTTGAGCGTGGAGTACCTCTCGGCGAGGATGGACGCTGCCATGTCTTTCGTCGTCGTCTTGCCGTTGCTTCCTGTCACAGCGATGATTGGGATGTCAAATTTCCGTCTGTAATGGGCTGCAATATCCCCCAACGCTTGCAAGGTATCGCCTACTTTAATCAACAACTCTAACCCGACATCCACATCCGATGAAACCACAGCCCCTACCGCTCCTTTCTCCACAATCTGTTCTAAAAAATCATGCCCGTCAAATGTGTCTCCACTCAATGCGACAAACAAATCGTTGTTTTGCAACGTGCGGGAATCGGTTGAAATGTTTGTAATCAGTGTCCCTACGTTTCCCTTGAGTAACTGCCCGCCAGTGGCTTTGAGAATTTCATCTGCGCTTAGTTTCATCTCTATTTTGGGGGAGACAAGCCTTTCTCCCCCGATAAAGCCCGATGCCTTCGGCTTACGGCGAAAAGGCCCGCCGACTTCGTCTTACGGCAAACCCCCTCTTTCCTATTGTGGGCCTGAACCCTAGCCACGGATACAAAAAGATTAAATCATAGATTTAATTTTCCCCGTCTGATTCTGTGAATACTAAGGGGAGGAAAAAAGTGTAGGCTTTGCCTGCACTTTTTGGCAATTCGTAATTCGTAAATTCGTAATTCCCAAAATTGGGAGGGGGAAAAGAGAGCCTTCCAATTTTGCAATTCGATGAGAAGTAATTCGTAATTCGTAATTTTTAACGTTTTTATCGTCTCCATAGTATTCAAATCTATTTGCCAAACGGATAGATTCTTCCCTGGGCAATTGGCTTTCTAATATATCAGCCGCTTCCTAAATTTTTTTTATACATCGGGAAGGGTGTGACAGTGGCATACCTTACAGTAATCTGTCGGAACAATACGAGGTTTAATATTTATATATGGTCAAACGTATGACAGGCAAAGCAATATTATCAAAATCAGAATCGCGAGTGATGAATCCGGCAGACTTTGAAAGGATGGCAAGAGCTAAATGAAAAGAATCCCTTGGCGAGATGTTTTGTCCTGTTAGAAAATCTAAAGTTTGGCGTACAGTGTCCCTCGCGCTGATGACATTAGTTGGCAGGAATGTAGTATTCGCCCAATTCTGCATCTTATGCGTAACACGTTTAAAACGAGGACTATATTTACTCAGAATGCCTGGATTCTTTTTTATCTTTTTACTGGTAATCTTAGTTCGATTATCGGCAAAATACCACTCCCCAAGCAACCCCCACCACAATTCATCCATCATAAGAGTTGAAATGTAAATTTCCACACTTTGAGCAAATAACTCGAACAAAAGGTTACTCGCATCATGATATGCAGCATGCTTCTTAAATAAGCAGGCTATTGTAAAATTAGCGTCAAGGTATACAGGAGAAGAAATAGAAATCTTTGTACCTTTGGTATAAGTTATCGTTTGTATTGGCATTATAAATCCTCCGGATAGAAGAGTTCCTCTGGATTAAAATCTTCTGATGCCGTGTAAATACCAATAAAGTTCATTAATAGTTGGAATTGTTTAGGTGGTATCAGTTGCCTGTAGTAATCCAAGTCAAGTTCGGCAAACCTTAATTGAAAATCTGTGGTACGATGGATATTTAGCAGGTAATAATTGGGAATTTGGACTCTTTTTTTTAGTAGGGACATAATAGGTGTCCTATTCTTAACGGATAGGTATGGAGCAGATTGTCCCTCTGCCAACACTTTTTGGTTGCTCCTATTAATGCCCACGTCGGCTCCAAGGGGGTACCAAGGGGCAGTAGATGATGTTATATTGATATTGCCGGTAGTATCATGAGTCGGTTTTGTCCGTATTTGAATCGCCATTTGAGTCACCTTCCTCTATACCCATTTCTTCTAACAATTCTTGAGGCAAATTTATCTTGCCGACTTGTTTTTCATAGGATTGCAGATTTTTCAGTAACATCTTAGTCATGACTAGTGCATGTTGTGGGCTCATTCGTATCACAGCAACATCTTCCATAGGGCTATCAGGACCGGACTGTACTCCGAAATTCATTTGCACGTCATAAACACTGATTCCAAAACTAACACTATTAACATAAAAATCTGGAATAGACGTTTTGGGTAACTTTTGTTCTTTCGGTTCTTTTATTACTGTTTCTTGGTTCATGAAATCCTCCTTACTATTCAATATAGAAATCTTTTCTTTATCGGCAGAAAAGTCAAGAAACTGAAGTGCTGTTGACTCACATTATCAGAGAGTTACTTGTTCCAGAATTGATACCATTGATGCTTTTGACGTATATCCTTTAACAAAAGTTGATTTCATATTACCCCGAATTTAATACATATTAGCCCCTTCTCAGTCTCTCGGCAAGATGTTCTGCTGCCACTTCCCTATCATCGAAATGAATCCGTCTGTCTTTAAATATCTGGTAATCCTCGTGTCCCTTGCCGGCGATAACAACTAAGTCGTTTTTTTCTGCGATTTGGATAGCTTTTGCTATTGCAGCGTTTCTATCGGCGATAATCTCGTAGTTTGCGTTTGGTACGACACCGGCTTCGATTTCAGCGATGATATTGTCAGGTTCTTCCGTTCTGGGGTTGTCCGAGGTGATTATTACTTGGTCAGAGATTTTGGTGGCTATCCTCCCCATTATCGGGCGTTTGCCCTTGTCCCTGTCGCCACCGCAGCCGAATACGCAGATGAGTTGTCCGTCAGTGATGTTCCGGGCGGCTTTGAGCAGTCTTTCAAGTGCGTCGGGAGTATGCGCGTAGTCTACTACTACGCCGAAATCCTGTCCTTTGTCTACCAACTCAAACCTACCCGGTACAAATGCCGATTCCAGTCCTTGTTTGATAACATCAAGTTCCAACCCCATAGCCAAACCCACCCCGGCTGCCGCCAGTGCGTTGTACAGGTTGTATTCGCCCAACAATTTAAGCTGGATATCTACTTCTCCCTTTGGCGTTATAGCGGTGAATTTCAAGCCTTTGATGGTAGAGCTAACGTTTTTAGCTTGCAAATCCGCCGCCTTTTGGACGCCATAAGTCAGCATGCGCGCTTTTGTTCTTTTGATGATGTACTCGCTGTTGTTATCGTCGGCATTGAAGATTGCCGCGCTCTTCTGCGATTTTAGTTGAGCAAACAGTTTGGTTTTCGCATCAAGGTAGTTTTGCATGTTTTTGTGGAAGTCCAAGTGGTCAAGCGTAAGGTTGGTAAATACGGCAGCGTCAAACTTGATTGCGGCGACGCGCTTCTGCTCCAAGCTATGGGAGGTGACTTCCATGACAACGGAATTAGCGCCGTCATCAACCATTTCCCTAAATAACCTGTGAAGTGTGAGGGAATCGGGAGTTGTCGTTGAAGCGGGAACGGACTTGCCGCCGAATCTATGTGTGATGCTCCCCATTATCGCCATTTTGCCCCCGGCAATGGTGAAAATGGCATGAACGAGGTGCGCTGTGGAAGTTTTGCCGTTTGTGCCTGTAATTCCGATAATTTTCAATTTTGATTCAGGATTCCCGTACCAGTTTGATGACATTAAGGCAAACGCCGCACGTCCATCCTGTGTTTGCAGTAAAGTTACATCTGGCGGGAACTCACCTTCCAAAAGCTCCCTTTCCGAGATAACGGCTGTCGCTCCGTTTTCTATGGCATTTGGGATATAGTCATGTCCATCGACGCTGACACCCTTGTATGCCACAAATGCGAAATCTCTTTTGACCTGTCGGGAGTCTGCGGTTATGTTCACTACCTCTTTATTTAAACTTCCAACAGTTTTTACAATTTCTATTCCGTTGATGAGTTCGTCAAGTTTCACTCATTTCCTCCCTGGCCTGAATATACCAATTGTTGTACTTCGATATACCGTATCGCCTTCTCTGCGATTGCCTTGAATACCGGCGCGGCAACTTTTCCGCCGGAATCCTCGCCTTTGGGTTCGTCAATGACAATGATAATGGATAATTTTGGGTCCTCCGCTGGCAAAAATCCGGCGAAAGAACTGATGGATTTTTCCTTCGAGTAAGTGCCTTTGTCCGCTTTTTGAGCGGTTCCGGTTTTTCCCGCTACCAGATAACCATCCACCTTTGCCAGTTTCCCCGTGCCGTATTCAACAACGCGTATCAGCATCTCCTTGACAACTTGAGCAGTAGGCCTGGAAACAACCGTCCGGCTTACCTGTGGGGTGGTGGTTTTTATTACCTCCCCCTTGCCATTCGCTATCTTCTTAGTCACGTAAGGCCTCATTATCATACCATCGTTTGCGATAGCATTCATAGCACACAACATCTGGATAGGAGTAACAGTAATTCCCTGTCCAAAGGGCACGAAAGCCATTGAATACTTTCCCCACTTTTCCAGTGCCTTTAGGTTGCCCTTACTCTCAAAAGGCAAGTCAATTCCAGTTTTTTTGCCAAAGCCGAAACTCCGGATATATTTATCCAACTGCGTTTTTTCCACACGCCCCGCCACTTTGACTATCCCGATGTTGCTGGATTTTTCAATGATTTCGCTTAAGGTCAATTTACCGTATTTTACCTTGTCGTGAATAGTATGCCGCCCGTATATTTCATAGGCGCCATTTTCGCAGTATTCTTCATGAGTCAATGAAACGACGCCATCTTCGAGAGCGGCTGCTACCGTTACTATTTTAAACACGGAACCGGGTTCATACCTGGCCCAGATGGCTTTATTCTGCATAGCCCCACTATCAATATCTCGTTTAGAAAAACTGTTCAGGTCAAAATTTGGGTAGTTAGCTAAGGCTAAAATTTCACCTGTTCTGGGATTCATAATAATGGCAGCGCCGCCTTTAGCTTGTAGCTTTTCGCAAGCGGCTGTCAATTCAACCTCCGTGACATCCTGAATAAATTCGTCGATGGTTAAGACTATGCCATCGTTATAAAAAGGAACATTGGATTTCAGTTCAGGGGGTTTAATAGGGCGGTCAAACGCGTCTTTTGAAAGCAGTTGGGTTTTCTGTTCATAGGAGGTAATTTTATCATTGTAAAATTTCTCAACACCGCATATACCCTTGTTGTCGAAGTTAGCATAGCCTATGACATGACAGGCTAACCTTCCTTTAGGGTAGAAACGCTTCTCTTCCATCATAACGCCTACCCCATAGATTTTTTTCTCCTTCAGCTTTTGCTGAATCTGCGTGTTTAACCCATAATAATCCAACTTTCTCTTTAACCATACAAATCTTCTCTTCTTCTGGCTGAGTTGGGTTCTAATCTTCGTAGGTTCAATATTAAGAAAAGGCGCGATTAAAGTGGCTATCTCTCGTGGAGGAACGTTAATAACAGATGGGTCCGCCCAAACGGATACCATATCCCTGTTGACGGCAAGTTCACGCATATTCCTACTGTAGATTTTGCCGCGTTTGACCTTAGATTTTAAGACTATGTGGCACTGTTTGCTCGTGTTGTTTCGATACCTATCCCTTTGTATGTATTGTACAATAAAAAAGCGGAAAAGAAGCAACGCGAAGCACGCTTCTATGATAATAACCAATAATGTTATTCGCTTTTTTCGACCGGTTAGAGACATAGCAGTCCACCTTTCAGGATGTTCGCGCTACGACTCGCGAACCCGTAGCGAAGTTCGGACGAGGATGCGCTCTCGCTGACGTCCTTGCCCGCGAACAGCAGCGAAGCAGCTTTTCAGGATGGCAGAACGCGTACCGTTACTTTTCTAATATTATCGGTTTGGATTTTGGCAACACCATACCGAGTTGTGGTGCTATTCCTTCCCTGATACGCTCAGGCGAGGTCAATTTTCCCATCTCAATATCTAATCTGGCAATATCATCTTTTAGTAAATTCCCTGTCTGTCTCAACTTCTCAACCTCGAAAGCCAATTTTGTTACGTCTGCTCCAAACCAAGCATTTGCTAAAGCCATGCAGACAAACATGCCGAGAATGAATATACCGATGATTGACGGCAGCGTTAGACTCAACTTGTTGACTTTTCCTTGCTTAGTTAATCTTGAATGTACTTTAATATCTAAAGCTCCTGATACCATTATTTTTTCTCCTTATCATGTATTTTGTTATTGAAAAGAATCTTCGCCCTTGGCGGGAAGCGCGGCGGCAACCCTTAGTTTCGCGCTTCTGGCTCTTGGGTTCTGGTTGATTTCTTCACTTTGTGGGACTATTGGGCGTTTGGTAAGAACTTTCAGAGATGGTTTGTGATTACATACGCACTCTGGCGCAGAAGGTGGGCAAATACATCTTCTTGATAAAAGATTAAAATAACGTTTGACAATCCTATCTTCCAATGAATGAAAGGATATCACACAGATTTTACCATTTTCGTTAAGTGCTTTAACAGCGTTTTTTAACCCCGCCTCTAAGTTGTCCAGTTCCTGATTGACGTAGATTCTAAGAGCTTGAAATACTCTTGTCGCCGGGTGTATTCTATGTGATTTTACTGGAACAGCCCTCTTGATAATCTCAGCGAGCGCTACTGTGTCTGTTATCGCGCTTTTAGCTCTCTCCTCAACAATCCTTGAAGCTATTCTTTTTGCCCATCTTTCTTCACCAAAGGAAAAAAATATCTCTGCTAATTCATCTTTGCTTTTTTGATTTAGCATTTGCCCTGCTGTGTATGTATCAGTCCTATCCATCCGCATGTCCAACGGCCCCGACAAAAGAAAACTGAACCCCCTCTCCGGCGTTGCAAGCTGAAGAGAAGAGACACCCACATCCATCAAAATGCCATCCACGCCGGTTATACCAAGCCGTTCAAGAATTTCATCTAAGTGAGCAAAATTCCCGTGAACAAGGGTAATTCTATCTTTGTATGGCTTGAGGTTTTCTTGAGCTATCGCAATAGCGTCCTCATCCAGGTCAATTCCTACCAACCTTCCATTTGGAGAGCTATATTCTAAGATGGCTTTGGAATGCCCGCCTAAGCCAACGGTACAATCCAGGTAGGTGTTCCCACTTCTTGGCTCAACATAATCAATTACCTCTTTTAGCAACACAGGTATATGTCTTCGCATTTATTACCCCGTTTAGCTATAATAATACGAACCATCTGATATGACGTTTCAGAAATTATCCTTACAATGGGCAGAACAAAAGTAGAGTGCAAACCGATGTGACGGGTGTTCTGCACAGTTAATTATACCACAAACAAATTGTAAGTCAAGGAAAATATTTCTTGCATTTTTGTGAAAATCTTGTATAATATTTCATCGGGTAAAATTGGAATAGTTCCGAAAGGGGGATAATCATGCCATTTTGTCCTGAATGCCGCGCTGAGTACATAAAAGAAACAAAAATTTGCCCGGATTGCAAGGTGGAATTAGTAGACGAACTTCCACCTGAAGTGGAAGGGGTAAATTGGGTATTGTTAAAACGGGTAGCCAACGAATTAGAGGGCTACATGTTAAAGGGTATGCTTGAAAATTTTGGTGTGGATGTATATTTGCGTTCAACTGCTATACCCACGATGGATGGTATAAAAAGTTCGTTTTACGAACACAATTGGGGAGAACTCTTAGTACGGGAAGAACAGTTGGAAGACGCAACTGAAATAACGGATGAATATCTGAAATCTATGCCGTATGAGGAAAATATTGAGGCGGAAGTGGCAGAGGGCGAGGAAAGCTCAATAGCCGATTGGATGATATTGGGAACGGTACCTGATGAAAGCGCAGGGCGGATGTTGAAGTCCGTCCTTGAAAACCACGATATAAATTCGTATTTGCGTCCGATGACAGTGTCCTGGTATGATACAGTAAAGGACTCTTTCTTTGAACATGATTGGGGGGAAATTCTGGTTCCGAAGGAAAAATTGAAGGATGCTCGCAGGATTCTCAAAGAGGTTTTGAAAACTACCCGGAATGTGGAAGTCTCGGAGGACTAACCACAGTAGACAAAACGGAGAAAAACGTAGAGCGTGAAGCGGAGATGCTCCACGCTCTACGAGAAAGACGCTCCACTCCAAATGACAAGCGCGTCCAAAGCAAAAGTGCCTTTTTTCAGAAAAATTAAAACGCCAACGTCCTCTATGGGATGCGAACTTCCTCGCCCGTTTCCGCACTTTTAAGCAAGGCTTCCATCATCTGCTGTACGATTAGTCCATGACGAAGCGGTGCTGTGCATTCCTTGCCATCAAGGATACATTCAATGAAGTGGTTGGCAATGTTGTCCCACGCCCCCAGTCCTTTCGGAGGTTCAGGACTAATATCTTTTGGCGCGTTGTCCTCTGTGCGATAGAGCTTCAACGGGTGCATTTGCGCTCCCGCTTCTGTGCCAAATAGCTCAATCTGGAACTCACCGGGTTGGTGCGAAGCCCAGAAACTTTCGACCTGAAGTCCGATGCCATTCTCAAACCGGATGAAACCACCGGCATAGTCATCTGCGGCGAATTGCTCGTAGACATCTTTAGACGGTGTAGAAAAATCCCAGTAGCCAAGTCCGCGCGGTCCAAACTTTGCCCCCCCAACACCAACCACACTTACAGGTTTGGGCATACCGAGAATCCACCAAACCGCGTCGAGTGCATGAACACCCATATCACGGAAAGCGCCGCCTCCCTTTTTGATAAAACCCAGATTCCAGGCGGGAATGCCACTCCTCCGCACACTTCTGGCTCTGGCGTAGTATAGCTCACCAAAATACCCCTGCCTCGCCAAATCTCCAAGGTAAGTACAAGTGCCGTCGAAACGGGTGGACAAAGACATCATGTTCACAACACCAGCCTCTTCAGCCGCCGCCACGAGACTTGCTGCAGCATCCTCTGAATGAGCGAGCGGTTTCGTCACCAGTACGTGTTTACCATTCCGTACAGCCTCCAGCGCAATAGGGACGTGCCATTGGTTCGGCGTGCCAACGAACACCGCATCAATATCTGCGTCCTTACACATATCCTCGTAACTGGTGTAAAACTTCACCTCTTCAGGCAACTCCTTGGCATAGTCCTTCATGCGTTCCTCAATTAGGTCACAGAGCGCAACGACTTGCCCACGTGGGTTCCTTGCAATGGCACTCCCATTAGGACGACCAATTCCCATACCGACAACAGCAGCCCTTACTTTTCTTTCAGTAGAAACCATCATGTTACCTCCATATAGTCAATCCTGACTGTATTATACCACCATATTATTTGATAATGCACATTAAAGCGGCTTTTTTATCCATCCCCAGATAGTGGTGAGTTTGCCCGATGGAGAAACAGCAGGCATGTCGCCAGTCTCTTTGACAAACTTCAAATATCCAAACCGCTGTGGGATATGAAAATCAATCTTGCCCGTAGTTGACCAGGCAGAATATTCGCTTTTATCCGTCCTGTGGTCAATTCGGTACAGATTACAACGCCATACATCGCCTGGTTTTGGTGGACAATTTGGCGCTGTAGAAAAATCTACGAGTGGGACGGCGATTTCACACGTCCATGATGTGTCAGTGCCTTGACGTGAATTTAGCTCCCCATCAATTTTCACGGCATGTTTGATGTCCTTGCTATCCCAATCGCGCATGACGGAGATGCCCTGATTTTTGTCCTTTGCGTTAATGATAGAAGCATCAAATAGGGCGTTAAGCGGATTTACCTCCAACTCCAAATACGTGTTCAAGTTGGAATCCGCGCTGATGAACACCTCCACCACTTCCTCTGTATATAAATCTCCGTCGTGCTTATCAATCGTAGCCCAGATGTCCTCGTCAATACAAAAAAAGCCGATGTACAGGTAGTTATTGTTCCATAAAAGTTTTACCTTTGTCGGATTATCTGGTTTCTCCTCTGTATCCGTGAGGAGCAATTCTACCTCTTGAGCCTTATTCCAGGCTGGCTCGCTTAGAAGTCCGTCTACCTTCAGGGCTTCAGCAATCCAAACACAATCATATTCCGGTAATTCTCTCATTTTAGCCAATGTGCTTTTAGAACATAAAATCCAAAACGCACAGAATAAAATACATAAAATGATTCTTCTTACTGCTGGCATTTTCATCTCTCCTTTGTCTCATTGTAGTGTTATACCAACTTAAATAATTAATGCAATATTATCTTCGGATAAACCCCCGTATTTAGGGAAAAGCAGGTGTTGGGGTATTGGAGTATTGGGGTGTTGGGGTAAAAGAAGGTAATGGGGTTTGGGGGTATTGGGGTGTTGGGGAAAAACTTATGAGAGCCAAAGTTTTTTACCCCATTACCCCGTTACCCCATCACCCCATCACCCCATTACCCCGTTACCTGCTTTATAAATAAGCAGTACAAATGATATTGCATTATTTTCTTAAAACGGTATTAGTTGCGTTTAGATAAATACAACATCAATTCTTCACCATATTTGCCTGCATCCTCCGGGATATGCCACCAATCCTCCATTACAACGACATTTTGAATGTGAGCCATATCAGGCGTAAAACTGTCGTAATCCTTAGGATGAATGGGCAAACTAACCTTTCCTGTTGCTTCATGGATGGAGTATGCAAGTCTCAAATAGTGTCGTGATGCGGTGAGAAAACTCATATCAAGCGAAGTTGGACGTTTCATGCGCTTCCGGGCAAAGGCATATATGCGTTCGTATAATCGTTTGAGTTCGCTGAACCGATTAACGTGCGGTTTGAGGACTTCGCCTGGAATGACGATATGCGAACTGGAATTGCCACTATATTTTACGAAAAAGGGAATGCCGATTCGTAAAAACAACCGAACTATCGGTCGAACTGATTCAAAGGCGATAGTCCAATCTTTTTTATAGTCGGCTTCAAAAACAATGTCCCAGACGCGATTTCTTCCACTACCACGCCGGACAGTACCATGAATCGACGGCCATCTGTGTTTGCCGAGACGTTTTATAATTGACAGAACCTGTTCGGGATTTCCCAGACGGGCTCTGCGCGATGTCTCGAAATCTCGCATCGTAGTAAGTTGCCGCCCCCGGGCATATTCAAACATCGCATTTTGCACATCAGTTCGCGAATAATACGAAAGCACCGCTTCCTTTTCTACCGTCGCCTTCGATTTACGGGTTCTCTTTTTTACCGCAGGACGAACGACAGCAGGCTTGGGTTTGACTTTCGCCGGCGCTCTTTTGGGAATTGCTTCAAGGTTGGTCCAGCATTCAGCACAAAGTTTCACCACTTTGCCCCTGATTTTCGACTTATGGAGTATCGTAGTCAGTCTATCACACGTCCCGCAACGCATTACCTCAGTGGGCTTAAACGGTTGGAAATCAATGGACTTATGTCTCCGCCGGCGATTGTCTATTTTCCTTATCGTTTCTATATCGCCAATACCAGCATACAGCATGTATACGAACTGCGCTTTCTGTCGTCGGGGAATTTCTAAGTCATATATTATCGGCTCCATCACGATATGCGTATCCACTTGCGGGTAGTATATTTTAATCGCGCTGATACTGGTGGGAAAAAATTGAGCGAAAATGGTGTCTTTGTGTGATACGGCGCACCAGCCGTGACTGGGTTCGATGTGTTTTTTTTCGCCCGGTTTCGTATATTCTCCGGTCGCGATATTTCCGTTCGTTGGAATGTGATATTGGCTGTCTCTGAACTTGCCCGACATGGATATTTCTGGATGAATGCCAAGGGAGATTTTAACAGGTTCATCGGCAATATTCAGCAATTCATAAGTAATATCCACGATGGGTTCAGAACCTTCGAGACAGATGGTTTTCTTCACCAAAATATTCCGAGAATATGCCGACAATACAATTTTGAAATTTTTACGGCCCCTCTGTTCGTATACCCAGGGAACGTTCCACAGTGTTCCGGGAGCGCCACCGACGCATTCTTCGATGCCTCCGTATTCCGTATAAGGACCAAATTTGATGCCCCTGGGATATGTCCTATGGAGAAGATTCCGCGCTCCGGACTGAATACCGACAATCCGGCCGCCAACCTCGGGAGCTATAAGCACCGATATATCTTCACCTTCCATGACAATTTGGTTCGTACCTGATTTTAGCTTATCATCAAAAAATACGTTAATCATCTTTTTTACGGCGGGAGGCAAAGGGCCTTTCACTCCGCATACTATTCGTATCAATTTAACGAACGAATATAGTTTTGAGCGCCGGTTGAGTAGACTTGAAAAG
>CAZRLY010000043.1:0-25141 GCA_964601015.1 uncultured bacterium
GGTTTTGCTCGACTTTGAAGCACGGATGAAAGGAACGGATATGAGTTTGGATAAGGAAAAGATAATTGAACAACTCCGAATGATAAAGAGAGACATAGAGAAACTCAGGGAAAAGAGAAGGCTTTCTAAAGATGAATATTTAACAGACGAAGATGCGCAAACGATTGTCGAAAGAAAATTTCAGACTGCGACTGAATCTTGTGTAAACATTGGAAATCATCTGATTTCTACAATGAACCTGGAACTTGCGTCTGATTACGCTTCAGTCTTCCATAGTCTCAGGGCGGCAAATTTAATTTCTCCAGAAATTGCAGAAAAGCTATCAGATATGGCGAGGTTTAGGAACCTGCTGGTTCATCTTTACTGGAAAATTGACCACGAAAAAATATATGAGAGTATGGAGGAGAGGATAGAGACTTTGGAGCAATTTGCAAGGGAGATCTTGAAAGTTCTTGATTAGCCGCAGAAAGCCGGTACAGTTTTGATGTACTGGTAATAAAAAAAGAACCAGGTTAAATCAGAAAAACCGGAGGGGCTACCGCCTACCATTATCGGCAAAGACGGAGTGGAGATGGTTCTCATCCCCGCAGGCGAGTTCATCATGGGCAGTCCAGAAGGTGAAGGCACAGGCGATGAACACCCGCAGCATACGGTGTTTTTAGACGCTTTTTACATCGACAAGTACGAAGTGACCAACGCGCAATACTCGTAGGCAGTTTTCCCGCCGGAGCCAGTCCCTACGGCGTGATGGATATGGCGGGCAACGTCTATGAGTGGTGCGCGGATTGGTATGGAAGGAGAAGGTGCAAAATGAAAGTTATTCCAGATTCATTGTTACGTTGCCTTGAGCGAATCTCCGGTGAAAGATATGGGCTTCTGCATGATTTGGCAGCAGAAGGTTTGTTTCCCTCAGCGGATTTGGAACATATTGTGGAAGAAGTTACAATCCAGCGATACAACTTAGCCAAAAATTTCCATGAATCCGCCAAGGCAATTCCCCTCAACACCGACATTGATGCGCGCAATGTAATTTCTCGCAATTACTACGCGATGTTTCATGCGGCGCGCGCTGTTATTTTTCATTTCCATCGATATGATGAAGAAAAGCATGAAGAGGTTATAAAACGTATTGGGAGTATCCTTAGCAATAGGTTTCAGGATATGCTTTCGGAATGGAAGGAAAAAAGAACAGTAGTAGATTACTCTCCGTTTCCAAAGTTCGATTTGATGGATTATGCGAATAGGGCAAGAAAAGAGGCTGAAGAGTTCCTTGATGAATGTAAAACTTTTTTAACAAAGCGAGGTGTTTCTTTATGAGATTCTCTGACATCCCCATAACAGGCTATCGCATTGAAGTTGATGAGTATGCTTTGGGGGAATTTGTCCTAGAAAAATTCCTGGAGCGATTTGGACCAGAGCAGATTGTGGGCGCGGATACGAGGGCACATTCAGATGGTGGATATGGTGTTACTATCATAGCCAAGGAAAAAACGGAGGAAATGCGAGACTTCGCAATTCAGTTATCGGATGAACTGTATGAAAAACGCGTTTATGTATCTATTCCGATTATGACAGAAAATAGGATTTTATACGGACCCGGGATTAAAAAAGA
The DNA here is from genome assembly GCA_964601015.1 of uncultured bacterium. GTDB lineage: Bacteria > Poribacteria > WGA-4E > DTYX01 > CAZRLY01 > CAZRLY01. The sequence continues at coordinate 1,613 of CAZRLY010000043.1, forward strand.
GCAGATAATCGGGTGGCCGGGGAAACAAAGCGGCTGAAACGGAGATTTGGGCTCCTCCCAATTCAGGGAACCGGGGAGCGAGGGGGAAGGTGAGCAACTCTTATCGACGCCTTGTGCTAAACGTCGCCATATCAAGTCAATTTTTGAATCGAAAAAACAACAACAAGAAGGAGGATGCAAAATGCAAAGAAAAACTTACCCAACCTTTTATTTTCTGTTAGTAATATTATTAATATTCGTCGCTGGCTGCGCAAAAGCCCCAAAGGTGATAGAGCAGCCAAAACTAATTGAGCAACCAGCCTAGGTCACTCCAAAGCCAGTAGAGCCACAGGCAGCGGAACAACCAGCGCAAGTTGCGCCACAGCCAGTGGAATAACCTGTGCAGCCACCGCAATTGCCCGTCAAGCGGGGTGCTTTGGTCATTACGTCTGAGCCAATGGGAGCCAAAGTAAACATTGACGACAAGGAGATGGGCACGACGCCGTTAGCTCTGAAGGATGTTCCAGCAGGCTCATACAGAGTTAAAATAGAGCTTGAGCATTATGAGGTTTGGCGCGGCAATGTCGATGTCAAACATCAGCAACAGGCGGAGGTACGCGCCAAACTGGAGCCAAAGCCCGGCGCATTGGAGGTCAAATCTGAACCAGGCGGCGCAAAGGTGCAGATAGACGGGAATGATGTGGGCGTAACGCCTTACAGCAAATGGGTATCCTCAAAGGAAGAACATACCGTCACGGTTTCTGCGGAAGGTTATTACCCCGAAAGCCAAAAAGTCACAATCCAATCGGAAGGCAAGGAGGTCATTTCAATCCTTCTAAAGGAGATACCCAGTGATGTCCGGTTAGGATTTTGCACTATGGATTAGCAGGCTTTTTAGGAGCAATAGGACGCAAGCTAAGTAACTTTGACCAAACATTTAGTTCATCATTTAATAGAATTAGCCTGCGTAATTTGTACCTTTCCCAAAGCTTGCTACTCCGTTTTCCATTCTTCTTGATTACTTACGACAGATGCAATTTTTTAACCGGACGTTACTGGGAGATACCAAAAGGAACGTTGGAGATTAAATCTGAGCCGAACGGCGCAAAGGTGTGGATAGATGGAAAAGACGCAGGCGTAACGCCTTATATCGGGTCAATCGTAGCAGGTGAAGAACACAGCGTCATAGTTAGCGAGAAGGGCTATAAATTCAACAGCCAAAAGGTCAATGTTCAACAGGGCGGGAAGGAAGTCCTATCGGTCGTTTTGGAAGAATTGAAAGCGGGAGAAATGGGCGCGCCGACTATCATCGGCAAGGATGGCGCGGAGATGATTCTCATCCCCGCCGGCGAGTTTATCATGGGCAGTTCGGAAGGTGAAGGCGACGACGATGAACATCCGCAGCATACGGTGTTTTTAGACGTTTTTTACATCGACAAATACGAGGTGACCAATGCGCAATACAAACAATTCATGGACGCAACCGGGCACAAAGCGCCAGCATATTGGGAAGATGAAAAATACAACCAGCCGAAGAATTCTATCACACGGAGCGTGCAACCTGAATGTCCAAGGCTGCGCTCCCGCGTTGGATTATTACAATCCAGCCGAACATAAAACCACTCAGCGACGGGTTAGCCCCACACTTTAGTGTAGGGTGGTCAATTTTGACCGAACCCCGAAGCTGGGACGCCAGAAAGGTAAGAGGATTTAATTCATAACAAAAGGAGGGAAAGCAGATGCCCAGAATACGGATTCCAAAAGAACATTGGGGTGAAGTGTGGATGACGCTTGTCGAGGTTGGAGCAATTTCTCGCATTTCCGTGGAACCCATTTATCTTGTCTCGAAAAAGCACATTGATGTTTTACAGGAGAATAATCTGCCGTTTGAGTTCGTAAACTCAAGGAAGGAAACAGGAGGTGCAGAGCAATGAACGCAACTAAGGGCTGCATCACTTCGGAGGGTTTCATTCCTATCCCGGAGAGTATGCGCCAAGAGTTAGGCTTGAAGCCTGCGCAGATGGTTATGTTGCATACAGAGCAGGGAAGGTTGATAGTGGAAAGGCCCGCACGTCAACAGGTTACCGACGAATTGGAGCGTCTTTGCAATGAACTCCGTAGCGGCGAACCGTTGGAGCAAATTTGGGCTGAGATTGAACAGGGGAGGGAGGAGGAAAGATGACTCTGGGTGGCGATACAGGATTTCTTATCGGCGTCATTGAGCAACAAAAAGTTGCTGTGGAATATTGGCAACAAGTGCTTGACGAGCGGTTTGAAGCGGAAAAACAACGGTAAGGATGAGAGGAGGATACAACATTATGGCACAGTTGACTATTGAATTACCAGAGGAACTTTTAGCACATTTGCAAACAATCGCAAAGGAACGTCGGGCAGCTATTGAAGAGGTTGTTTTAGATAGATTAGTAGGTATAGAAAAATTTTCTCCTGAACGGGAACGACTGTTGGCGCTCTTAAAACATGGGGGATTTCTCAGTGAAGTGGGCGCAGACTTGAAAAAGATAGCGCAGCCCATTTCTGAGCAACGTAGAAAGGAATTGAGGGAGAAGCTTTCGGTAGGAAAATCTTTATCTGAGATTATCATTGAAGATAGGAGATGATAATGCCTTGTTATTTTGACACATAAGACATGAGGTTAAAAAATGCCTGAACTTTTAAGCAGAATTACTACGAATACACAAATTTTTAACGGAAAACCAGTTATCCGTGACATGTATATCTCCGTAGAAACTATCTTGGATTTGCTCAGTCAAGGCGCATCACGAGAAGAAATACTCTCTCGTTATCCCATGCTTGAACCCGAGGACTTAAACGCTTGTCTTGCTTATGCCAAAACTGTAATTGCCAGTGAATCCAAAGCTAAGAAAACAACAAAAGATTTTCAATATCGCTATTTAGAACCTAAGCCATATAAACGAACAAAACAACTTGGTATCAAAGGCAGGAATATGACAGTTTGGAACCTTGTAGCTACCATGCGGACCGAGGGCTTCACCGTCAAAGAGACTGCCGAAGGATTTGCTCTACCCGTTGAGGCTGTGCTAGAGGCTCTTGAATACTACAAAGAAAATAAGGAAATGATCGAGGCTGAAAATGCAGAGAGTGGACTCGAATTAGGATTATTGTGAGGTTAGAATGTTACCAATTTATCTGGATGATTGCGCTGACCACAATCTTTTGGCGATTTTGTTGCGCAATGCTGGACACAAAGTGCAAACTCCTCGCAATGCCGGTACAAGTGGTGTCGTGGATATAGAACATTTAGAGTATGCCGCGTCGTATAACTATGTGTTATTGACGTTCAACCCGTCGGATTTTCAATCTCTGCATCATGAATGGCAAACAGAAGGACGCAGACATGCTGGTATCTTTCTTATTTATCAAGACAATGATGTCGCCAAAGATATGAAATATACCGATATAGTTCGCTCTATTAAAAATCTGCTTGCATCGGGTTTGCCAATTGCGAATGAACTGCACATCCTAAACCACTGGCGTTAAATCATGAAACTAAAAACATTAACCTTAACAATCAACATCATTATCATTCTAAGCTTTCCGCACACTGCATTCTCATGGATTGACGGCACGCTCTATTTTTACGAACATTTTCCGCATCTAAGGTCATCAAGTGATAGCCGGCAAGCTGCTCCTAAAATGGTCAATGCGCCACAGCTTAATGTTGGTGACAGAAAGAAATTCTATGCGTACAGTTTCAAAGATAACGCGCAATACATAGTACCTGCGACATTGCGTTCTATCGGCAATTTCTGCTACATTTTCGTCGAAGATGCTCAATGGCAGCGCAGTGTCAACTTTACAACTGTGGAAAATATACGCACAGCCTTCGATGAAAAAACACCAGCAAATTCAAGTAAGGGCATCTATCAAACTGAAATCGCAACCTTTGGAAATCCACCTGACATCGACAATGACCAAAATATCTACATTCTGCTACTTGATATACAAGACTCCTTCACCAGCGGAGGGAGTTTTGTCGCAGGATATTTCAGTTCTGTAAATGAGCAACGTGGGGTTGTTTTTGATGGAAGATATGGAATCGCCTTTCGCAGCAACGAAATAGACATGATTTACATTGATACCTACCCGCTCAAAGCAGGTAGCTCTGAAGGACTTGGTGTGCTTGCCCATGAACTTCAGCATCTCATTCACTGGAATTACGACACAAACGAGGATATATGGATAAACGAAGGTTGTTCCGAATACGCGATGTTTTTATGTGGATACAATGCGGGCATGCACGTTAAACCGTTTGAAAATGAGCCAGACGTGTCTCTCGTAGACTGGCGGGGAATGCGAAGCAGTTTATCCCAATATGGCGCAGTATATCTGTTTATGTTGTACATTCACGAGCATTACGGTGGGAAGGGAAGCATAAAAGCTATCGTGCAAAATCCGACCAATGGAATTTTATCCATTAACTCTGCGTTAAGAGCGAGGGGGATTTCAGAATCCTTCTCTCAAATCTTCGCAGACTGGAAGATAGCCAACTACCTCGACGACGAGAATTTTGAACGCGGTATTTACGGCTATCGCAATGAGAATCTGAAAATCAAAATCAAACGCGCTAATGAACATCGAACCTATCCCATTTCAATCTCCAATAGACAAGTTTCCGCATGGGCGACAAACTACATGGCATTCACCGGGGGGGTAGGAGGCGGAAACCTGAAAGTAGACTTCTTCGGCGATTCCCCGTATACCTACGATGTGAAGATTATTGAGTTTAGCAATGGCAACCCTTCTGCTGTTCGCAACATGCGCTTGAGCGCAGACAACAGGGGGCAAATCTTAGTACCGAGTTTCGGCGCAGATGTCAACAAAGTTGTGCTTGTCCCCAGCCTGCAACCTGAATCTGCCACCTCATTTGGGAACGTTTCCGCGTCGTATTCCTACTCAGCAAAGATGGCAGAAAAAGTCGCATTTCAAACAAACGCCGTCCCAAACCCCGTACATGCGCGATACTGGGACATCATCGCCATCCCCAGCGATAATATCGGCGCGGATACGCCCACTGTCACAATAACAGAAGAGCATTTTTTTATTAAGAAAGATGCCCCTTTGACTGCCCTGCTTGATGGGACGTTCTACATCTATCAATTATACCTCCCCGCTAATCGACAAACTTCCAATATTGAGTGGAAGATTTTTTATCTTGATGAGCTGGTTGGAGAGGGAAACTTGTCACAATGAAAATATTTAATAATCCAACAATTATAATCTCATTAATGTTTGTTTGCTGGTTAATTGCGGGTTGTGGAGATGACATCGAAGTCGATGAAAACGCCGCGAAAGAGAACTTACAAATCGGCTGGCAGGAATACACAAAAGGCAAATTTGATTCAGCGTTGCTGAATTTTGAGCGCGCTGTTTCACTGGATAATTCACTCTCCGACGCACACAACGGATTGGGCTGGAGCCACTTGAGTGCCTCACAAAGCGACAACTTCAACCTCCAACTCATACAGAAAGCGTTGGTGTCATTTCAGGAAGCTATCAAGCGCGACGAAAACAACGCCGACGCCTGGATAGGATTAGCCAACGCACTGTTTCTCAGGAGGGAGAACCAGCAGGATTTTATCACAGCGGTGCAGGCAATTGATGGCGCTTTGAAAGTTGATTCGGCACTGCTTTATCGCCATGATTACAAATCGAAAGCAGATTTGTATGCGCTGAAAGCGGTATGCTATTATTACGCGGGAGATGTCCAATCAGCGCGCAGAGAAATAGAAAACACGTCGGATATTGATACGGGGAATAAAACAGTTCTCGCTATACAGGAATTATTATATTATCAATAGCTTCAAAAGGAGGGAGATAACATGCGCGAGTTTGAGTGGCTGGAGAATCATCAGGAGGAAAAACAAAAATATAAAGGAGAATACATCGCCGTCGTTGGCGAAAAAATCGTGGCTCATGGAGTAAATCTTGCCAAAGTCATTGCCCAGTCGAAAAAATTCTCCGAAAAACCGTTAATTGCAGCAATTCCCGAAGGAGAATATATGAATCTACTACACAAATACAAACCACAAGACGGTTATACATCAATCGCCAGGCGTGGCGAAAATGACCTGAAATACATTGACTTCGGAATACTAAACTTGGGCGATGGAGGAACGTTTTGCGAAGAGAATTCCGATGAAGAAGTCGCGCTGGTTTTACTCAGCGGCAAATGTGAGTTAAAAATCAAACATGATACCCAAACTTTAAAGGCAATTTGCGAGCGTCCCAATGTGTTCAGGGGAAAAGCATACAGCGCATACATTCCCAGAAAAGCTAATTATGAAATTCAAGCCTTAGGTGCTGCTGAAATCGCCGTATGCAAGGCACCGTCTGACTTAGATGCTCCCCCCCTAATTATTCCCCCTGACAAAGTAAAGGTCAAAATCGTCGGGCAACACAACTGGAAACGCCATGTCCACGACATCATAGATTCCGATGTCGCCGCACGGCATTTGGTCATCGGCGAAACTTTCAACCCGCCCGGCAACTGGTCGAGTTCTCCGCCACATCGCCACGATTACGAAAATCCACCAGAAGAATGCGATATGGAGGAGGTTTATTTCTACAAAATCCATCCAGAGCAAGGTTTCGGCGTCCAGCGCGTATATACCGATGATGTATCGTTGAAAGAAACCTACACCATCGAAAACAACGATACCGTTGCTATCCCGCACGGATACCACCCTGTCGTCGCGGGACCAGGTTATCAACTGTACTATCTCTGGATTCTCGCAGGCGAATTCCGCGTACTACGTCCCAAAGATGATCAAAATCACGCATGGCTGAAGTATTGTGAGCCGATTGTGGCGGAATTGAAGTAGAACTACTACTTGCGACTATGAATGAATTTCATCGCTCAGAGTGGATTGCTAAATCCACGACGCTATGCTAAAAGAATGTTCTGGATTTACCAATCCAGAACGAGCAGAACCGGTGGCTTGCTACTATCGCTCAGAGTGGATTGTTAAATCCACGACGCTATACGATGATACTGCAAAGAGGTTCGGAAAGAAGAGATTGTGAATGTCTAACTGGCGTCCTAATTTTAAACCAGAGCATCTATACTTCGTCACCACGAAGGCAGTTGACTATGCTCACATTTTTCAACGTAACGTTATGAAGCGTCTTTTAGTAGATACCTTCGATTGTTTTCGTGCTCAAAAACGTATGAAACTCTTTTGCTTTGTCATCATGCCAAATCATTTACACTTTATCGCCAGATTCTCAGTCGATGCTCCGTTGGCAAGTGCAATGAGAGACTTTAAACGACGAACAGCCGACCGAGTAATTCGACACCTACAAGTAGAGGGAAATCAAAAGGCATTAGATTATCTGGCGGCGAAGGTGAAACGGCACGAAAAGCAGACTTACAAGGTTTGGGAAGATGGCTACAATGCAAAGGATGTCATATCTGAGAGAGTCCTGCTTCAGAAGATGGAATATATTCACAACAATCCTTGCCAAGAACATTGGGGATTGAGCGACAGTCCTGAAAACTATATCTGGTCAAGTGCGTGCTTTTATTTCATGCGTTCACCGTGCATTATTCCAATTGACGATGTGCGTAAGCTGTTACAGTAACACTATTGTTCAGGGTGAATTGTTAAATCTACACCTTGGTGGAATGTTCTGGATTTGCCAATCCAGAACGAGCAGTTAGCAACGCTCCCGATACTCCAAAAACAGTCAACTACGCTCCTGCTGGATTGGCAAATCCGGCAGAAACCCTAAATGCTCCCTCTGGATTGTTAAATCCAGAGGAGGGTGTCGGATTTTCCAATCCGCCACGAGCAGTTCGTAGCGCTCCCGATACTCCAAAAACAGTCAACTACGCTCCTGCTGGATTGCTAAATCCGGCAGAAACCCTAAATGCTCCCTCTGGATTGTTAAATCCAGAGGAGGTGTCGGATTTTCCAATCTGCCACGAGCAGATGATAAAACACGGATACTACCCTATCAGGGTTTGGATGCACTTTTATCCAAATAAAGGAGGCTACAAATGGCATATTCAATAGGAGATTATCAATTTAACGTCGAAGAATTTTTTCCAGCGAATATCTTCAATTCAATAACGGACATTCGTGTCGCATCACCGGAAGTAGTAAAAATTGAAGCGCAAGAGAGGGTACGTCGTAAAAACCTGGCTGGCGACGATGGCAAGCTGACAATTTTAGCGGCTGACCATCCGGCTCGCCATATTACTAAGTCCGGCGATGCCCCGTTGATTATGGGCAACCGTCATTCCTATCTTGGAAGGCTTCTGCGCGTTATCACAAGCCCTTCCTTTGACGGTGTGATGGGTACGCCAGACATCATCGAAGATTTGTTCATCGTAAACCATCTGGTAAAAAAGGCAGGTGGGCCGAGTTTCTTAGATAACAAGGTAATTTTGGGCTGCATGAACCGTGGTGGTTTAAGCGGCGTAGTATTCGAGATGGATGACCGATTTACCGGCTTCACCGCGCATAGTATTCACGAATTAGGTTTGGATGGCGCTAAGGTGATGTTCCGACTCGAACCAAATTCCCCTGAATCTGGAAAAACCATCATGTATTGCGCAAACGCTGTCAACGAATGCGTAGCCCACGGAATTTCAATATTCATAGAGCCGCTCGCCGCCGAAAAAACAGAGGAAGGTTACAAGGTGAAAAAGGAAACCGACGCGATAATCAAAGTCATCGGGGTGGCATCGGCTCTCGGCGGTACCTCAATGAACACCTGGCTAAAAGTACCGTACTGTGAAAACTACGAACTGGTAGCCAAATCTACCTCACTGCCGATGCTGATGTTAGGAGGCTCATCTCAAATTGACCCAACTCCTACAATCAACGAGTTTGTAAGCGGCATGAGCGCTGGCGCAAGCATACGCGGAGCGCTGGTAGGCAGAAACGTCCACCACCCCGCAAACGGAGATGACCCATTTGCTATCGCCCTCGCCATCAACGGTATCGTACACCAGGGCTTTACCGTCGAAGAAGCAATCAACTTTATGATGGAACAACGGGCGAAAAATATGGACGCGCTGACAAAGTATATCAAGTAAAACATGCCGCTGGCTTGTTAAAGTGGAAGATTAGAGGGGTAGGTATACCTTGACTTTGGTAGATTTCCTCACTTTCCCGACTGAAGTCGGGCGTCCGGACGTCTTGCTTTAGCGAGAACTCCACCACCAACTTAGAAAGTTGGACTACCACTGCATCTCATTTTAATTTACCAAAGTCAAAATACTTCCCACTTCCGAAATGGGGGTTGCTTCAGATGCGCAAATTCAACTGCACAGGGCCTTGTTATCCAGATATGCACTACTATATTCGCCGGGATACCGTCATGGAAAAGGTCAAAAAAATGATAGCAGAGGACGCGTACTTTGTCGTTCATGCACAGCGTCAGATGGGAAAAACAACGCTGTTAGAAAATATGATGTTTGAATTAGAAGCGGAATCGGAAAATTTTATCGGTATCCTGGCGGATTTTGAAATCTATCGAAGGACAACATTGGAACATTTTTACGAAAGCTTTCGCGAAAAGTTTGAAACGCAACTTCTCAAAAGGTACAAAAACACCCAGCCGGAGAAAGTCGATATTCTAAGGGAAAATCTTTCAATATTGCCCGTGGATTCCCCCATAAGTTTTGAAAGATACATCCGACTGTTGACCGAGATGATTGGGGAATATCGTCTCGCGGTTGTCATTGACGAATTTGAAGGTTGTCCATCTGAAGCGATGGAGGATTTTCTTTATGTACTTCGCTCTTTTTACCTCTCGAAAAAACGCAATGAGAACCTTAGAAATTTGAGCTTCATCTTAGTTGGAATTCGCGATTTGACTCAACTTACCGTAGGAACTATCTCCCCCTTCAATATCGCCCAACAACTCACGTTGAATAACTTTACGCAGGCTGAAGTGCAAAAGCTCTTCGGAGAATATACCGCTGAAACAGGACAACCCTTTTCCGATGAAGTAATTGAGTCAATTTACTCAAAAACGCAAGGGCAGCCCTTTTTGGTAAACCGTTTCGGAGTAATTCTCACTGAGGAACTTTCTCTTGACAAAACTCAACCCATCGGGTATATTCACTTCCAACAGGCGTACAAACGACTGATTCAGGAAGATAACAACAATTTTAAAACCATCAAACGACACGCCAAAAAGTATCGAGATGAGTTGCTAAAAATTATCGCAGGCGTGAAGATAGCATATAACCCACATCTGTGTACGCAGCAAGAGATGTTCAATTTCGGACTCGTGAAAAGGACAAATGACGATGTTTTAGAAATCGCCAACCACATCTACGAAACTATTTTGGGCCAATCCTTCGCGCCAACCCGTTGAGGAGGGATATAATATGGCGGCACCAGTAACTTATCAAGCCATCTTAGAAGAGGTCAAGCAAATGACACCACACTTGTTAAATCTACCTGCGGGTAAAGTGTGGGTGGATTATGACCGGGAAGCCGATGTATTATATATCAGTTTTCAAAAGCCCCAACGGGCGACAGATAGCGAATTATTAGATGATGGTGTGCTTCTGCGATATCGCGGCAAACAACTGGTGGGCGTGACAATTTTTGAAGCATCCCAAATAAACCAAAATAAGCATGAAAATTTGTCAGTAACCAGAAATTCCCCACGCGTTATTTAGATATATCCGGAGTGCAAAAATCAACGGAGTGTATTTTTGCCCGTAGCCTCAATAATACGCTATCACTGATTATTGCATTCCTAAAATTTTGTCATGGGGAATTTCTATCAGTAACCAAATGAGGAGGACAAACAATGGCAAAACTCAAAGGTAATCTCATAGTCGGTCAATCTGGCGGGCCGACCGCAGTAATCAACAACAGCCTCTGTGGTGTAATCCAGGAGGCTCAAAAACACAGTGAAATAGAGAATATTTATGGTATGGTACACGGAATTCAAGGATTGCTAAAGGAGGACATAATTGACTTAGGACGGCAAAAGCCGAAAATTATTGAGGGTTTAAAGACAACTCCTGCAGCGGCTTTAGGTTCGTGTCGATATAAACTTTCAGAGGATGAATACGGCAAAATCGTCGAGATTTTCAAAAAATATAACATCCGCTACTTTATCTACAACGGCGGCAACGATTCTATGGACACAGCGCATAAAGTCGGCGAACTGGCTGAAAACGAAGAATACGAACTGCGCTGCATGGGCGTACCAAAGACAGTCGATAATGACTTAGGATATACTGACCACTGCCCCGGATACGGCAGTGTCGCACGTTGGAACGCCATGGCAACCAGAGATGCCGGCAGAGATACCGAAGCCATCGGCATCGTTGACAACGTAAAAATTATTGAGACGATGGGACGCAATACGGGATGGATTACGGCGTCCACCGCGCTCGCAAAGGATTCCGAAGATAGCGCGCCGCATCTGATTTATTTGCCTGAACGAGTTTTCGACGAAGAAAGATTCCTTGCTGATGTCGATGCGGTTTTCAGCCGATTGGGATATTGTCTCGTTACTGTCTGCGAAGGACTCAAGGACAAGGACGGAAAATATCTCACCGCGTCTGACCGGTCAATTGATACCGATAAATTCGGACACAAACAATTGGGTGGTGTCGCAGATTATCTTTGCAGCATCATCGCCGCCAACTTAGGAATCAAAGCCCGGTTCGACAAACCCGGCACGATACAGCGGATGTCGTCGCTTTGCGCATCTGAAACCGACAGGGAGGAAGCATACATGGCTGGCGTTGCTGCGGTACAACATGCCGTAGAAGACAACGCCGGATACATGGTTACGCTCGTCCGCGAATCAAACGAGCCATACAAATGTACCACGGGTTTGGTCGCGCTTTCAGAGGTAGCAAACGTCGAAAAGAAAGTGCCTGATGAATTTATCAACGAATCGGGAAATTTTGTCACGGATAAGTTCATCGAATATGCTCGTCCGTTAATTGGCAGTCCGTTGCCTGAATATGTGCGTTTGGAGAAAATTTCGGTTCAATGACTTAGAGGGTGTGTGAAAAGTAGGTTGGGTTGAGGCACGAAACCCAACAGGCACCAGTTAATTACTGTTGGGTTTCACTATCGTTGGACCCAACCTACGTGGGCATTCAAGGGACTTCTCACACACGCTCTTAGTGGACGGACGGAGAAAGTCCACTACAACAGGGAAATCCCACGACGAATCCAGGAACCCAGAAATCCAGAAACCCAGGAATCCAACTACTTAAAGAACCCCCTGGCGACTAAAACTCGAAAACCAACGTAGGCGAAGTAGTAGGAGGTACGGAAACCGCAACGGATGTAGTTGACATCGCTATAGAAATAGCCTCCACGAACAACATGAGCACCTCCAGACGACGGACCGGTTGGGTTATCTTTCGGAGATTTTGCGTAGTAGTCTTCATCCCAGTAATCCGAACACCATTCATAGACATTTCCAGCCATATCGTAGAGTCCGTAGTCATTGCTCGTAAAGCTCTTGACAGGAGCAGTTTGTTCCCATTTATCTTTGCCGCCTGTTCCTTTGTAATTAGCGTTATCGTGGGAGATTGTATTTCCATTCGGGTATTTCCGCCCAGCTTTCCCTCCTCTTGCCGCTCTCTCCCATTCGGCTTCAGTTGGCAGCCTTCCACCCACCCATTTTGCGTATTCATTGGCACCATGCCAATAAACGCAAACAACAGGATGATTCTCATAGCCCGATTCCACGCTATAACTGTTGCCATTTTTCTTGATTTTGCAGTATTTATCCCAAAGGTAAATCAAAGTTTTACCTGATGAATCTGAAACATCGTTGCCTGAAGAGCCGGGTGGTTTAACGGTGTTCAGGAACTTGCAATACTGCTCGTTTGTAACTTCATGTTCGTCCATGTAGAAAGCATTGACATCAACATCATGTTGTTTGAGTTTGAGCCAGGTTTCTGTGCCGTTCAGGTCACCTGTTTCATCGCCCATTGCTTTTTGTCATGGTATTCGTAAGCTCTCTCACCTTTGCTGCAAGCATACAAAGTGGCTGTCGCAGATGGAAACCCAGAACTATCCGAACCGGGCATTGCGCGGACGTTTTTAGCAAAATCATCGGTGAGCAGGTTATCCTTATCGCCTTTTCCTGCGCCCGGGTCATTTCTGCAAGCGTCCACGATGAACAACACCTGGCGGGCTTTAATCTTACTCATGCTTGCCTTCAGTTCATCCATCGGCACACTGCTAAGTTTCAGCGTTCTGACGCTCCATTTGACCGCATTGATGGACAGCAAGAAAGCCTTGTCGCCGCGCATTATCCCATGCCCGGAAAAGTAAAAGATGAATGTGTCCTGTGGTTTCATTTGCCTTGCAAGCGATTCCACACTGAACAGAATATTTATGTTCGTCGGACGTTTCTCTCCCCTTGATTTATCAGTCATCAAGAAGATGTTATCATCTTTGAACTCGCCGACTTCCACCAACGTCTTTTTGAAAGTCGTCACATCGGCGACAGCGCATTTTAGGTCATTTATGTCTGGGTTTTCGTAATCGTTGATGCCGACTAAGATAGCCCATTTCTCAGCTTGCGCTGAACCAATGAAAGTTAGTGTTATCAGTGTTGCGATGAAAAATGTCCGTTTCATTTAATATTCCTCCTGTAGCGTAGGCATAGTTCAAACATAAATGTTTTACACAATTGTAGGTCGGGTATGTCCGCAGGACTACCCGACTGCTGACGTTCATTAGCCAATCGTCGGGTAGGTCTTCTACCATACCCGACCTACCAATATAATCTTGCTTGTCCTTCATGAAAATAGACGTTTGAGAAAACCGGACGATAAGTTCCGCTTCGCAATTCCTCTTCAAGCCTAATCAATTCACTTTCCAGATTTTCGGAGAATGCGTTGATATTCGGCCGAGATTGTTTGCCACGTCTGGCTTTTTTAAAGGACACATACAAATTTTTAAAATCACAAACCTTATCAAAGAGATTTTTGTACGTTTTCATCTTTTGAAGCCCATGTAGCCCAAATTCCTAATTTGGCCATTTGGAAGCCCAGCGCCAAAAGCCAAGATAGAATCTTGGGCTGCCCTTAATCCAGGAATCCAGAAATCCAGAAACCCAGGAATCCAACTACTTAAAGAACCCCCTGGCGACTAAAACTCGAAAACCAACGCCGAAGAAGTAGCTGCCGATGTCGTCGTAGTAGAGACGGAAACCGCAACGGATGTAGTTGGCATCGTTATACCAACTGCCTCCACGAATAACATGATAATTTCCAGACGACGGACCGGTTGGGTTATCTTTCGGGGATTTTGCGTAGTAGTCTACGTCCCAGTAATCAGAACACCAGTCATAAACATTTCCAGCAATATCGTACAGACCGTACATATTCGGCGCAAAACTCTTAACAGGCGCAGTTCCTCCCCATTTATCTTTGCCGCCAGTTCCCTTATAGTTAGCGTCATCGTGGGAGATGGTATTTCCGTTCGGATATTTCCGTCCAGCCACGCCACCTCTGGCTGCTTTCTCCCATTCTGCTTCGGTAGGCAATCTTCCGCCTACCCATTTGGCGTATTCGTTTGCGCCATGCCAATAGACGCAAACAACAGGGTGATTTTCATATCCGGACTCTGGCTTGAATTTACTGCCGCTTTTTTCAATTTTACAATAACTTGAATCATAGTAAATCAGCATGTTTCCGGACGAATCAAGCCATCTTTTCCCGTCGTCTTTAACGCTGATAGCGTTCAAGAACTTGCAATACTGTTCGTTTGTAACCTCGTGCTCGTCCATGTGGAACGCATTGACATCAACATCATGTTGTTCGAGTTTGAGCCAGTTTTCTGTGCCGTTCAGGTCACCTGTTTCATCGCCCATCGTGAATGTGCCTGCGGGGATATAAACCATTTTCATGCCATCTTTTTGGCGAAAGTAAGGTTGACCGGTTTGCGCTATTTCCGTTTCTCCACCAGAAGGCACAAAACCGCCTGGCAATGGATAACCAAATGTTTTGTCCTGCACCAGGTCAACTACGCTGACAGCTTTGATTTCAGACGTTTCTGCGTCAGCGTCAAGTGCGACGGTAACATGGAGTTTGATAGTTCCATTTATGACAGAGGTTTTGAATTGTCGGGCAAAATCAATTGGAATTGCAAAGGTGAATGGGAAATCATCAAGCGGAGATTGTGTTTTTGATTTGACGATAGCGTCCGGGAAGTTTTCTGCTTCAGCATCGTATTTTCCAAGCTCAAGGTTCATCCGTGTTTCATCAAGAATGAATTCTCTGTCGTCCAATACTGCCAGCGCTTCCTCATAGCCTTTTTTGCGTTCCGCTACTTCCGCATCAAGTTTAGCTCGGATTGAAGCTATCTCCTCGTTGTAACGGTGTTTTGCTTTAGATTCCTGATTTTGGGCTTTTTTCACGCGAGCGTTGTAGGCTGCTTGTTTCTCAAACTCGTCTTTTGGCGTGATTTTGACATTTTGTGGTTCAGGTATCGCTTCTATCTGTGCCTCTATTTCCTTCTCCACCTGCGGACGGATTTTCGCAATCTGCGCTTTAATCTCCCTGACCTCATTTAGAGCGTCGACAATCGTCATTTTAGCGTCTTCTTCAACTTTCTTGCGCCGACGTTCCTGCTCCACCTGATTTTGAAGCCTTGCTATCTCTGCTTGTTCCTGGCGAATCCGCTCTCGCTCTTGCGCTTGTTTGTGTTGTTGTTGTGCGTCAGCTTCTTCTTGCTTTTTAATTCTTTCCTGACGTCGTCTTTCTGTTTCCTCATCAGCTTTAGCTTGCCTTATTTGCTCCGCAAGTTCTGCTTCACGGCGTTTGGCTTCAGCTTCGGCTACGGCATCATCCTCTTGCGTAGCGTGACGGCGTTGTTCTTGTATTTTTTGCAATTCCGCTTCAAGGACTTTCCGTTTTTCTTCGAGCGTTTCCAGTTCGCCAATTAGGCGCATCAACGGTACTCGTTCCACACCATATTGCTTCAGCGTCGGCGTTTGAATCCTGTCCGGGAGGTTATCCCTGCACCAAGATAACACCTTATCCTGCGTATATTTCACAAGCTCATTTACAGTGATATCGCCCTCGTCATTCGCTGCTTCGCCTTTCATACCTTCTAAGAGATAGAAAGTAAAAACGCCATGCCCTTTTTCATCCCATTCGTAAGCGCGCTCTTTTTCCTTGCAAGCAAAAAGCACTGCGCTGTATCCGGGTACACCTTTCTTCTTACCCGGCATTACCTTAACGGTTTTTTCCATCAGCCCCCGCGACATGATATTATCGCCACCACCCTTGGCTTTGGATGGTTCATTTCTGCATGCGTCTAAGATAAAAAGAATCTTGCGCGCGCGTATGTTTTTCATCAAGCCCTCAAGGACATCCAGTGGAATAGATGTCTGTTTAAGGTTGGTCTGACTGCGGGTTATCGAATTGACAGAAAGCAAATAATATCTGCCACCCTTTTCTAATCCGTGACCGGAGAAGTAAAAAAGGAACGTGTCTTCCGGATTGATTCGACTCGCCAGATTTTCAAAACGGAATGTAATGTTAGTGTGTGTGGGATAGTCGTTGCCCTTGTGTTTGTCCGTCATTAGATACACATGGTCAAAATCGCCTATCTTTTGGTCGGTTAAAACCTCCTTGAAAGCCGTAACGTCAGCCACAGCGCATCTCAAGTCAGTAATGTTCGGATCTTCGTAATGGTCAATACCGACCAAAATCGCCCATTTCTCAGCTTGCGCTGGACCGATAAAAGTTAGTGTTATCAGTGTTGCGATAAAGAATCTCCGTTTCATCTGATATTCCTCCTGGGGGTAGCGCAGGCATAACGTTCAACATGAATATTTTACCAAATACACCTGCGCCCTTCTTATTTTGTTGGGTGATGCCGCTTCAATCACCAGTTTGTTCAAACCAACACCGTCTTTAGCCCTGTGAAAATCACGCTGATTGTCATACGAATCAAACCAACTGTCTCCACGATTATCAACGTTAATAGAGGTAAAGAGTTGCGGTACTGGGCGTTTATAATTTCATACGGCAAAATTAAAGACAGGAGCAAAAATCGCTGCTGTTTTCGGCGCATTTTAGCACATTCCAATGATTTTCCCAAAGAAAAAAAACAGATTTTTGACCAAAATGGATAAATCTGAGCAGTCGAGATTTTTTAAATGAGGAATATGGAAATTTTTTATTGACTCAAAGGGAAAAATATGTTAAACTTTGATGACGAAGGTAAAGAAGGAATTTGTTACACAAAAGGAGATAAGTAAAAAGATGGCAAATAAACTGTACGTTGGAAATCTTGAAAGAGCGGTGACAGAAGAAGAATTAGAAGCACTCTTCGGAGAGCATGGTGAAATTGTTTCCGTGGCTATTATTAGGGATAGAGCTTCGGGGGAGTCAAGAGGTTTTGGTTTCGTGGAATTTTCCAGCCAGGAGGATGCTGAAAAAGCCAAAAATACATTAAACGAGCATGAGTTAAATGGGCGTGCTCTAAAGGTTGATGATGCAAGAGAGCAGCAGGAACGGCGTCCTCGCGGAAGAGGCTACGGAGGCGGAGGTTATGGCGGGCGCTCCCGATACTAATAAGGGAGTCTCCAAAATCTTTCGTCTCATCTTGGTGGACTATCTGTGAGCCTTTTGCCCGTAGCGTAGCGGCTTTTCACAGATTTGAGGATTAAATCGTATCAACCAACCTACTGCTTTTGCGCCCCAAATTGATACGCTTTTGACCTTCAAAATAGTATAAGAGGTGGGCGGATAGTCCAAAATTGGAACTTGACACTCAAAAAAATATATGGTATAATGTAATATGTCAAATGCAACATTCTGGTAATATTTTGGGATTTAGACAGCAAAAGTTGAAAGTTTCACTCGGAGCGAAGCGAAGAGGCAAAGCGACACTTCACAGTCTTTTAGCTTTTTGTATCGACAGGTTGGCGGTTTTATGTCAACCGTCTTTTCATAGTTTCATAATATTTACCGAAGATGCAACTTGATTAGGTCGAAGTGATGATTTCGAGTTTTCTTGAAATTACAGGAAGTGAAAGTCTTCAAATTTTTTTTGAAAGGTTGTGTCAAAATGGCTAAGGGATTTGTGAAGTGGTTTAACGAACGAAAAGGCTATGGCTTCATCTCCCAAGATGAAGGAGAAGATGTTTTTGTTCATTATTCAGCGATAGCTGGAGATGGATTTAGAACATTATACGAGGAACAAGCCGTAGAATTCGACATCGTTGAAGGACCGCGAGGAAAACAGGCTGCTAACGTAGTGATAATAAATGAGTAATTTAGATGCAGGCTGGGACAAAGCAGGAGAGAGGCTTTCGCCTTCTCTCCCGCTTATGTCTGCCTACATCTTTTAGGATGCAGACGGCGAAGCTTTCTGCCTTCCTTTTTCTTTTCGTTTGCTGTCGACAGTATTCTTGTCAAAAGGGACTGTTGACAGCAATAGATTTGAGTATCGGATTGTTATTCAGCTTCGTCAACTCTTTAACATCCTTTCTATGCCGCATCAACGAAAATCCTCTCCTTTGATGTCCCAAATTTAGGTTCACACCTCCTTAAGCCTCAGGTCAAATGCCAGTTTTCAGATTTGGTTTTACACTTTTCGTTTAGTATGGGTTCAGTCACGTGATTGTGGCTTTTTATAAATATGCACGAAACCGGGTGGATATGAAGAGCGTTTTGGAGGTGACCGCTGTATTTTTCCAAACATTTAATATCCACAGGGACAATATTTGCATACAGCAGGAGGATAGTATGAAAATACTTCTCGTTTATCCAGAGTGTCCAGACACTTTCTGGAGTTTTAAACACGCCTTAAAATTTATCTCTAAAAAGGCGCTTCACCCGCCGCTGGGTTTGTTGACTGTAGCAGCAATGTTACCAGAGGAGTGGGAGAAAAAACTTGTGGATATGAATGTAACCACACTAAGAGATATTGACCTAAAATGGGCTGATTTAGTTTTTATAAGTGCGATGTCTATCCAAAAAGCATCAGTAAAACAAGTAGTTAGCAGATGCAAAAAAGTGGGTGTCAAGATTGTCGCCGGCGGGCCGCTTTTTACGGTTGGATACGAAGAGTTTGAGGATGTAGATTATTTTGTACTTAATGAGGCTGAAGTCACACTCCCACCCTTTTTAGAAGATTTGAAAAATGGATGTGCTAAACATGTTTATACCTCTAACGAATTGCCAGATATGGATAAGACGCCCGCTCCCCTCTGGGAACTGGTCAATATGAAAAAATATGCTTCTATGAATATCCAATATTCCCGGGGCTGTCCTTTCAAGTGTGAGTTTTGCGATATTACGGTATTGTTTGGGCATAAAGTGCGAACCAAAAGTAAAGACCAAATTTTAACAGAATTAGAAAACCTATATTCCCAAGGTTGGCGAAGCGGAGTCTTTATTGTTGATGACAACTTTATTGGAAATAAGGGTAAGTTAAAAAGAGATGTTTTACCAGCTATCATTGATTGGATGGAAGAAAGGAAACATCCTTTTGTTTTTTCTACTGAGGCCTCAATAAATCTTTCCGATGATGAAGAACTCATGCGATTGATGGCTCAAGCGGGGTTTAACAAGGTGTTTGTTGGGATTGAAACACCAGATGAGGAAACTTTAGCAGAATGCGATAAGGTTCAGAACAAGAATCGTGATTTAGTAGCCTGTGTCAAAAAAATCCAGGCATTTGGTTTCGAGGTGACGGGGGGATTCATCGTAGGGTTTGATAATGACCGGCCTTCGATTTTTGAACGACAGATTGAGTTCATTCAAAAGAGTGGAATTGTCACAGCTATGGTAGGATTATTAAATGCGCCTCGCGGCACCAAACTCTACAAACGCCTTGTAAAAGAAGGTAGGCTGTTGAAGAATGCTTCGGGTGACAATACGGATTTTTCAATGAACTTTATCCCCAAGATGGATTACGAAATGCTCATTAAGGGTTATGAAAATATTATCAGCAGAATTTACTCCCCTAAACCCTACTACGAACGGGTCAAAAGGTTTTTAAGAGAATATAAACCGTTGCAGAAAAAGGGATTTCGGTTTCATTTCAGCCACCTGGAAGCGCTCTTTAAATCCGTATTGTTCATAGGGATAATAGGAAAGGGAAGGTATCATTACTGGAAGCTCTTTCTTTGGACTATGCTTAGACGTCCGCACCTCTTCTCCCTGGCAATAACCTTTGCGGTTTATGGTTCACATTTTCGCAAAATTTTCGCAGATTATTTGTGAAAATTGGCAAAAAAAGGAAGTTCAGAGCAGTCGAGATTTTTAATCCCGGCTGCTTTTTATTTGTTGCATTAAACCAAAATGAATGATATAATAGAATAGAACAATTTAGTGGTTCATTTCATAAGTTCGTAGAGGGTTTTACTGAATATGGACGGACGGAGAAAGTCCGCTACAACGGGAACCTCACATAGTGTCTCCCAAAATCTGGACATTTCTTACCCTGCATGAACTTTAAAATTGACCATTAGTTGGAGAAATACCATGAAAATAGTTATAGCGCCAGATTCTTTCAAAGGCAGTTTAACAGCTTTACAAGTTGCAGAAGCAATCGAACAGGGATTAAAAAAAATCTTTCCGGAGGCTCAGATTGAGAAGGTGCCGATGGCAGATGGCGGTGAAGGGACGGTGCAGTCGCTTGTTGACGCTACGGGCGGGCAGTTGTTGACAGAGCTTGTTACGGCACCATTGGACGACAAAATTCAGGCGAATTACGGAATATTGGGTGATGGGAAGACTGCGGTAATCGAGATGGCGGCGGCATCCGGGTTGCCGTTAGTGCCAGAGGAGAAGCGCAACCCGATGTATACGACAACCTACGGCACGGGTGAGTTAATCAAAGCCGCGCTGGACAGGGGTTGTCGCAGATTTATCATCGGCATCGGCGGAAGCGCTACAACCGACGGCGGCGCAGGCGTCGCTCAAGCTCTCGGTGCGCGGTTGCTTGACGCCGATGGGCAAGATATCGCATTCGGTGGAATCGGCCTGAGGGATTTAGCAAAGATTGACATCTCCACGATAGATGAGCGGATAGCAGAAAGTGAAACGGTAGTCGCCTGCGATGTGGACAATCCTTTGACCGGCCCGCGCGGCGCTGCTTATGTTTACAGCCCGCAGAAGGGTGCCTCTCCCGAAGAGGTTAAATTGCTTGATGTTTACTTAGGGCGTTTCGCGGAGATTGTCAAACGAGATGTGGGCAAAGATGTTAAAGAAACTCCGGGCGCAGGTGCCGCTGGCGGACTGGGAGCGGGGTTGATGGCATTTCTCAATGCTGAATTAAAATCAGGCATCGACATCGTCATAGACGCCTCAAAACTGCCAGAACGCATGGAAGAGGCAAGTTTGGTGATAACTGGCGAAGGAGAACTGGATTTTCAAACCGTCTACGGCAAAACCCCCATCGGAGTGGCAAAAGTTGCAAAAGGGAAAAACATACCCGTCCTTGCAATAGCCGGGGGGATAAAGAAGGGCGCAGAAACGTCCTACGAAGAGGGAATTGACGCTATGATGAGCATAGCTCCCGGACCAATTTCGTTAGACGAAGCGATAAAAAACGCAGCAGAACTTGTTTCTTCGGCTGCGGAGAAAGCGGCGAGAATAATCAAACTCGGCGCTAAAATTTAATCAGGAGGTATAGGACAATTGAAACCTAAAGTCTTTGTAACCAGGATGCTTTCACAGCCTGCATTGGATAAGTTAGAAGAAGTTTTTGAAATGAGAATCAACCCCGACGACAGGGTTCTAACCAAAGAAGAACTTATTGAAGGTACCAAATGGTGTGACGTGCTTCTATGTCTGTTGACTGACACAATTGATGGCGAGCTAATGGATGCCAACCCCAACTTGAAGGGCATCGCCAACTATGCCGTCGGCTTCAACAACATAGATGTAGACGCCGCGACTGAACGCGGAATTCCCGTCTCCAATACACCAGGCGTATTGACGAATACTACGGCTGACATGGCGTGGGCTTTAATGTTCGCTGTCGCCCGGAGAATTGTCGAGGCGGACAAGTTCAACCGCTCCGGCAAATTCAAAGGTTGGGGTCCGATGATGCTCCTTGGCGGAGACATCTACGGCAAGACACTGGGGGTTATAGGCGTTGGCAGAATCGGTGCCGCCGTGGCAAAGAGAGCGATAGGCTTCAACATGAAGGTGCTGTATACCGACGTATTCCACCACGAGGAACTTGAGAAAACCGTCGGTGCCAAGAAGGTTGAAATGGACGAACTGCTCAAGGAAGCCGATTTCGTCACAGTGCATGTCCCGCTGATGCCCGCAACCACGCACCTCATCGGAGAAAGAGAGTTGAAGATGATGAAGAAGACCGCGTATTTGATTAACAACTCTCGCGGCCCGGTTATAGATGAGAAGGTGCTGGTAAAGGCATTGAAGGAAAACTGGATTGCCGGCGCTGGACTGGATGTGTTCGAGGAAGAACCGAAGATGGCTGAAGGTTTGGCTGAATGTGAAAACGCCGTCTTGACTCCGCATACCGCCAGCGCTACCGTCGAAACTCGAGCTGGCATGGCGTTTCTCGCCGTTGATAACGCCATCGCCATGATTGAGGGACGCAAACCCCCGCAGATAGTGAATCCAGAAGTGCTTGAGAAGTAGTTAATTCTACAGCCCAAAAATGACTGGAAATTTTTGGTGTGGTAAAATGATAAGCACACAAATGGAAGATGAAATCCTTTCTCAATTGACAGAGGAATTCAAAGACGAACTTGTAGCAGTGGCGCTCTTTGGCTCTCAAGCTAAGGGATGCGCTCGTCCAGATTCCGACACTGATATTCTTATAGTTGTCAGACACCTTCCCGACGATTGGAGGAAGCAGGGTGCGATTGCAGGACAACTCAGAAGTAGGTTCTACAAAAAGCTGTTGGCTAATGTGGAGTGCGTTTTGATGAGCGCAAATCAAGTAACAAAAGCCATTGAATGGTTTAATCCCTTGCTGCTTTCCATTTCGGAAGGATACCATATACTATTTGACCCATATGGCTTTTTTAAAGAGCATATAGAAAAAATTCACCGACTTTTGGAAGCCGGAAGAATTCGCAAGATTAGTAAATTCACCTGGCATATCCCTGAATTAGAGGTGATTTAATTGAGAAAGCTTCGCCAAATTGCTGAAGCTTTTGCAATAGAAGCTCAAAATGACTTGGAAGCTGCTGCCGTAATGCTGAATAACCGCTTGTTCAGTAAGTGTTTGGAACACTCACAGACCGCTGTCGAAAAAGGCTTGAAGGCAGGTTTAGCATTGAGGGGGGTTATCTCATCCGAGCATGAGGTATCCTCCTTTCAGAGGGTGTGTGAAAAGTCCATAGACAAAAAATTTTGGCTACCAGTGACCGAGCATTGGGGAGATGGGGCACTGGGAAAGAGGGCACTGGGGAAATGGAGCAATGGGGCACTGGGGCAAAAAACAAAAACATTTCACGACAATCTTTTGCTCCAACGCTCCAATGCCCTCTCTTGCCCCAACGCTCCAATGCTCCAACGCTCCAACGCCCCAACGCTCCAACGCCCAGATG